>NZ_JCANTR010000002.1:0-409467 GCF_059568575.1 Flavisolibacter ginsengiterrae DSM 18136
GTTAAAAGAAGGTACAGGCAGTTGTTTAAACAGGTAAGGACCATAGCCATCGTTTGTTTAAAGCAGGGAATGGATAAACCAGGGGTATTCACAGCCCTGCATACCTTCCTTACAGAACAAAAGCGTACTTCCTTAACCAATGAGCAGTTTACCCTTTTGCTCTCTTCCTTTGAACAGGAGCTGGCAGGAAGGCTCAAAGAGCCAAAGCCGCAAAAGGAAAAGAAGATGAAGAACAAGCTGGAGATTACAGTGAAAGCACCCCTGAGTGCAGAAGACACCGAGTACTTACAATTGTACATGGATGATTATGACTGGACCATCAGGTTTGAGGGAGACTTTCCAGCGGATTACCAGGTACCTTTCTTTCTCCTTAAACATGCTGTTTAAGGAAGTTTGTAGTGTGTAGTGTGTAGTTTGTAGTTCTTTAGGTTAAACGGAACTATTATATGCAGACATTTCTATAGGTCAAACCATTGCTTTAGGTTATAGAGCATTATGGGGTCCCTATGGAATAGGGCAATTCCTAATTGTTCATTGTTGGTAAACGTTAATTCTATTTGAAGAATAGGATTTTAATATTCAATGACTATGGTCATAAAATTTATATAGGAATTATTTGACCTTAACAGTCAGTAAATTCAATTGATAAGAAACTGGATTTACTCATTCTTCATGAAACCAAAACTGTTTTTTTGGAGTAGAATATGGTCCGCACTCATTGATCTTTCCGTTGTTTATAGTTTGTCTTTGCTGTTGCAAATGCTTATTTGGGAATTTACTTTTATTGGTTTTCCAATCATTTTTGCCAGCACATTTTTGTTTTATTACCTGATTTGCTATTTATTTTTTAAAGGAAAAACACTTGCCAAATTCCTTACAAACCTTTCTGTTACCACCCTGGGCAACAATACCATTACGGTAAGGAATATGCTATTGCGGGAGATCATTCTAAAATGGTTTATTGGAATTATGGTTCCATTCTTTATCATCAAGCTATTTTTCCCCATTTGGTCTGTTATAAATGCGGCAATAGTGGGCGTTATAATTTTCCTGATCTCCTCTTTGTTCTTTATAGTTGTAAAAAAACAGTGGTGGGAAGTTTTTTCAGGTATGATAACCATCCGGGACTATTCCACTCCCCGGTGCAAAAAAGCAGCGTTCCTCTCAATTTTCCTATTGATCATTTCAGGAGTATCTGTAAGCAATTATTCCAAATTTGTACATTTTAATAGCGCCATTAAAGAGTTCCCCCAGTACCCAGACACAAAAGAAGTCAAAGATTACGCGCGATTCATTAAGCAACATAAGGAAGACCCGGTAGATTACGTATTCGATCTTTTCAAAACGCATGACATTGTGGTTCTTTCAGAGCGGGTTCATTCTGAATATTCACAGTACGAATTAATTAATAGAATTGTAGCAGATAAACGATTTACAGATAGCATCGGTAACCTTTTCACCGAATGTGGTTCTATCAGCTATCAGGACAGCTTAAACTCGTACCTGCATTCTACTTTTAATTCTGAAGCCGCACTTAATAAAGCCACAGCCATTTTGCAACGCAACAGCAATGCTGTGTGGCCACTCTGGACAAATACCAACTTATTTGACCTGTTGCAGTCCGTAAATAAAATTAATAGTAAACTACATGACAGCAGCAAGATCAACTGGTATTTTACGGACCTGCCTGTAGATTGGCGGGTAATGACCCACCAAAAGTTTCTGAATGCTTATACCAATCCTTATCGCGACAGCCTTATGGCCCTCCATGTTCTTTTACCGTACAATAAAACTATTGTATTTCAGAAGCGGCACAAAGCATTGGTGATCATGAATACCCGTCACGGTTATGGACTTCTGGAAGAAAATAAGAATGATAGGTTTGCCAGGGAATATATGGGTACAACAGCTTACCTGATGAAGTTGCACCCGGGTAAGGTCGCCAATGTTTTTCTCCATTCTATTTCTATCCAATATGGTTATATGTTTACCCCTTTGCAAAATGGCAAATGGGATCGCGCATTTGCATTGGCAGATGATCCAAATACAGGATTTAACTTAACTGGCAGCCCGTTTGGTGAGGAACAGTTTGATGCTGCGTTTTATAAAGGCACAAATGTGTTTTACAAAGATGTCTTCACAGGATTTATATTTTATCAACCACTTGGTAAGCATTTTCAAAAAAATGGTTTCCCCTACGAGTTTGAAGCATTCCAGGACACGATTTTGAAGCGGGCTTCCTATATCAGCCCTGCTTTGGTAAAAAGCTTTCAATCGCAAATAAACCATTATAATCAATATCCAAATGAACGTGTAGTGAGAGATCCATTAATATATGCTGGTGTATATAACCTGGTGAACATAGGTGTTTCAATCCTATTGCTGTTCAATGTAATCATTGCATTGCTGCTACTGATCTTACCACGCGTCCCCAAATCACAGCAAAAAAATATTTAAACTCAGGAAGTATCTTTATCATAAGCCAGGTACCCTTTCTCAGCATATGCCTGCCAGGATCTTTCTATTCTTCATTACAACAGTAAGTATTTTAACTAAAGTGAATGATGGTTTCACGGACATTTTTTGATCAGTAATAAACATTTCTTTACCTGATCTACTGCTTAAAAAATTCTCCATCAGCTCTTATCATAACATCTGTACTGATATCCAATGGATCGGGAGGGCCAACATGAAAGTCTGTACGGTTTAGAATTCCTGTTAATTGAAAACCTGCTTTATTTTTTTTAGACATGGAGTCATAAATCACACCCCTGAACCACAGATCCATCGTTACAGGTTTAGTAACGCCATGCATGGTAAGGTTGCCGGTAATTTTAAATCTGTCTTTCATTCCTGTTGTGTTGGTTATGGAGGTAGACTTGAAAGTCATTTCAGGGTATTTAGCCACATCAAAAAAATTCGGGCTTCTTAAATCATCATCCCTCATTTTTACTTCTGTGTTCACAGATGCAACTTCAACCGAAAGATTAAACATGGCATCACTGAAATCCGTTTTTGTGGATGTCACGGTTGCATCGAATTTTTGAAACAATCCAAAGATGGACGAAAACCCTTTGTGCGTAACTGTAAAGGTTAATTTAGAATGCCATGGATCTGATTTCCAGGAAGTGGCCTGGGCCCATAAAATATTGGATGATCCCAGGATCATTACAACTGCCAGTAATTTTTTCATGTCTCTGTATTAAAAGAGTGAATAGAAAACATTCCATCATTAAAGGCCATATATCTGAATTTCACTTTTTTTAGAAGCGCCGGGCCATACCAACGCTTTCATTCCTGCCGCTATAGCGATATATTGTTTACCATTTACGGAGTAAGCAATTATTCCTCCACCATTAGGAAGTCCCGTTGAAGTTTTCCAAAGAAGTTTCCCGGTTTGTGCGTTAAAAGCATAGAATCCGCCTTTTTGATCCGCGGAAAATACCAGGCCACCGGCTGTTGGCGTAACACCAGCAAGAACAGGAGCTGGCATTTGAAATTTCCATCGAACACTGCCATCTTTGGCATTGAATGCATTGAGCCATCCTTTTGCTTCAGAAGGTGGATCAAAAACATATGTGCCTCCCATCCAGACCCCGCCAGGTTCAGGGGCCATCCTAGCTGAATCTAATGGAGGCATTTTTCCTTTAACCCCCCAATCTACTGCACCTACAAAAATCAGGTCCAGGGCTGGAGAATAAGCTGCTCCGTTCCATTCCGATCCGCCTAATACACCGGGTTTGAAGTGTGTAAATTGTTCCCGCGATAACTCAATATCTGAATTCTCACGGGTAGTAGTTGGAACTGCATACATAAACTGTAGGGCATCTTCGATATTTGAAGTTGAAGCGGAAGTCTTTACTCCAGTCCTGTCAATAACAGAAAGCACTCCATCCTTATTAGCAGAAGCAATAATCTTCCTGCCCGATTTTGTAATGATCAGCGCAGGGGCAGTAGAAACATCCCAGTCATGCAGGTCTCTGCGAACCAACTGAACATATCCCAATAAATTACCAGTTTTTGTATCCAGTGCAATCACACAGTTGGAGTATAAGTTGTCTCCTTCCCGCACTTTTACATCAAAATCAGGGGCAGGATTACCTGCAGGAACATACAGCACGCCATTTTCTTCATCTAATGAAAAACTGGTCCAGAATGCGCCCCCGGAAATGGAAATACCTTTAGCAGCCGCTGGCCAGGTGGCTTTTGCAGGCCCGCTTTCAGGCACCACATTAAACGACCAGATCACATGCCCATCATTGACATCCAACGCGTACACATGGCCCGTAATTCCTGAATTGTCACCGCCTGCATTGCCAATGAACACCATGCCATTCCATGCTATTGGCGCCATAGGAGTTGTGATGCCCGGAGCGGCAACGTCCAGTTTTATATCCCATAATTGTTTACCATCGGCTGCGTTAAGTGCATATACATGTGCATTTGAAGAACCTCTGAATAGTTTACCATCAAAATAGGCTACACCACGATTGACCTTTAACATGCTTTGTTCTGTTAAGGGACGGGTTGATTTCCATTTAAGTTTTCCGCTTTCAGCATGAATAGCATAGGTTGAAGTATCTGTGGTAAAATACATGATACCATCAATTACCACCAAACCAGTTTGCAGGCTTCCTACATCATTACCAAGGTCAAAGCTATGCAGCAAATGCAGTTTACTCACATTGCCAGTATTGATTTGATTGAGCGGAGAAAAACGATCTGATGCGAGTGTCCTATTGTAGGAAGGCCAGTCAGCTATTGAAACATTTATATTTTGCGCAATAGTTGGAAATACCAAAAGTATGGTTGCCATATAGACAAGAATCACCCTTACAGGGAGCACTATTCTTTTTCTCATGTGTTACCTCCTGGTTTTATTATTTTTTCAATGTCCATTAAGTTGAGGAATCATTAAGGAATGGCAGAAGATTTTATTGCCCTAAACCGATCTGTTTCATAAATGACTGGTTATCCCAATGAAGGTATTCTTCTATCATTTTGCCATCCTTCCAATGCCCGATGGTGGACATACTCAGCTTAAATTTTTTACCTGTTGGTGGAATAGTTTTGCCATTACCCACATTCATTGGTTTTGAAAATGTGCCTTCCATAATTCCAATAACGGCTGTCCAGTCGCCGGCCCCAAACTTTACTGGATGACTCGTAATCTTTGTGTCAGGAGCAAAGGCAAACATGGGTGTGAGCATATCTATATGCTGTGGATACAATCCTGTAGTTACTGTACCATCCGGATAATAGACTTTGATATTGGCATCGTGGCTAACAGCAAATGAATCCCATTCCTGGTGGCTGTAAAATTGAAAGTCAAGCGAGTCGAAACGTCTCAAACGCTCCTGCGTCAATTGATCATTATTAGCGGATACATTTTCGTTACCCGGATTATTTTCTGAAGTTTTAGCGGTAGTGTTGGAACCACTATTGCAGGATATCAAACCCGTAAACGATAAAACTAAAGCAGTAAGAATAATTGTTGTTTTTACCATTGCAGAGAATTTTTGTGTGTGGGAATATGCGTTTGCAGACGACCTGGATGGAACTATTGATAGTTGTCATTGCGTAGTTAATTCTAAAGAGACAGATAGATACTTATAATAAAAATGGAGTAAATAAAGTTATTACTATTTACTCAACCATTGAAAAGAGAATATGAATAGTAAGCATGTAAGGATGAGTTAAGTCATTTATAAAGTGTTACTACCCGTTATTCTCATGGCCACAATATTGCAAGTCATTCCAACATGAATTATTACGCCAAAATTTAATTCCGATTATAAAAATGCAACAATGGAAATTAGTCAAGTGAAGAAAATGAACGATCAAATGGATAAGTTGATTGATGAGCTGCTTCCGGAGTTAGAAAGTATATACAAAGACATTCATCGCAATCCTGAGTTGTCCATGCAGGAATTCCGAACGGCTAAAATAGCGGCAGATTATTTATCCAGGTATCAATATGAGGTTTCAACCGGCATAGGAATAACAGGAGTGGTTGGCATCATGAAGAATGGTGATGGTCCTGTAGTAATGCTTCGGGCAGATATGGATGCGCTACCTGTTACCGAGACAACCGGTTTGCCATATGCAAGTACGAAAGTGGCCAGGGATGAGGAAGGGATGGAGGTAGGCGTTTCACACGTGTGTGGACATGACCTGCATGTTACGTGGTTAATGGGTATCGCCAGGTTGTTTTCAGAACATAGGGATCAATGGAACGGAACCCTGATGGCTGTTTTTCAGCCAGGGGAAGAGGTTGGTCGTGGCGCGCAGGGCATGATTGATGATGGCATGATGTCCCGCTTCCCGAAACCGGAAATCATATTGGGCCAGCATGTAATGGTAGGCGAAGCAGGTACTGTTTGCTATCGTAGTGGTCCTATATTGTCAGCAGGCAACAGTCTTAAGGTGAAATTATTTGGAAGGGGTGCACATGGTTCTTCTCCCCAAACCTCTATTGACCCAGTGATCATGGCTGCAGCAACAACGCTGCGCCTGCAAACCATTATATCCCGGGAGGTGGCTCCTATTGAAAATGCTGTGCTGACCATTGGTGCGCTACAGGCAGGCACAAAAGAGAATATTATTCCGGAAGATGCTACTTTGAAATTGAACATCCGCACATTTGATGATGGGGTAAGAGACCATATCCTTTCTGCAGTAAAACGAATCTGTTGTGCAGAATGCGCTGCATCCAATGCACCAAAGGATCCTGAATTCACCACTCTTGACAGTTATCCTATTACAGACAATGATACAGAGGCAACAGTAAAACTAGCGGAGGCCTTTCATGCTCAATTTGGCAACAGGTCGTATGAAGCCCAGCCGGCATCTGCCAGTGAAGATTTTAGCGTGTTTGGCAGAAACTGGAAAGTACCTTATGTTTTCTGGTTTGTTGGTGGAACAGATCCTGAAACATACAGAGAGGCTAAAAAGAACAATACTATTAATTCTATACCCAGTAATCATTCTCCCAAATTTGCCCCAGTCATACATCCAACATTAAAGACGGGTTTGCAGGCCATGATGACTGCAGCCTTTGCCTGGTTCAAATAAGCAACTTTGTATTTACAAATGGATAAACTGCATTCGTTATATATTTTTCTTGACCTGGCAGGAACTTTTGCATTTGCCATCAGCGGTGCCACGGCTGCCAGGCAACGAAACCTTGATCTATTTGGAATTTGTGCCATCGCCTATGTAGTTGCCTGTGGCGGTGGAATCATCCGTGATCTTTGCATTGGAGCCATTCCTCCTGCAGGTATGACAACCTGGTATTATTTGGCCACAGCATTAATTGCTGCTGTCATGACTGTTAGTTTATATCCTATAGTTCAACGTATCAATCAGCCTGTGCTTCTTTTCGACGCTGCAGGCTTATCCTTATTTGCCATAACGGGTGCACAAAAAGCACTTTCCTATGGTCATAATGGCGAGGTGGCCATTCTTTTAGGAATTACAACAGCTGTGGGTGGCGGAGTACTCCGTGATATTTTACTCAACCGGATCCCTGTTATCCTGGAAAGAGAAATATATGCATCAGCCGCTTTAACAGGTGCGTTGATTGTAGTGTTGGGAAGTTACCAGAAATGGTTAGCTAATGATTGGGTTTCCATCATTGGATTGAGCACCTGTTTCCTGTTAAGAATGTTGTCTCTTCGCTATCATTGGAATCTACCTGAGCCTCTTACCAATCATTTAAAAGAAAGGGCTAAATAATAATCCTGCAGGACTTCTATTGCTTTCACAGCTCTGCGAGAATTCTTTCCGGCATACAACTAGCTTTGTATATCTATGCAACGCTCATTCCCTTCCCTTCCCCGGCTACTTGATTGATTTTAAATAGTCGATCATGATCTTCACTCCTTCCCTGGGTGGTGTCGCGCTGATCCCAAATCTATTTTCAAATTTGCTACTGTCAAAAATGTAGTCGTCTTCGTATTGATATATCATTTCCGGAAATTCTTTCAACTCCGGAATGAATAATCCCAAAACATGCAGCATCCAGGTAGGTATTTTCTGAATTTTGGGCGCAACGCCCAGTTCATGGGCTATCAATTCAATCCATTGCTTAGTTGTCAATTTCTCTTTAGTGGTGGGTACATGCCAAACCTGGTTGTAAGCATCATCCGTATTTCCCAGGATGGCTGTTGCCTTTGCTGCATCGGGTGTGAATGTATAGGTGTGAATTTTATTCATGTCACCAAATGCCTGGGCTTTCTTTCCTTTTAAAAGGTTTTTGGCTGCCGTTTCGGCAAGTACACTTTTGCTGGTATCAGGACCATAAAAATCTGCTGACCGTGCAATAAGAGCTTTAAAACCAGATCTTTCAACTTCCTCCATGATCATGTCATGTAGTTGTTTTCTCACCATCCCCTTCTTAGCCGGAGGATCTAATGGTGAATTTTCCGTCATATGGGGAATAGCTGATTTTGCATACATATACACATTGTCAAAGAAAACAAGCTTTGACTGATGCAGTTTGCAAGCATTTATAACCGCCTGCATAAATGGAGGCCAAATTGACTGCCATACTTTTAAGTTGTAGGTAAAACCGATGGTTACATATACAACTTCGCTCCCCGAAACAGCAGCACCAATTCTTCCCAGGTCATTTGCATCCAGCGGGAACAATTCATCTGACTCATGCACCTTAACCGGGTTTCGGCTTACTAACCTTATATGACTGGTATAATTTTTCAGTTCCCTGGCAAGTGGTAGCCCGATTGTTCCACCTGAACCAATAATTGTTTGCATGTTGCGATATTAGGTAAGTATTAGTGTAACTACAAAGCTTATGCTGATAGTTCGGGCGTGAAGATATTGCCTTTGTTCCTAATTGTTATAGTAATAAACACCCTCAACATTAATTATAAAAACTTCATTTTTTCGCTAAAGCGCAATCATTGTTCACATAGTTTACAAACCTTACGGATACCAGTTCAACATTCCGGGAATGGTTGGCCATGTCTTTTTTTTTATTTTGTAAAAATCAACTTATTTACCTGGTCAATTTCATCCTGGTTGATAGTGTGTCCCATATTGGAATATATTTTTTCAGTAACAACAGCATGCATTTGCTTCAAAATATTGGTTGTAGCGTAAACTCTTTCAACAGGTATATGAGGGTCTGGATTACTGGAACCAATAAACACAGGGGTATGTTGAAAATCGCCTTTGTAATTTTCATTGTAGATCTTATCGCCAATCAATCCACCGGTGAAGGCTGCCACACCGCCGTATCTATTTGCATTACGGGCTACAAATTCAAGTGCCAGGCAAGCTCCCTGTGAAAAGCCGGCGAAGTAAATATTCCCTGTTGCAACGCCTTTGGTAATGATCTCATCTACCAGTTCCCGGATCAGTTGCAGGGCTGAGGAAAGCCAGGGTTCGTTTTGGGCAGGCGGTGCAAGAAAAGAATACGGATACCAGCTATTGTTCGTTGCCTGTGGGGCAATCAATGCGTAATCCTTAACATCGAGATGCGAAGAAAGCGACAAAATATTCTCTGCACTGCCTCCCCTCCCATGCAACATGATCAGCACTTTATTAGAGGGAGCTATTTCCCTACCTGCAGTTATGAATTTTTTTTGATGCATAGTTTGAAAGAATGAGTGGTATGAATTTATCTATATACCTGCGTTTATTGTCCTTCCATTATTGGCTCCGAAACCGGTCTTTTTTATACATGCCAATATTGTTGCTGTATTTTATTCTTTAATGAACTCTTTTGTACTCCTGGTGGTATCAATGGGCCGAACTGATTTTTCAATGGCTGCACGTTGCGGCTCCAGGAACGGGGGTAATGATAACTTTTCACCCAGGGTTTCATATGGCTCATCTCCCATAAAGCCTGGACCGTCTGTGGCAAATTCAAACAAGATCTGCGGTGCTACTCTTGCGTATAAGGATTGAAAAAAGAAACGATCTACAAATCCGGAATTCGGCAATCTTAACTGGTTTAACCAGGCGATCCATTCTTCTAATTCCTGTTTGTCCTCTACACGGAAAGCCGCATGGTGTACTGTTCCAAACCCTTGCCTTGCCTCGGGCAGTTCTGAATTTTGTTCCACAATAACAGAAGCCCCATTACCTCCCTGCCCTGTTTCAAACAAATGAAACGAGCCTTCCTGTGCTGTTTCTTTAAATTGTAAGGCCGATAACAGCATTGCTTTTAGAGCAGCAAAATTGGAAATGCGTACATACACCGGCCCCAGTCCTGTAATGGCATATTCCAGCGGAATCGGACCTTGCTGCCACGGTGTACCAGATGCTATCCCTTTATTGAATTCATCAGAAATCAATTGGTATTGCTGGTCATCAAAATCAGAGAACGAAAGAGTTTTCTTACCAAATTGTTCTACAATACCGGTATGTGCCACATTAAGGCGGTCAAATCTTTTTATCCAATAGGCTAAGGCAGCATCAGTTGGAACCCGGAAGGAGGTTTTTGATATTTCATTTTTGCCATGCACACCTTTTGACATACCAGGAAAATCAAAGAAGGTCATATCCGTTCCTGCGCTTCCCTTATCATCCGCAAAAAACAAATGATAGGTTTGTATATCATCCTGGTTCACTGTCTTTTTTACTAAGCGCATCCCCAACACCGTGGTGAAGAAAGTATATATTTTTTCTGCACTGCTGGTGATGGCTGTAACGTGGTGTACCCCTTTTATTTGCTTCATGGTTATTTTCTCCAATTTTCTTTCGGCTTTATAGTAAATAGGAAGCCTCTTTATTGGTTATAAATCATAAACTTCTATACAATTCCGTAGCTATTCGATTGTCCGCCATCTATGGCAATCGTTTGCCCGCTTACATAAGAAGCGTCATCACTTAAAAGGAAGGCTACCACTTTGGCCACTTCTTCAGGAAGACCTAAGCGCTTTGTAGGATTTGCCTTGGCATATTCTGTTTCAGCAGCTTTCGGATCCTGCGGGTTTACCTGTTTGAATGCTTCTGCAACCATGGGTGTCAAAATAGCTCCGGGTGCAATGGCATTAGTTGTGATGCCATATTTTCCAAATTCCAATGCCGCGTTCTTGGTCATACCAGAAACGGCATGCTTGGTGGCAACATAGGCTGATTGATTGAGCACACCACGTATACCGCCTACAGAAGCCACATTTACAATGCGACCATAGTTCTGTTTTTGCATGACCGGAATAACATAACGCATTCCGAAATACACACCCATCAGGTTAATATCAATTACCTTTCTAAAAACTCCCAGGTCATACTCCGTCATGCTTGCCTGCCGACCTTCAATGCCTGCATTGTTATACAATCCATCAATACGACCATATGCTTTTATTGTTTGATCCACATAATTCTTTACATCCTCTTCCTTGGAAACATCGGCAATAACAGTAATGATTTTACTACCAGGAAACTGTTTGCTGATATCTTCCCGGGCCTGTAGCAGGCTTTTTTCATTGTAATCCACCAGTGTCAACTGAGCACCCATGGCTGCCAGTTCTTTTGCAGCAGCAAGACCCAATCCCATTGCCGCACCGGTAATGATGATTGCTTTATTTTCAAAACTTTTCATAATGATTTTTTTAAAATGTTAAGGGTAATAATAGGAACGGATAAGGATCATCCCAGCCAGTTATTCAGATCAGGCAACACTTCGTTGCTAAGCTGGTGTCCTATCGGGTATTCATGGTAGGTTAACTGAACGCCGAGGCTTTCTAAGTACACTTTAGCTTCCCTGGCATAATGAATGGGCAAGGTATTATCCAGTACGCCATGTGCAACCAGCACTTTCAACTGTTGAAGGTAATTATCATTTTGCACCAGGGGCCGAACCTCATCCAGTATCCTGCCGCTAAAAGATATAATGCCCCGCACTGCGCCGGGATGTGTAAGCCCGATACTGTAGCTCATAATGGCACCCTGGCTGAATCCGCCCAGGTACAACTCGTCTATAAGATACTTTTCTTTGACTTCACGAATAAAGCTTAGGATCTTTTCCCTGCTCGCGGCTTCCTGTGCTGATTGTATGATGGGCCGGCCCGTGGAAAAATCTACATTGTACCAGGCATACCTGCCGGGACCTAATATAAAAGGACCTCCTGGGCTGATGATATACATGTCAGCAGGCAACTGGCTGGCAAGACCAAAGAGGTCTTCCTCGTTGCTGCCAACGCCGTGTAATAAAATAATGGCCCTGGCTTTATTTGATGCCTGTATAGGTTCCCTTACCAGGTATGTTAAGGATAAATCTGTTTTGTGGTCAGCGGTTGTGTCAATTATAGATCGTGTCATCTGAATATTTTGTTGAATTAAAAAATAGATCAACAGCTCAGGAACACATTACATGAACACCATTAACCCAATTTCACTGATGTCATAGTAAGTGAACCACCCACTGCTTTATCATTAAAGAAAGAAACTTCATCTTTATTGGTCTTTAAGCCCAACGTGTACATCAAGGGCAGGTAGTGTTCCGGGGTAGGTATGGCAAGCATTGCTTCCCGGCCCAAACTGGAGTAATTGATCAGGGGTTTATGGTTTCCGGATTGTATCAGCTCCTTGAATGTTTCATTCATCTGTATCGCCCAATCATAGGCATATGCAGCATCATTCAATTTATCCCATGCCACCATTCTCAGATTGTGCACCATGTTGCCACTACCGATGATCAGTACACCTTTTTTCCTAAGCGCATATAACTCTTTTGCCAGGTCATAATGGTACTGGGGACCTTTTGTATAGTCAATGCTTAATTGCAATACCGGGATGTTGGCTTCAGGATACATATGCCTTACCACCGTCCATGTGCCATGGTCCAAACCCCAGTCATGGTCCAATTCGACATGTGCTGAATGCAAAAGGTCGGCCGTTTCTTTTGCCAATACCGGGTTCCCGGGTGCTTTGTATTGGACATCAAAAAGAGCCTGCGGGAAACCACCAAAATCATGAATGGTCTTTGGAAAGTCCATGGCGGTTACCTGGGTACCCTTTGTAAACCAATGGGCTGATATTACCAGAACTGCTTTGGGCGTTGGGATCTCTTTGGCCATCTTTGTCCACCTGCGACTAAATTCCGTGTCTTCAATTCCATTCATCGGCGAACCATGACCTATGAACAGGACAGGCATCTGTTGCTCCTGTTCGCCAAGGCCATTGGTAAATGTTTTGAATGCTGATATTGTTGTCATACCTATTGCTCCTGTTATTAATGTTGTAATGAATTGATCTCTTTTCATGTATCAATTATTGACTTTCCATAAGGAACCTGCATTAGTGACCATTCTCTTCACTACCTTTTGCTGTTCCAGCTCATGCAAAATATTTTCTGCTTTTTCAAAATCCACCTCATAAAATACTGCGAACTCCTTTAATGTCACTGTATTATATTGGGTGAAAATAATTTCATAAGAAGAAGCGGTATTTCGGTGAACCGGTCCCGTGACTAATTTCAGTAAGGCTTGCTCATAAACATGGTAAGGCTTACTTCCATACACTTTAAAACGGTTGTCCTCTTCATCAATAAAATTTATAGTGGGAAACCCTCTGACACCCCATTCTCTTGTCATCAAAAGGTCTTCTTCAAATAATTGCTTTGCACCATCTTCTACATCTGATTGAAACTGTACTATATCCAACCCAACATTTTCCGCAGCTTTTACCGGGTTATCCATTTTAGAGATATTTACTTTTTCAATGAATACCATTTCTTTAATCCTTCTAAGGAATCGTTCTGCATTATAATTGCCCTGCAATTGTGCAGCTTTGAATGCAATAGCTGGCGGAAAAGATGAATGTAACGGATCTTCATTCCACACTTCCCCATCAATGGGCATCTGGTAGTATGCACTGGCTTCTTCCCAATGTTGTGCTACACTTCCCGGACCGCTTACATCATTTCCCCCATAATCGCTCCAACTTTTGAGCAACCCTCCCATTCTATATTCTACATGAAAATATTCCCCGTACTCTTGCTTCAACTTACGAAGCTGAGGTTCAATACCCCAACAGGAAGAACAAATGGGATCGGTAAAGTATAAAAGCCTGACTGGCTTGTTTACGATTCCCTGTTTGTTATCCGTAAAATCCCGGGGGATTTCACAAATTCCTGTTTCTGTATCACAACTCATCCCTCCAATTATATTTTCTTTCATACAACAGTTTTATGCTTTAAATTTTCCTGGTTGACCCGCAATTATTTTATCATCAAAATATTTTTTTGCAGCCTGTGACATAGTAACTATCCCTGCACCCATCATAATTACATCTTTAATCACTAACCTGCCGGCAGCACTTAAATAAGGAAAGCCAAATTCATTATCTCCTAATGGCTGAACCCATGTTTCGGGTGTGGTTACTAAAAAAGAAAGCGTTACCAAAGACATGATGAAAGCAAGCGAACTTCCTAATGCCGATACTGCCGGAAAAACAGGATACAAAGCAATGAGTAACCCAATCAGCACAATGACTATTCCTAAACCATAAGAAAATATATAGGTATTGTTCTCCTTGTGCCAGTTTATATTTTCCGGCTTATACTCACCTTCTTTGTTCATGTGCTTTTTGTATTCGGGTGCATCATAGGTATAAAAGAAATTCATGGCCGGGCTGTTGGCAACAAAAGGGACGATACCAACGGCTTCATATTTGAAGACTTTTAACCCACCTATCCAAAGCAGGACCACTACCAAACCTATCCGTACAAGATGAATACCTGTATGATAAAGTGATGCGGCAAACCTTAATAGTTTCTCCATTATAATACTCTTTTAATTATTACCAGGAATTGCTCAATAGCCTATCGTGAAACGTTGGCGGATATGTGCTGGTTTCTCCAATTCATCCACAATGGCAACGGCGGTGTCTTCAACTGAAATGATACTTCTGCTGTTTACATCAAAGACCGGGTTCTCCAATCCTGTTCTATAGGTTCCTTTCCTTGTTCCGGAAGTACCCTGGTGCATTTCCACGGCCGGGCTCAAAAATGTCCACTCAAGCTCTGTATCTTTTTTAAGCATATTAAGGTAATCCCTTGCTGCCAGTGCCCCGGCTTTCCATTCTGCAGGAAAGCCTTCCGTATCTACAATCTGCTGGTTTGGAGCAATGAATAAACTTCCCGCACCTCCTACTACGATCAATCGCCTTACGCCTGACTTCAAAACAGCTTCCTGGATAGTTTGGGCTCCTTTTAAAAATTCAGTGTACAGATCGGGATTTGTCCATCCTGCATTGTAAGCACTGATTACCGCATCAGATCCTGCTACCGCATCAATTATTTCAGGCACATTAAAAACATTTGCAGAAAGCGACTTAACATTTTCAGCAAGTGGTATTTTACCAGGGTTACGGGCTATAGCCGTAACCTGGTGACCTCTTTGTAACAATTCTTTTAAAATGGCAGTCCCTACAAACCCGGACGCACCTATTAATGCAACTTTCATTTTAAATGAGTTTATTGGTAAATAGCTAATGTCGGGTCCTGAACTTTTTTGACGGCATAATTAGTATTCAACTTTTTGCCCTGCAGTAAATAATCGATTGAATACTTACCGCTGCCTGCCAACAGCAATACGATGTATACCAGCAGGTAATGTAAAGCAGGCTCCTTTATGCCTATAGGATCAGATCCATGAACCATGATCACTGCTACCAACATGGTAATGATCAGGGGAATTGTTGCCAGCCTTGTGACTAAGCCTGTTAATATCAATATGGAACAAACAACTTCTGCAAAAACGGTAAGACCCAAGGCAAGTTCCGGGCTCATGCCCATCATTGGTGGAAATTGTATGGGACCTCCTGATAAAAGCATGAGCAACTTTGGAATACCATGCGTTAACATCAGCCCTGCTATACCCACTCTTGCGATTAACAAGGCCATGTCAGTTACGTTATCTGCTTTATTTATACTTACTATTTTTTTCATTGATATAGATTTTACTTGGTTTCATTTTGAACAAACTCGCCGTCAGCTTTGATCTTTACTTCATTACTGATCATTGGTGCAGGGAATTTTGGACCTACATTAAAATCAGAACGTTTGATAGTGCCTGATACCTGGAAACCTGCTGTTTGTTTTTTACTCATTGGGTTTTCAACAGTTCCTTTGTACAACAGGTCCATTGTAACTGATTTGGTAATACCATGAAGAGTCAGGTCACCTGTTAGTTTGTATTTGTTCTTACCTGCGGGTTTAACAGAAGTGCTTTTAAAATTCAATGTGGGGTATTTTTCCACATCAAAAAAGTCTGCACTTTTCAAATGGTTATTTCTCGCTTCAACTCTTGTGTCAATAGAGGCAGTTTTAGCTGTCATCTCAATGCTGGCATCACTAAAATCAGGCTTTGAAGATTGTACTGTTACATCAAAGTCATTAAAGGTTCCTGAAACGTCATTGATACCAAGGTGTGTCACGGTAAATCCTAATTGTGAATGCGGATCATCATTCTGCCATGTTGGTAAAACTGTGGTAAAAGCCGTTAACGTAACAATTGCTGCGAGAATCAGTGCTAATTTTTTCATTTTGTTTTTTTTGTTTTAATTATTGAAAGTTTAATTATGTAAAATTTTCCAGCCGGCTAACCAGTTGTAATTGTATTTCATACCAAGCTGTATCAGTAAAAGCTGCATGTTTTCCAATGTTCTGCTAACAGGAAGATCACCTGCCACAATAGGATTAAAGCCTGCAGTGGTCACCAATTCTGCAACAGTTTGCAAGGCATCTTTGTCATTGCCGGCAATGAATGCATCAGCCTGGATTCCGTTAATGACCGGTGTGGAAAAATCCGCCGCGAACGTGGTATTGAAGGCCTTGATTACTTTAGAATGCGGCAGCAGTTTTTGCAATTCTTCGGCTGCACTCGTATCGGTTGGGGTTACCAAACCATTGTAGGTTTCGTTCAGTGGATTGGCAATAGATATCACGATCTTCTGGTTGGCCACTTCCCTGATCTTTGGGGCAATTTCCTTTGCCGCTCCAAACGGCACGGCCAGGATGATGATATCTGCTTCCCAGCTGGCTTCTGTGGGACAAACTGCTGATTCAACATCGGCGTTAACATTTTTAGTTGTAATATCTTTTACCAATATATCCAGGTCTTCCTGTTTATTGCCTTTTAAGAGCAACCTGTAGGGACCTTTAGCAATTGATCTTGCAATGGCGGAACCCATGTTACCCGTGGCTCCTATTATTGCTATGGTTTGTTTCGTTTGCATAATCTTTAAATTGATCACACAAAGCTACCGCAACACCATGCCCCCCTCCATTGTTATGGGATAAGAAATGCTATTGACATATATCAATGAAAAGCGTTGACCTGGATGAAGCTGTTTGAACCTGGCAGGATACCGGGTATTGTTTAACAGTCCTGTAAATGAGAGTTGCCTTTCGGCTTTTTTCCTTCACCGCCTATGAAAATAATCTACTCCCGCGAACAATATTTATTTATCCTAATGTGCCTCGCTGGCCATTTCAATTGTACTGTGGTGAATATTATTGTGTTCCAGTTCGTGTTTGATCTCCTTAATAACATCCAGCTTTTGCGTAAAGGATAACTGTTCATCGATCACTACATGGGCAGTCAATGCATTTTCTGTTGTACTTAATGGCCACACATGCACATGATGCACATGTTTTACATGGGGTACACTTTTAATTAGTTTTTTAATGGCCTCCAGTTGTATGCCAATGGGAACTGCATCAATGGTCATTTTAAAACTGTCTCTTAGTAAACCCCAGGTGCTTATCAAAATCACAACCATGATCACAATTCCAATAGCAGGGTCAATCCAATAGAGATGGGTACGTGAAATGACTATGCCCGCGACCACAACGCCTAAAGACACCAGCGCATCTGCCAGTAAATGCAGGTAAGCAGCCTTTGAGTTCAATTCATGCTTTTGCCTGAAGAATAGAAATGCGGAAACGCTATTGATAATGATACCCAGGCCCGCCACCCAAGCAATCACATTGCCCTGCACCGGTTCAGGTCTTATTAAGCGGGTGCCGGCTTCATAACCCAGGATGCCTATGGCAACCAATAAAACAACCGCATTCAACAGGGCTGCCAGCACTGTTGTTTTTTTATAACCATAAGTATATACAGCGCTTGATTTCCTTTTAGCCATCCAGAAAGCCACCAATGATATAACAAGGCTCGCCACATCACTCAAATTATGTCCCGCGTCCGTAAGTAAAGCCATAGAATTGTAGATCAGTCCAGCTACCAACTCCGCTACCACAAATGCCAAGTTCAGGCCTATGCCGATCAGAAAAACATTTTGATTGTTTTTATTGATCTGCACTGCATGAGCATGACCATGACTATGTGAATGTTCCATTTTTAGAGTTTTATCTTGATGCCACCATTTACAACAAATCCTTCCGTGTGTGTCCAGATCTCGTCAAAAACCGGTTCGATACGTGAGCCATTCACCACATTTTTATACCTGCTTTGGCGGGTATCTGTAAAGTTCTCCAGGTTTACAAATAAAGAAAACTTTCTAAAGATCTTCTCGGCCATAAAGCCATACTCTGCAAATGAAGGTGTTTTTGTTCCATCATGCAAATACTGCTTACCTGTAAAATAACCTTCCAACCCCAATTTTATAGAGCCTTCGCGCTCATAGATCAACGCCGTGTTGAGTTTATCCCGTGGCACCAGGGGTACATATTGTGCTCCTGTAAGGTATTTTGCTTTGGCATCAGTAAATGTATAGCCCAGGAAAAGCTTGTAGTTCTGTTTGAATATAAATTTTGCATTGGTTTCAAAGCCTGCACTCTGCACCGGTGACGATGCGTTGATGAACCTGTATTGGCCAGGCATAAATTTCTCTACTACCAGGGGTCTGCTGATCCATGTATAAAAGCACATATGATTGAAAGAAAATACCAGGTCTTCGCCGAGATTCGTTCTGAAGTTTACATCAGCTGTTCCACCGTAACTTTTTTCCGAGCTTACATTGCTTAATTGTGCCAGGTCCTGGTATTGCATGGTTTCCGTCTCTTCCGTAAATAAGGTTGGTGTTTTATATCCCATGCCTGCACCCACCCTTGAAGACCATTGAGGGTTGAATTTCACCAATAGGGAAACCCTTGGCAATGCAAATACTTCCGTTTTGGAATATACGGCATTCTTATAATTGGCAACATCAACACGAAGGCCACTCTCCAGTTTTATTGCACCCGTTGCGTCCCAGGTATGCTGCCCATAGAGGCCTGCAGTTCTTACAGTATTGTCTTTTTTGTTGTTGTCTTTGTTTTTATCGTTGAACTGATCGTAAATGAAATTGGCACCCAGCACAAAAGCATGTTGGTTGCCATTGCTTACCCAGGAAACATCTGAAAAGCTATTGTAATTAACACCAGCAAATGTGTACGCAGGAATGTTTATTGATCGATCAAATAGGCTGAAACTTTGCCGGGCTACCAACCTGTTCCTGTCTCCTATCTTCTTGTCCAGTTCAAAACTGCTGCTATTGCGCAGGGTTTTGTTTTTCTCAAAATACTGGTGCGAGGCATCTGCCTTTCCCCTGATCACCTGTATATCTCCACCTGTTCTTTCTCCGGCAGTAAAGCTGTTACTGATGGTTATGGTAGTCGTTTCATTGGGGTAAATGAACAGTCTTGGGGTAATTACAATCTCATTGGACTTAGGTACTTCGGTAAATTCATCTTTATCCACATCAAAAGCCTTAGACCGGTTATAAAGAGCAAGCAGGGTATAACCCAACTTCTTCCCCCGCGCTGAAGCGAACCCCCCGATATTACTTTGACCAATATTTGACTGGTTAAGGATTAAACTGTATTCAGGTCTTGTGCCTGGTGTTTTGGAAATAAAGTTTACCACACCTGCTATGGCACCACCTCCATACAAGGGCGATGCAGGCCCCTTGATGATTTCCACCTGTTTTAAGTCAAGAGGTGGTATTTCCAGCACACTTAACCCGCTGGAAAAATTGCCAAAATTGGGGAAGCCATCTTTTAACAATTGGGTGTACCTGCCATCAAGACCCTGTATCCTGACACTGGCATTTCCCGAGGTAGCTGAAGTTTGCTGTACCTGGATGCCCGTGCTTTCATGTAAGATCATGGCCACATTGGAAGGCCTCATATTGGTCTTTTCGTCGATCTCTTCAAGGGAGATAGTTTCTACCCTTGTAGGTACATTAGCGATAGCCCTGCTTGTCCTGGTAGATTGCACAATGATCTGTTCCATCTCGTGCTCACTGCTTTCCATTACTATTTCAAGAGTATCTGAACTATGTGGAATAGTTAATTTGATTTCTTTTTCTTGATAAGCTGCCGCGGTGATCATTAAAACATATTCACCGTTAGCAGGGAAAGGTATTATTAAGTGGCCCGTCGAATCGGCTGTATACCCATTGCCTGTTCCTTTTATTGCGATGCTGGCTGGTACATGAGATTTGTCTTCACCGGTTATTTGAATATGGAGGGTTTGTTGAGCCTTGCTCAAAAAGCTGATGCCGGATAACAGAAATAATATGAATAGACGCATATGGTAATGCCTGGATTGTATTAATGAATGATTAGAATAACAGGTTTGATCTTCAAACCAACAATAGAGACATTAACAAAAGTGCGGCGGTTGCCAGAACGAGGAAGCGTAGGAAGTAAGATGGAAGTTCAGGATCCTTTCATGATGCATTTGCTTTTCAGTTACCGGTAAAACCAATTGTATAGGTTTAGACAATCCGACGAAGCCGGGGCAGGTAGCACAGGCAAAAAAAGGTGAACAATTGCCTTCAGGCTGGTGCTTCTCATGACCGGAGGTTGCAGCCAACTGGTTTGCACAGCATTCATCAACAGTACAGCAGGGAAAGAATGTCCCTGCAGCCGTTATAATCAACAATATGAGAACCAAAAAGTTTTTCAATTGGCTCAAAGATAAATCAACACATACTTCAGATACTAAACAATGTTTGTAGCAGGGTTGCAGACTGCATGTCGCCATGAAGCAATGGAATGAATTCACTACATCAATAAACCAGGAAGCGCGAATTATTTTTTGAGCACCCTGTACTTCAACCACAATACCCCAGCTTCCAGTTGAAGCACATCTGCCAGTTCTAACGAAGTAGCTGCTTCTTTCTTCAAAAATTCACTCACTTCAAAACTTGTGGATGCTTTAGGTGTGCCGTCTACTATGGGCAATAACAAAATACTTATTTCATCTATCAAACCATCATTGAGTAATGAACCATTAATATGGCCGCCACCTTCCAGCATAATGGTTTGTATGGGAAACAATCCGGCCAATTGACTTAAGGCAGATCTAAAGTCCAATGCTTCTTTGCCAGCAAAAATGTAAGAGATATTTTTTCCTTGCAGGTATTGGAGGTATGTATCGCTAACCTGCTCAGTCAACACCTCAATAATATGATCACCGCTGATCTCATTGCCTTGCCAGCCCAGTTTTCCATGACCATCTACAGCTATAGCGAAAGATGAAGCATTGACATCGCCAATAAAAGCATCCCTAGCTATGAAACCTCCTGGTGCTAAAAGCTGTGGTTGCTGGCCCCTGGTAAAATCCTTTTCCATTGTAACCCTGCCAACCATCCAGGCCTGGCTGATGAATGATTCGTGACACCTTTCATAGATCCTGCTAAATGTTTTTCTTTTTTCGGGATCGCCCCAATTGCCAGAAATTATTCTACCATCAATTGTTGATGCCATGTGGCAGATTACATATGGTTTCTTCATCGATCTTATCTTTTGATTGTAAACCACAAACCATTTCACTTACATATCAGCCTTTTTTTACGCCGGCACTACAAAAAATAAAAGGACAATTGGCTATATATAGATTGTCCTTTTTGTTAGTTAGAAATGTTATACTGTTCGTCTGTTACTTTTTCCATCCAGTCAACTACTTTGCCATTTAGATTTTCCTGTATGGCAATATGTGTCATTCCGTTTTTCGCCGTTGCTCCATGCCAATGCTTTTCATTGGGCTCAAACCAGACGATGTCGCCCGGGTGCACTTCTTCAACCGGACCACCCTGCCGCTGCACCCAGCCACAACCTGCAGTAATAATCAATGTTTGACCAAGTGGATGAGTATGCCAGGCAGTCCTGGCGCCCGGTTCAAATGTAACGCTGGCGGACGCGGCACGCCTGGCATTATTGGCCGAAAACAAAGGATCTATCCGAACAGCTCCTGTGAACCAATCTTCAGGTCCTTTGGCAGAAGGCTGCGTACCTATTCTTGAAATTTCCATGGAGAATGATTTTGACTATTGATTATGTTTGATTTAGCATTCCTTTTGGCAGAACAGCCTGGCTACATCTTTCCCTTCTGCCAGGCAACCCCGGCTTAAAGCTGATAGTTTGAATCCTGTTTCTTATTTTTTCAAAGACGCCATATCAATTACAAAGCGATACTTCACATCACCGTTCAATAAACGCTCATATGCTTCATTGATCTGCTGGATGTTGATCATCTCTATATCTGCAACAATATTATGCTTACCACAGAAATCGAGCATTTCCTGTGTTTCTGCAATACCGCCAATCATAGAACCAGCAAAGTTTCTCCTGTAAGGAATGAGACTGAAGGCAGCTACCGGTAGCGGATGCTCGGGCGCTCCCACCAGGGCTAATGATCCATCCACTTTCAACAGGTTTAGGTATGCATTGATATCATGTTGGGCTGAAACTGCATCAAGGACAAAATGAAGTTTACCGGCATAGCGCGCCATTTGCTCTTCATCTTTTGAAAGCACTACATCGTCAGCACCCAGGCGCCTGGCATCTTCCACCTTGGAAAGAGAGGTGGTAAATACAATAACTTCAGCACCCATCGCCTTTGCGATTTTAACACCCATATGTCCCAGGCCGCCAATACCAACAATGCCTACTTTTTTACCCGGACCAATATTCCAATGCTTTAATGGAGAATAAGTAGTAATACCTGCACAAAGTAAGGGTGCGGTTGCTGCCAGGTCAAGATTACCGGGCACCTTCAAAACGAAAGACTCGGTGACGACTATACTTTCTGAATAGCCACCATAGGTTTGTGTGCCGAGGTATTTGTCGGGAGAGTTATAGGTTCCTGTATTTCCTTCTTCGCAATATTGTTCCAATCCTTCTTTACAATAATCGCATTCACGGCAACTATCTACCATGCAACCTACAGCGGCAAGGTCACCGACCTTAAATTTTGTCACATGATCACCAACGCTGACAATTTTGCCCACAATTTCATGCCCAGGCACGCAGGGATAGATCGTGCCATGCCATTCATTTCTTGCCGTGTGCAGGTCTGAATGGCAAACACCACAATAAAGGATTTCAATTTCAACATCATGCGGTTTAGGTTTCCTGCGATGAATATTCAATAGGTTTAAGGGTGCATCTGCAGCCCTGGTGCCGAATGCTTTTACTTCCTTCGTTTTAATGGTGGTTGTCCCTTCTGGCGTTGTTCTTACTGATTCCATATGTTTAATTTTATATTGATTGATCCAATAAAATAATATCCTCTTTTGATTATCTAAACCACGATATCTACCTATAATCGTACTATCTTTCTTAAGAGTGTTCTATCTTGTTTTTACTTTAGTTTGGTTTCAAGGGCTATAGGCACAACATCTGTCAGCACAAGAGATTTCACCATGTCTTTAACAACCGACTTGTATTTTAAAAAATGTGGTGTCTGGATATGTGATTGGTAGGCAGGTACATCGGCATACATCTCAAAAACAGTTACATGCGTTGGCTGTTCTTTATCATAAACCGCATACATGGTAATTACGCCTGGTTCATTACCAACTGCAGCCCGGGCATGTTCTCTCAAAGCAGCCCTGTAATTTTCCAATTGTGTACTGTCAATTACAATTTTAGCAATCCGGACATAGGGACTATTATATTGGGCAAATGTCTGATTAGAAAAAGCTGTAACCATTCCAATAAGTATAAGTAGAAAGGTATAATAAAACCGGTTGCTTTTATTCATAATGTAAGATTTTAAAGATGAAGCATTTCGGCATTCAAGCCCGGCCATTAATATGGTATAACAATACCTCAAAGGTATTTTAGCTATTTTAATGGCTAATCGTGATTCAAGAGTATTAATTCAAACTACCCTCTCCTTGTCCATTGAATGGATAATGCCGGGCAGTCGACTAAACATGAGTTCACTTGCATTGGGATATATTCTTGATTTGCATCTTAATAAATGGAAAAATACTTAGCGAATTGCTCCAAATGTGGGTTAATAGTTAGGGGGTAATCTTAAAATAAAACTTCCATGATTACGAAACATTTTTACTGTATTATAAAGGAATAACACTTTCTCATACAGATGGGAAATTTGCCAGGAAGACAGGAGAACAACACTGATTAAAATCATAAAATATATGATTTTACGACCATACCTTAGAGGCACTTTGTTCCTTTTCGTTTTGCTATAAAATTCCAATACCCCGAAAGGATTAAGCACTTTTCAATCTCCAGGAAAATCTTGTATTGCACCACGATGCAATTTATGGGCAATACATGTAAAGAAAACGAATATACTACACTCACCGTACACTGAGGTTCCGCTACCAGGTTAATACATGTTAATGCGCATAACGGTATCGCTCCCTTTTTATTTGGATTTATAGATTATGAATGGATATACCTAATGATGGGTAAGGATTGCCTATGCCACTCCTCTCATTGTTATGCATATTCTTCAATCTGATAGCAAAACAAACATTACGTTTTGCTTTGCTATTCCCCGATTATTGAAAGCTAACCTGTACGGAAAACTATATGATTGTAGAGCTAATTACCTGACCTGTTTTTTAATGAAACTCATTTGAAAATGACAATTCTTTTTTAACCATAAACTAATGTTTTTTATGCAAGTCTCGACACAAAAATGGTCACCGGGAATATTCTTCCTGGCACTCGTACTGCTACTCTTTTCAAGTGTAGCCATTGGACAAACAACTATCACCACTGGAATAACCCTGCAAGCCAGTTCAATTCCAACCGGTAATACTGTAACCATTAATGCGAATGGACATTTGAATATGGATGTAGCCAAAACTTTTGCTTCTATAACAACAGCAAATGCCGGAAACTCCTATATAGATGGCTTAGGCGCATTAACTGTTACAGGTATCATTACCATTCAGACGGGAAACACGCTATATCTTAATCCCAACTGCACAACCAGTAGTTTAACTACCAAATGGACCTCAACTACAACAGCCAACATAACAGGAAATGGCACGCTAACTACAAATGCCGTAAGCATAGAAAGTGGCACAACCAGCACAAGCAGCGGTTGGCTTAACCTCGGAAATAATGTTGTTTGCAATTCCATTAATAAAGCAGGTGGCATCGGGCCCCACAATCTTACATACGACCGTGTCGTAAAAATTAGCGGAGCAGTTTCAAATCTGGATATTTTCAGAGGTGCAAATAATGCGATTGCAACCATTGAATATAATGGGACAGGTGACCAAACTGTTTTTCCAGGAGAATACTATTTTCTGACGGTTTCAGCAACAACTCCCAGAAACATCACGCTTTCGCCTTCGGGAATTATTTATATCAAAGGTGATTTTAATCACAATAGCTCTTTAAATAATTTTATCATTACAGGAAGTACCGTAGATTTCAATGGGAACGGCATTCAAACGATTCCAGCTATTCCATATTATAATTTAAACATTAGTGGCTACAGAACAACCCGAAACGTAACCATGGCCCCCGGAACAATCAGCGTTGCCGGTAATTTCAGCACAAGTAATTCCAGTTTTACTACAGGCCGTTTCATTGTTACCGGCAACACAGTTGTTCTCAATGGGGAAGGTGTCAATCAAACTATATCAGGTTCGAATGTTGTATTTAACAATCTAACAATAAACAGTTCTGGAACGAAAAGCTTTGGTTCTTCTATAGTTAGTATGTCAGGGAACTTGTTCCATAGTGCTGGTATAATGGATGCGGGTACATCCACTGTAAGTTTTACAGGCACATGCAGTATAGATGGAAGCAGTGAGAAAAACTTCAATCATTTCACTATCAGCAATACAGGCCTGGTTTCTATTCCAGCGAACAGCGGTGTTGTCAATATCAATGGGAATTTTACAAATAATGGTAACATGACTGCTGATGCCGCCACCACTGTTAGTTTTAAAGGTAGCAAGATCCAGACCCTTTCGGGTACAGGCACAACCATATTTGGAAATATCAACCTGGCAAACAATTCAACAGTAAATGCCGGTAGCCACAACATCAGGATCAACGGCAGCAGTTTTGCAGTTTCCCCAGGATCAACATTCAATGGGCAAACAAACACCGTAACTGTTACAGGAGCTGTTTCTTTAGAAGGAGCGGGCATTTACAATTTCAATCATCTTACTCTCGCCGGTTCACTTACCAATATTTCATCCAACAGTAATTTTAATTTGTCAGGCAACTGGATCAATAATGGCAGTTATTTACCTGGTACGGAAACTATTACTCTCAATGGAACAGGGGTGCAGCAAATTGGTGGTTTAAATGGGACTCAATTTGGCAAGGAAGGTAACGGGGGGGGTGCTAATCAATAAACCAACTGGTGGCATTACTTTAAACAATGATATCGTTATTAACGGTGTGCTTACCCTGTCTAAAGGTGTAATTGACGTTGCGGCTAACAAATCCATTTTAATTAGCGGAACCGGATCAATAACTGGTGGATCATCAACTTCGTACATTAATGGAAAGCTTTTTCAAACATACAGCTTCATAGGCAGCAAACATTTTCCTATAGGCAAAGCCGGTGTTTTTGCACCAGCAACATTAACCTATACATCTCTGGATGCACCAAGTATAGTATTTGCTGAATTGTTTACGTCATCATTTCCGGCTTCCGTACCCAATATTTCTCTTTTTACAGGGCGATACTGGTCTATCGGACAAACAGGGGCAACAGCATTGAATTATAATCTCGCCGTCGATGGATCAGGTTTTATACCAGGCAATGCCACTACACCGGTGATTGTAAAAGAAAATGCAGGAACAGTAACGGTTTTTCCGGCAACATTGGAAGGAAACGATTATACAGCAACCGGCATTACCGGATTTAGCAATTTCGTTTTGGGTACACAGTGCACCCCTCCTACCATTACTACACAGCCGGCAGTACCTGCAGCCATTTGCGATGGTTCCGGAATACGAACAGTCAGTGTAACGGCCACAGGATCACAGGACGATGTATTATCATACCAATGGCAGGCAGACGATGGAAGCGGTTTTACAAATCTTAATGATGGATCTGTATACAGCGGTGCTGCAACATCGCAGTTAACAATCACCAATCCAACTGCCTCTATAAATGGTTTCCTCTACCGGGCTATTGTCAGCAGCAGTTGTGCCGCAAATGTAATCTCGGATGCCGTGAGTCTTCAGGTTACTTCGGCACTTACACCCTCTGTAACCTTATTGCAGACAGAAGGGTCAAATCCAGGCTGCGTTGGAAATGCCACGACTTTTACAGCAACAGCATTGAACACTGGTGAAGGAACTGTAATTTACAATTTCAAGGTGGATGGGATTAGTGTACAAAGTTCAACAGTTAATACTTATACTACTGCGCTGCCAGCCGGAACCCATTCTGTTACAGCAGACATCAGCATAGAAAACAATAGTGGGAATTGTTTAACAACTACCACTGCTGCCGTAATAGAGCCGTTGAGCATAGTGGTAAACACAGCACCAACTATTGACCTGCAACCTTTGGATCAAACCATGATGTATGGTAGAGGTGATATAAGTTTCGTTGTTTCTGCATCCGGGATGCCAATACCAACATATCAATGGCAGGTTAATAAAGGATCCGGATTTACCGATATTCAAGGGGAAAACACATCAACTTTAACGATCAGTAACCCTGCTGTGTCAATGAGCGGCTCAATTTACCGCGTTGTGATAACTAACAGCTGTTCAAGTGTGACGAGCGATAATGCCAGCTTAACCATCAGCAAGGCTGATCCCGTCATCACGGTCAACCATTATGATGTTACCTATGACGGAAATGAACACACGGCAACAGGAACCGTCACCGGCGTTTTAGGAGAGGCCCTCAATGGGTTAAATCTTAATGCAACCAAGCACACTGATGCGGGCGATTATAAAAATGATTCCTGGACTTTTACAGATATTAATGGAAATTACAATGATGCATCAGGAAACGTAAACAATATCATTCAGAAGGCATCCACCACTACAACTATATCTGTAAATGATGGCCCGTATAATGGTTCTCCATATGTTGCTTTAGCTTATGTTATTGGCGCAGCCGGTCTGAACCAGTCAGCTTTCATTACCTACAGCGCAATCAATGGTACTGTTTATGCAGAATCAACAACGCCTCCTACAGATGCTGGTGAATATATTGTCAATGCTTCGTTTGATGGCAATAACAATTATTCAGGCTCCGGTGATAGTAAAAGCTTCACTATTACAAAAGCCAATGCAACCATCACCGTCATACCTTATACAACGGCTTATACGGGTGATCCTCATTTATCAGCTGCGCAGGCAATCGGGGTAGCTGGTGAAGACCTTACTGCTTTGTTGGATGTGAATGCTACAAGCCATACAAATGCGGGAGTCTATAACGGAGACAACTGGACGTTTGAAGGCAATCATAATTATAATAATACCAATGGCAGTGTGGACAATGTAATTACAAAGGCCTATGCACTGATCAACGTAGTTCCATATTCGGTCACTTACGACGGAAATTCTCATACCGCCATTGGCACAGCCATTGGTGTCAAAGAAGAAGATTTAAGCAATTTGCTGGAACTTTCTGGCACAACGCATATTAAAGCAGGAAACTACACTTCCGATTTTTGGACTTTTGCCGGAAATGAGAACTATAATTCCATTGGATCAACAACTTTTACAGATATAATCGAAAAAGCACCTGCAAGTATCATAATCTCCAACACGGAACAGGTTTACGACGGCAATCAAAAAGCAGTCACTGTGGTCACAACCCCTTCAAATCTAAATTATGCTGTCACCTATGATGGTACAAGCATATTGCCTACAAGCGCAGGAACTTATAATGTTGTGGCAACGATCAATGAAGACAACTACTCGGGCAGCCAACAGGCAACGCTTACTATTATACCATGTGTAGCACCTTCAATAATTTATTCCGGAAGTACCGTTATTTGCCCGGGCACTTCCTTACTTATAGGGTCCTCATCATCAATTAACAATCAATGGTATAAAGACGGTTTACTGATACCTGGTGAAACAGGCCAGACACTAATGGTCGTAGCCCCAGGAAGCTACCAGGTCGCAGTCATTGGTTCTTGTGGTTCCTATTTGTCGCAGGCCTTATTTATTACACCAGGTCTTGTCCCTACAATAAACTCCCAGCCCAGCACAAACAAATCGACTTATTGCCAGGGACAAACGGCGGGTGCATTAAGCGTAACAGCAAGTGGTTCAGGTTTAATGTACCAATGGTATAGTAATAGCACTGTGAGCAATACAGGAGGCAACAGTATCAGTGGTGCAACAAGTGCAACATACATTCCATCAACGGCAACGCGTGGAACTCTCTATTACTATGTTGTTATATCTGGAAACTGTGGTATGACAACAAGTAATGTTTCGGGGGCTATCCAAATAAATCCTGCGACCATTATTGTTTCGCATCCCAACATCAATGCAATGTCCTATTGTCAAAATACCACTAATCTTACTGCATTGAGTATAAGCGCAACAGGCTTAAACCTGAAGTATCAATGGTACAGTAATACAATTCCTGCAAACACTGGTGGCATGTCCGTCCAGGGAGCAACAGCAACCAGTTTCAAGCCCGCAACTTCTACGGTTGGCACGTTTTATTACTATTGTGTTGTAAGCGGTTCTTGTAGTACAGCCACCAGCAATGTTTCCGGTACCATAACAATCAGTGCAGCCACAGCCATCACCCAACAGCCAGGTAACAAAGCAGTCATCTACTGCCTGAATTCCATTGCCACACCATTGATTGTTATAGCATCAGGTGCCAACCTGACATACCAGTGGTATTCAAACACTAAGGCCAAAACAAACAATGGTTTGTTGATTGGGGGCGCAACGAGTAACAGTTATGTACCGCCTACAAATGTTGGGGGAACTACCTACTACTATTGTGTAGTATCAGGCAATTGTGGTACACTGACCAGCAATATTTCAGGCGCTATAACTGTCAACGCAAAATGTACAGCGGCATTAACAGTAGGCACCCGACAGGTTGATGTAATTCAGGAAACTTCACAGTTTAATGTGCAGGTTTATCCTAATCCTGTGATCACACAGTTTACCGTCAAAGTCATGAGTACAAACAATAAGCAACCTATTTCAGTAGTTGTGTACGATGAACTTGGCAGGGTCGTGGATATGAAGAGAAATCTTTCTCATGGACAAAGCATACAGCTGGGTGAAGGGTATAAACAAGGCATGTATATTGTAGAAATGGTCCAGGGTGAAAATCGAAAAAGAATTAAAATCCTAAAGACAAACTAAAAAAAATCCTGGTTAAATTGTTTAAGGTGGTTGAAAGGCCACCTTTTTTGTATCTCCATTTTGTATCAGGTGAATTAAAGGGCACTTCAGAAAGTTTATGAGCTTTTAATCTTATAAGTAGGCTGGCAGGTTGGAATAATTGGAATAAGAAGAATAGGATTCTTATATATTATCGCTTTACTATGAAATTTCAATTCAATGTATATTCCGCAACATAATTTAATCACTGATTATTGTAAGGTCCTAAACTATAAGTCTTTTCTTCATAAATGCCCTACCTGAACCTGACTTCAAATATTTTTCAAATGCAAAAGCTTTGTATTTGTCCTTAAAAGCACAGTAAAATATTATTTCAACGGGCAATCTTGAACTCGTTGCCAGAACATAACCATTGGAATGCCTTTGTAATCTTTCTTTTAAATTTTCTGTACAACCAGTGTACGAGAAACCATCATTACATTGTAAAATATAAACATAATGCATGGATTAAATGTAGAAAGGCATGAACGAAATTGCAAGAGTTCTAAATCAATAGCGGACATCGTCCGCCGTAGCCCCCCGGGAATTAAGACGGAATGCTAAAAAAAGCAAAGCCCGCCTTCACTAAAGCTTCGGCGGGCGGAGGCGGAGAGAGAGAGAGATTAGTTACACTGATCCCTTAAAGGGGAGTCTTCAAGCCAATGAATGTTCCGGCACTATGGTGCCGTTCATTTTTGTTTTTGCGCTTTTGTTCAGGCAAGCCTGGCAACGCTCCAAGAAGAGGGGTTAGCTGCACTGATCCCTGAAGTGGGAGGCTAAAAACGAAACAAAAACTGGCTATCGCCTTTTTATTCTTCGCCTCCTTTTGCAATGTAAACTTTACACAGTCAGCTCAAATAAAAAAAGCCCCGATAAAATCGGGGCCAGTTTTGTTTCGTTTTGCGGGCTATCAGGGACAGCTTCGAACGTTTTAGTTGAAGATTTGAAAGCAATAGTTAGTTTTATAAGCAGGTTAAGCATGGATTAATTTCTTCTTTGTATTCATCACGCTAGCGTTTTTGAATCGAGAGTTCTCAGCCACTTTTAATTTATAAGGTCGGTTAAAAGCTTCCTGAGAAACTTTAAAATAATCTGCTAGCTTTCGAATGACATCTTTTGACAATCCTTTCTTATAATGCAAAATTTCAGAAACGTAACCCTTACTTATTTCTAAAAGATCTACTAGGTTTTTTGGCTTCAGATTATGTTCTTCCATCAAAGACGTGAGCAGACGTATTGGATCTATCTCTTCAAATGTATTATGTTCATTATCCCATTTCTCAATTAATAAGGTCAGTAGATCAATCTCATCCTGCACTCCTTTTCCACCTCTTTCCAGCAGATTTCCCAACTCCTTACAATATAGATTGTACTGAGTTTTTGATTTAATGACTTTATATTTAAGTGTTTCCATAATTAATAGATGTTTACTGTGTACTGTTCTTTTTTATTGCATAACTTGTCATAGGCGGCATGAGTACCAATCCAGCAAACAAATAAATGCACTTGGTTCTCTCCAAAAACATATTTACAAATCATTCTGTAGTTATTCCCTCCAATATTAAAGACAATCCTATTAGAACCATCACCTAACAAATCAGCACTGCCATAGGTGGCTTGCATATCTGCAGGCAACTTCCAATCAGCATGCTTTACTTTTTCTAACCAGTCTTCAAAGGAACTCTTGCTCTGAACGTTGGCTTTTACAAAATCTTCAATGGTTTGCCTTTTGATAAGATGAACCTTCATGTATGTAGCAAATATACTACCAAGTTCTCAAAAAGAGAACTTCCGTCTTAAAATTTCTGAATTTCTTTAAAAGGGAACTGAAGGGGACATTTCGAACGACAAAAGCCGCTTTGGGAGCAGCTTTTGTTAATTTGCGGAGAGAGAGGGATTCGAACCCATACCCTTTGCCATTATACCAATTTAAGCTCCAAAACCATAACATGCTTTACCACATTGACTTACACTAAAAGAAGCTAAAATCCGCACAACCCAATAAAAGAATTATTTGCTCCCTATTTTGCTCCCTCGTACCTTTATAAAGCAGTAAGAGACCCTGTAAATTGAACCCTAACTTGGGAGTAATTGCGGGCAAATATTTAAACTATGGGTACTATACGTTTTGAACTACGAAAGGAAAAAGTTGATAAAGATGGGAAAGCCCCAATCCGTATTATTTACCAAATAAAGGGGGACCGTAAATATTACAGTACTAAGGAAAAGACATTTGAAACAAATTGGAATGAAGATGCACAGCTGGCCATGTATGTAAAAAAAGGAAACCTTTTAGAACTTGATGTAAAAAAAATAAATAATAAACTTAATGACCTAAAAAGAGAAATTGAAAAAATTGAGGAGAGACTTGAAGCAAACGGCATTATTTATAATGTGGAAATGGTGATTAATGAGTTATCAGCAACTAAACAACCTGTTTTTAAAAAAGATAGCTCTAATAAGGAATTATTTGCTTTCATAGATAAGTACATACTTGATCATCAATTTACAAGAGTAAAAGGCAGCTTGACGGTTTATAAGTCTTTAAAATCACATTTAGAAGGCTACGAGAAAACAACAGGCAAACAGGTAACTTTTGATAAAATAGATTATTCCTTCTTTCAATCCTTTCAAAATTACTTAGTAAGCCTAACTAAAAAAGATAAGCAGGGAAAAACTGTAAAGACTTTAAATAATATCACTATTGCAAAACAACTATCTACCCTTAAAACTTTCCTCAATTATGCGAAAGCCCAGGGAATAGATGTATCCATAAAGTATTCATCTTTTAAAATTAAAAGGGAATCTGATTTAGAAGTTATTGCCCTTACTAAGAAAGAATTTGAAACTCTTTATACATTAGACCTATCTAAGCGCCCTGCATGGGATCAGGTAAGGGATGTATTTATATTCTCTTGTGCTACTGGACTACGTTATTCGGATTTATACCAGTTAAAGAGAGAGCATATAAAAACTGATTTTATAGACCTTACAGCCATCAAAACAAGTCATAAAACTAAAATACCACTTAATCCATACTCTAAAGCAATTCTTAAGAAATATGAAGGCACCCCTCGCCCATTACCAATTATAAGCAACCAGCGATCAAATGAGCATTTAGGTAAAATATGTGATTGGGCAGGGATAAATGAACCTATTGAGATTGTACGTAAATATGGAGCACATAGAGAGGTTACCGTTTATCCAAAATATGACCTTATAAGAATGCATTGTGGCCGTAAAACATTTGCAAGCCTTTCATTAGAACATGGTATGCCTGCGGAACATGTAATGAAAATTGGTGGCTGGAAAGATTATAAAAGCTTTAAACGATACATGAATTTAACAGATGATGCTTCCATAAAAGCAATGAACAATGCTTGGGGGTCTAAAATTGTAAAAATCAAATAATATGAATAACAAGGATAATGAACCTGGATTTGAGGGTCTTCATATTGAACCTCAAAGAGAATCCCAAGAGACCAATAATATGGATAACCAGGATAATGAACCTGGATTTGAGGGTCTTCATATTGAACTTCAAAGAGAAGCGCAAGAGACCTATAAAACAATAACTAATCAATTGGGAAACGCTGTTACGCGTTTCCAAAAAGCAATCGAGGAAGCCATCCAGGAAGATGATATTGAAAAATTAGAAGATATAAGAAGTCAAATCTTAAGATTAATTTTTAAGCTTAGGAAAGACATGAATAATCCTCACAATCCTGATATAGTTACTGTACTATCTGAGTTTGAAGTAGTCCAAGACGGCAAAAAATTCACTGTTAATGAAGGATTGGAAGAAAGAATGAAAAATAATTATAACTCTACCATAGAGACATTGAATGATATGGTTGCCATATTAAATGATAGAGTAAGTAATTATGAATCAAAAGATACGCCTATAATTAAATTAAGAAGCATCTTTAAGAATGAAACTTATTATAATTTATGCCTTGAATTAATGGAAGAATTAGATATTATTAAAGATGGTATAAATATCTTACCTAAAGGTAGAATTGGAAAACTCACAGGTGCCATTGACGCTATGTCATCTTATGCTATGTTTAACATAGAAAACCCTTCTCAAAAACAGCTTCTTATATATTTTAATGGATTTCTTAAAACTGACTACACAGATTTCTCCAAAAGAAACAAGGATTATGAACCTTCTTTAGATGCTGCAAAAAGGTTTTTAAAAGGAAAACTAAAAAAGTAACGTCGTTACTTTGTCGTTACTACATCGTTACTTCGCCCCATCATCTTAGCTTGTTTTAGTCTCTTTGTATTGCAACTGAAGCAATAACACAAAGCGATTAAAATATGTCGAATCCTTTTGAAGAAATCCTTTTAGAACTCACTGAGATCAAAGGACAAATATCTACTTTAAAGTCATCATCGACTCCCCCCACAGAAGTTATTGATCGGCCTGAACTTCTTAAACGTTTAGGTATATCTGAACCAACAGCTATAACCTGGGGAAAGAAGGGGATTATTCCAGAAATGCGTATTGGCAGCAATGTCAGATATAACTGGCCATCAGTTGTATTGGCATTGGAATCACAATCTATTTATAGATAAGAACAAAACAATTCCACCACCATAAATCCTTCCAATACCAAAAATCTTGAATAAGATGATTTTAAATGAAAATGCCCCCTTTACTGTTGTAGCAGTAGCAGAGGCGGAGAAGGAAAACTACAGGCACGAAGATAATATATTTTCATCTCAGAGAGGACTTATACAACACATAGCTAAATCAAATCGGTTAAGTGATTTTGAACATCTAAGGATTACAGATTCAACAGAAATTCCAGAGCAAGTTCCTATAATCAAAATCGCTGATGAAACTATTGCTACTAATGGTGATTTAATTGTTTTTAGCGGAGGAGTAAAGACTGGTAAAAGCTCAGTGCAAGATCCAATTATTGCAGCTGCACTGACCGTTGATGGAAAAATAAAAGACCCTATTGTGGACTTGTGGATTATGCCAAATATAAATGGGTATGTAACTGTTCATATTGATACTGAGCAAAGCAGAAGTAAGCATAAGGAAAAAATTAAAGGGATTAAGAAAAGACTTTTTGTAGAAGATAATATTGAAAACCTGCTTTCATACAATATCAAGCAATTAAACCTTGAAGAATACAGGCCTACAACAACTGCTATACTTAAAGCTGCTACAAAAAAGCATGGTAAAATCTATATGATTGTTATTGATGGTATAGCAGATTATATATCAGATCCAAATAATACAGAAGAAAGCAATTCAATTGTAAAATACTTTGAACAAATAGCTATGGAATACGATTGCCCAGTTTTGGCTATTATTCATACTAATCCTGGGGGAGACAAAGAAAGAGGCAATCTAGGAAGCCAATGCATAAGGAAAGCGGCAAGTGTACTATCAGTAAAGGTTGAAGGAGATGTTACCTATTTAGAACCTAAATATCTAAGGAATGCAGGCCGAGGGAAAGTACCAACTATCCTTTTCACTTATGATACCCATAAGGGTTATCATGTCTGTTGTGGCACTAAGACAGAATCTTCTACTAAGCCAGGCATCAAAACCAAGCTACAGGATGCAATAGATGCCAGCCTTGCCCCTCCAAAGGCTTTAGGTTATACTAAGATCATTGATGAATTAATGAAGCATTACGAATGTTCTCACCGTACAGCAGTAACCAGATGGAAAGAAATACAATCTTTTGAATTAGTAACCCAGGGTGCAGATAAAAACTGGAGGAAATCTATATGAGATACAGATATGCCTTACTTCCTTATAGTGGCCCTTCAAGCCGTAAAACTTGCCCTTCTTGTGGAGATAAAAGAGAGTTTGCACCCTATATAGACAATGTCACAAGGGAGCTATTACCAGATCATGTAGGAAGATGTAATAATGAATTAAAGTGTGGGTATCACTATAGCGCAAAGCAATTCTTTGAGGATAAAGGATCATTCCAGCCTTTAAAAAGAATAAACATGCCAGAGCCAGTAAAACCAACTAATTATCTTCCTATAGAAATACTTGAAAAATCATTAAGTAGCTATAGTAAGAATAACTTCTTTTTATTCCTGTGCAAACTATTTGGTGAAGTCGCTGCACTTGATTTGTATAAAAGGTATTTAATAGGAACTTCTAAACATTGGCCTGGTGCTAATATCTTCTGGCAGATAGATAATAAGGAAAGAATAAGGACAGGCAAAATAATGCATTACAGTCCCATTACAGGCAAAAGAACCCGTGACCGTTTCGATCATATTAACTGGGTTCACAAAGTTCTTAAAATGGCTGATTTTAACTATAAGCAATGCTTTTTCGGGGAGCATCTTCTATCAGAATTCCCAAATCATGAAGTATGTATAGTAGAAAGCGAAAAGACAGCTATTATAAGCTCTGTCTATTTCCCTCAATTTATCTGGATAGCTACAGGTGGCAAAGCTGGGTGCCGATGGTTTGACAAAGAAGTAAGCCGTGTTTTAATTGATCGGATAGTAACCCTTTACCCCGATTCAGATGCTTTTGAAGTATGGAAACAGAAAGCAGATGTTTTGAGTAAAAACATTAGATGTGAGCTAACGGTATCTGATTACCTGGAAAAGACTTTACCAATTGAACAGAAAAAGAAAGGGATTGATATAGCTGATATCCTGTTAACAACCTGTGCAAGCTCTGGAATTGCACTAATTGAACCAGGCTATCCTATAGCTTTCGATTATCAAGTAAATAAGGAGTGGTGCAATGGTGTTGCACTAGTGCAGTAAACACAAACCTTGCACTACCCTGCACTGGTGTAAGGTGCAGGGGGTGTATAGGGGGAATTGCACTTTGCACTAGATAGTTTGAAAAGAAGTAAAAATGATTTTTCGGAACTCATTAAAGTGTTTTAAAGTATGAAAATGAATGAAAATATAGGTGATGCTGCGAGCGGTGAGCTTGAAATGAAAAAATACACGAATTCTCACAGGTATTTGCTCCACTACTTACTCCCCTATAAATATAATATGTTGATTATCAATATTAAATATCAATAAATATAAGAGGAACAGTGATTTGAACCCTTATAAAAACTATGAAAAAGAATTTACAAGGCCCTGGAACCTTTTGGAAAAAGGGGCGGTAAATTATGGTAAGCCCTTGATTCTATAGTTGACCCTTATTAAACCAAAGGAGGCCTGTAATGAGGCTGCAAATGGCAATGACAGGGATTCTAGGAAATATATCAATGCTTCATTCATTTTAATAAATTAAAACAACCAAACAAAAAAATGAACCACAAACAAGAATTAATTAAACCAACCTTCCAAAGGGCAGAACTAGGGGATGTAGTTAAATTCTATGAACTTCAGTTTAATACTTTAATTCACAGAGCTGAAAAGCTATTGATTCCCAAAATTCAAAACCTATCAAAAGTTTATTATGAAGTAACTGGGGAAGTATTAAATGAAAAATTATTCAATGACCTAATGAATAATGGGCTTAAGAATATTAGGAACAAGCAAATTGAAATAATAAATAAGGACCTGTCCAAATTCAAAAGCAAATCCATTATTGAACTAACCATTAAGGACTTAGATGATAGGTTGAATAAGGTCAATACAGAATTGCAAGCTGTATATGCAGAAATGAGCAATAAATCGCAACTTTTAGCAGGATATCCAGACATTGAATGGTCAGATATACAGGTTACAAATGGTAAACCAAGTCTAAATTATGAGGCCATAAAACGCAAGTATGAATTAAGGCTTACAACTGAACAGCAAGTTGAATTTTATAACCTTATGCTTGAAGTTAAAGCAAGTCATAAAAAGCTGGTCGCCTTCCTAAAGGCCACAACCTATCCATTATCAACCCTATCAGTTATTGGGGATAATGGATGTATGCAGGAAGCATATGACGGCTCATTATCAATAGTTGCTGAATCAATTGAAAACATTTAATTAATCCTTTTACCGTATCCTTAAAAAATTAAAAATGGGAAAAAAAGAAAATCAATTCTGGAAATTAAGAAGTAAACATGGAAGAGATAAAATCTTTTCCAATCCAGAAATATTATGGCAGGAAGCCTGCACCTTCTTTGAATGGTGCGATAGTAATCCCTTATCAGAACAGAAAGCATTTGGTACAGGTAAAAAATTAAGTGTTGAAAGAATGAGAGCTTATACCATGAAGGGGCTTTGTTATTTTCTTAAGATTGGAGAAAGTACCTATAATGATTATAAACACCGTGATGAATTTAAAGAAGTCATTGAGCAAATTGAACAGGTATTATTCAATCAGAAGTTCACAGGTGCAGCCGCTGGTTTATTGAATGCAAATATCATTAGCAGAGACCTAGGCCTAAAAGATGTCGCAGATTTAACCACAGATGGAGAAAGCCTCAATAATGCATTTGCCTCTACAATTGGTAAAATAAGAAAAAAGCTAAAAGAAAATGATGAACAAAATTGATCATTCAATTATCGAAAGATGGGTTAATGATTGGTGTCTTTTTGCTGAAGAGGCTATGGAATTAACCCTGGATGAAGAGCAACAGGATATATTAAGAGCTGTCCAAAATAATAAAATGGTATCAGTTACCTCTGGAACAGCCAGGGGCAAAGATCTCGTGGCCGCTGTAGCAGCTATGTGCTTTTTATACTTGATGCCTGGGGAAGATGAGAAAGGGCAATTAGAAAGCACAAAGGTTGCACTTACTGCTCCAACAGATGCTCAAGTGAAGAACATTATGATGCCTGAAGTATCAAAACTATACCATAAGCTAAAAAGGAATGGCATATGCCCTAACAATGCAAGGCTTCAAACTTATGATATAAGGACAGACTATAAGGATCTATTCTTAACAGGATTTGTATCTGATGAACATAATCATGAGGCATGGTCAGGTTTTCACGCTGTAAATACAATGTTTATAGTTACAGAAGGCTCAGGTATCAGCGAATCTGTATTTAGTGCTATTGAGGGAAACTTACAAGGTAATAGTAGGCTATTGATTGTTTTCAATAATAATACAGGTACAGGGTATGCAGCGAATTCTCAAAGGTCTCCCAGGTTTAAAAAATTCAGATTAAACAGCCTCAATGCTCCCAATGTTCTAAAAAAGAAAGTTGTAATACCAGGTCAGGTTGATTATGATTGGGTATTAGATAAGGTTAAGACCTGGTGCGTAAAGATTGATCCTAAGGAATTCAATTCAGCGGAGGGAGATTTTGAATTTGATATCAATGAAGAAAGAAACTGTTACAGACCTAATGATCTATTCAGGGTTAAGGTATTGGGATTAGCTCCAAAGGTTTCCACAGATGTATTAATTCCTATGGAGTGGATTGAATTAGCCAATAAGCGACACAATGATTATATGGCTAATAAAACCCCGTTAGAAGCATGCTTAAGACTTGCTGTAGACGTTGCTGGAATGGGTACAGATTCAACTTGCTTTTGCTATAGACATGGCAATTATGTTGAAAAGTTTGAGGTTCAAAATAGTAATGGAGAAATGAAACATATGGCAATTGCGGGCAAAATTTCTTCTATCTTAAAAGGTAATTCCTATTCACAAACCTTTGTAGATACGATTGGAGAAGGTGCTGGTGTTTATGATAGATTACAAGAATTAGTTACTGGAACGCCAGCAAATAGGGAAAATAATCCATTAAATATCAGATACCTTAAGGGGGCTCCAGGATTTAGATTAGATCAAATCTTTTCAGTTAAGGGATCTACAAAGCCTGAATGGGAAAATAAAACTTTGCATGATTTGACAGGCCAACATCACTTTTTAAACATGCGCGCTTATATGTATTGGTGTGTGAGGGATTGGCTTAACCCCGCTAATAATTCAACTGCAATGCTGCCTTATGATGAAGAATTAGCGCAAGAATTAACAGAAACAAAATGGGAATTTATGAGTGATGGTAAGATTAAGATTGAAAAGAAAGAAGATTTAAAAAAGCGTATAAAAAGAAGCCCAGATAAAGCAGATTCCTTAGCTATGACCTTCTTCCCAGTTCCAGATTTTGCAACTATATTGAAAAGAGAAAAAGAACATAGATTAAATATGCAAAAATTATTAAGTTTTCTTCCTGGTTAATGGGTCCCGTAATCGGATAGAAAGCTTAGGGCTGTAATCCAATTTTTCAGGAAATCATCGGAATGTTCCAGGTAGTATATTAAGAAGGAAGTTCATTGGGAATTTCTATTCTCTTCCCTTCTTTGATCATTTGCTTCAGTTCTTCTTCTAAAGCCTTTTCCTTTTCCGTTACTGGCAACCTGTTACCCAAACCAAAATCTACAATGTCGCTAAGGGATAGGGGTTTGCCCGTTTGGACCTTTTGTTTTCTTTTTTTCATAATATAAATTTAAATAAATGGCTCTATTTAACCATTAGACGTTAATCACCTTCCTTCTTATTATCAACCTAATTAAGTATTTACTGTTCACAAAGGATAAACGCTAAAAAGATTAAAAGCCTTAAAAAGTGGGAGAATTAAAGGCTGGAGCCACAAAAGTTATGGTTAAACAGAGTTTATATAATATATATTTTTTATATTACATCTTACAACCAAAACTCATAATATGAAAGTATCTCAATTACTATTTATCATCCTATGCACTTTTAGTCTCCAAATTGCAAGGTCTCAGGAAGTAAAAAAAGAAACAGACGAAATAAAAACTAAAATGGATTTATTCACCTCTAAGACAGGTTCAATAATGAAATTTGTAGATTTCAACTTACCAAAGTTAAAAGCTTCATTTGAAAATGCAGAAACAAGAATACGAAAAATTACTAATGGAAGTGGATCACAATATTTCTATCAAATTGTAAAAAAAGGGCAATATTCTAATTCAACAGCATCGATAGAATATTCAGATTTAATTGAAGTCATAAAAGCAATAAAATCACTTCAGGAGGATGAAGGGAAAGATATAACATCCAATCCAGATTACTTAGAGAATAAATTTATATCTGAAGATGGGTTTGAGGTTGGGTATTATATTGAAAAAGGAAAATCAAAGTGGTATATAAAGCTAGAGAGATACGGTTCGGGAACTTCATTATTTATAGACAAAAGTGATGGTATTGAAGCTGCCTTTAATGAAGCTAAAGCTAAAATTGACGAAATCAAGAAATAGCCTTTGTTAAGATACTTATATCACCATATGCTATTTTATAGGAATTCTCGCCCCTTATTAAATCTCTAACAGTATGAAATGGATTTTACTCCTTATTTTATTCTGTTCATGTTCAATGGAAAGCGATCAAAGTAAAGCACTCAAATCAATAAAAAAATATTATTCTGATGAAGCTTTCAAGAAAAATGACACTGTAATATTTCACGAATTAAAGATTGTAAAAGTTGAACCAGTTTCTTATTTAGAAGTTATAAACTGGCAAAAAGAGGCTGCCTTAAATATGTACGAATCTTACTTGTCAATGTCAAAAAACAATACTTCATTGATTGAATTGCAGACAAGCCAGTTTAAATTATACAAATCTATGTTCGGTAATGATATAGTTACTGATATCAAGAAAGAAGATGTTCAGAGAACCTTAAAAGAAGGAAAAGCCATTTTAGATACTGCAAAATATTATGGAAAAGCTTTGGATTCTCTAGAAAAGATAAAAGTAGATACTTCCCTAAAGAATTATTATTTGATTAAGGCTTATGTAAAGGCCTCCTTCAAAGATGAAAATCTTTTAGATACATCATTATATTTGGCAGATAAAGATTTTAGGATAATTAACCCTAAGACAGCTATTCTTCTGAATAGATAGTTGTTAAAACTCCTGGTGTTTTTACACCAGGAGTTTTAATTTATGTGCTTAATAAAATTATTATAGGAATAATAGATTTCATCTTTTATTGTCTTTTATGAGATATGCACCAGCTATTGCCATTAAGCCAAAATAAAATGGCAACGCCGAAGTGAATCCACCTCCTCCAGGGTTTCCTGTATAGTCGCCAGTCCAAATTGAAAATAGAAACTTATTTAATTTCTTATCATCAGAGAATAGCTGCGCTAAAAATAATATAACGCTTAGGGATGGAGGCACTAAAAGTATATATCCTATAAATTTACTTACATTAAATAGCTGTGTCTCTTCTACTTTTTCTGTTGTTTCTGTATTCATAATTTTAATAAAAATTAATCTAAAGATCCCCCACTTGCCTTGAAGTATTGATATACATCTTTAATAGATTGAAGATTAGATGCTGAAACAGTTCTATCATCATAATACTGCCTACCATCATATCTAATTTTAACTGATTTTGCATTTGCTAAAGCCTCAATCAATTCTTTGTTTTCACTTCCCATATACTCATCCATCCATTCCCATATATAACCCCCATCATTATCTCTTTTAACATCGGTAGGGATATAAGTAAAAGTTTTACCGTCAATTGAAAACTTTATTTTTTCTATAAATAACCAATCATCAGCATAATATTGGGCGACTAGTCTAACACCTGATAATAAATCTTTGTTGTAATAAATATAAAGTGCATTTGAACTGTGATATTTAGGCCTATTCTTAGAATAAATAAATGTGGGTTCATCAAATTCCCCTTTTTTGATGTATATCCTATTTTTTAATGCTTTAAGCTTACTTGAATCTGCTTTCTTTTCTGGGAATTGTGTAAAGGCGGGAATTGCTGTACTTGTATCAATGTCCGTTGTAAATGTGGTAGTATCAGCATTAACTTCAGAAACACTAGATTGGTTTTTGCATCCTACCAGGCAAAGAAAGAAAAGGAATAATAAAATTCTCATTATGCAAGCTTTAGTAAGACACAATATAATAAAATTATATAATTAGTTACATTTTTATATATCTTGTAGTACCAAACTATCTACTATGAAACTTTATTACTTTTTAATCATATTAGTATCATTTTCCTGTCAAAATTCCGCTCCAAGGTTACTATCAGATAATAAAATGCAAGACCTTAAAAAATATCTTGAAACTTCATTAAAAGATATTGATTCAACATACACTTTGGATTCTTTTAGATTAATTCGGGTTGATACGATAAATCAAAAAATGCTATGGTTGGAAAAAGCAAAAAACTTACAAAAAGATTTATCTACAACTATTGAAGAATTAAAAGAAGCTAATAATATGGCTCAATTGGAAGTTCATATGATGAGAGTTTCGAGGGGTGTATCAGAAAGTTCTTATGAAAACGCAAAAGAAGATTATGAAAAGTATATGGCGAATGCTAAGGAATTATCGGTAAAGGGAGATGATATTTTGAAAGCTCATGATTCTTTAATTAAGCTAAGTGAAAAACCAGATTCTAGTAAAGTTTCAGGTTATCAAGCGGTAGTGTTGTACCAGTTAAGAAGAAAGGATCAATCAGTAAAAAAAGATACAGGCTATATAATTATGAACACGGATAAAAACATTGTGAAAAAGGAAGACTTTCTTGATATGTAATTATCAATTAAATTGAATTTTTATTAAGACACTTTATGAGTTTATAGCTCTGGATGAAGCAACAAAAGCTAATGCTGTATGGGATGGCAATTTCTTAGCATTCAGGGAGGACGGTGAATACAGAGTGCTACTTTATAAGCTGAAAAGTTTCTTTGTAGAAGTATATTATAATAAAGAGCTTAATAGTATTCAAAAGCTAAGACCGTTTAAAACTACTAGAAGGTTGGCTGAATATTTTAATGCGAGGTTAAATTGATTTTCATGGGTTTGCTTGAGAACTTCTTTAAAGAATATGATAAATCACATTATAATAGGTATCCTAAAAGTAGGATTACTATCAGAATCATTTATGTAATACTCATTGTACTATTGATTTTAACGACATATAATACCTTGATAAAGTTTAAAATATTATGAACCTTACTGAAATTATAAATGAATCAGATACTTATGATAATTTAAAAGAAACTACAAGAACTTTATTGAATTCAATAAAGAAATTTATTTTGGAAAAAAACCTAAATGCTCTTTTTGATTTGGAAAATTCTGATGATTTAATTATCAAGGGGCGTTACTTAGGTAGAGGTTTTCAAATAATAGGTGAAGTCCCTATAATAGCAAATCACTTAGGGAAACTTCGGATATGTACATATATTGATTTAGAGGAAGTATTAAAAGGTCATCAACAAACTTTTTATTATCAGGTTGAAGAAAATGGTAACATCACACCGCCTTGTACCAAAGAAAACTTTGCTGAGTTCTATCTGCAATCATTTGTAAAAAGCGTGAAAGAACAACTAAGTTCTTTAAAAAAATCAAACATTATTAGATAATTATCATTAATTCTTGCTTTCTTTCCCCTTAATGAAATTAATTTCTGATTCACAAGATTTTAATTTTTGCTTCAATTCACTTATTTGTTGGTAATTTCCAGCCATTTGAAAACTGTAATATCTATCTCTCTCATCACTTACTTGAGCCCTCAATTTAATAATTGTGTCTTGAAGTACTTTTGAATTTTTAGACTGTATAGAGTTAATTATTTGCAACAACGATTGAATTTTTTCAGATTCACTTTTTTGTTTATTATCTAAAACTGCCATTGCATTTTCTTTATCCAATAATTTACGATTATATACTCTTATGCTATCTTTTAAAGAACTTGATTGTCCTTGGAGCGAATCATTAATTAAATGCAACGAATCCCTTTGTGCGGTAAATTCTAATATTTGAAAGGTTAATATATTTTTCTCTACTTGTAAATTTTGATATTTCGCATCAAAAACACCAGACTTAATGGCAAATACACCAGAAATGATTACGCCAATTAAGGTTAAAAAAGGAAACAATCCTGAAGGTTTTAGAAGCCAACTTTTTTTAATTTCATTAATTTCTAGTTTAACTTTCTTTTTCTGTAATTCATTTAATTCATCTGTTTTATCAATTCTCATATTTAAGCTTTAATGATACACTAATGTAATACTGGATTATATAATATATCTTAAAATATTATTTAGATCTTAGCTGTATGACATTGGATGTAAATAATAAAGCTGATGAGAAAAAAAATAGGAAATAAGACAAACTATTTACAATTACCTATTGGCTGTTTAGGCGGCATTCTTTTAATGCTTTTTTGGGGGGCGTTTCTTACAATAAGAATTTTTAAAGATTCGAAAATTAGCAATGAAAAAGAACTGCGGTGGAGAAACGAAGAACAGTCAAAAATAAAAACCTATAAAAGTTATTTTGATTACAACCTTGATAGTATAGCAGAAATTCCTAAGCATGTTTCTGAAAGCTGGAATATTACTCAACCAGTAAAGCAAAAGGGTATAGTGTTTGTAAAAAGAGATGGTAAGTATGTAATCGATCTAGCACCCATTTGCCAACTACCAGATAAATATATTGCATATAACCTCAAAGACCTCAATACCATTATAGTTCAAGAATATAGTAAAGAAAGAAGCATTCCAAATCATATGGGAGAAAGAGATGTAGTAGACTTGACTTTTATTGATATCCAATCATCTAAAATTGTTCATAGTTCACGGATTAAAGCAAATAACAAACCTTATATAGCGAAAAGTGGTAGAGGCGCAGGAGCTATATTTTATAATTTAAGCTCGGATGAAGTACAAAAACAAATGGTAAGTGCATTCCAATAAAAAGTAAGATTCCCAAGTCAATAAAAAATATGTTATGCCTGAGATTATCATTGACCAGGGCTATAAGAAGTATCATCTTAATTGGGAGATGATCCACAAGGATAAAAATATTGAACGCTATAAAGTTACTCCTATGGTTAATCCTGATAAGTATTTGCTTATTGAGAATAATAGGCCATTTATAAGAGAGGTAAAAGCATTGAAGAAAAGGCGAATTGATTGGAAGTTAGTTGAAGGGCCTAGAGTAAGTGATCGCACCCTTCAATCAATCATCGATCAGATAGAAAACCCAACTAAGCCAAAGAAATACACAAGGAGTTCAACATTTCCCAAGTCATCGCCTAACCCAAAAAGAAATAAACCTGACGGACCTACACTGGGGGAAAGGAATAGATAACTAACGAAATATTCTCCGAAGGGAAATAATAATAATTAAAGAGATTAAGAAACATCAAGAATTAACCGCTTCTTTTTTATCGCGACCTTGAAGAACAATAGAAGATATATCTATTAAAGGTAGTATAGCATTTTGCAAATATGTTCCCCTCAATTCTGAATATATAACACCTCTAACGGTGGATAACCCAGTTGACTTCAATAATATTTCAATGTTTATGGGAATTTCAAACTTACCATCATCTAGTTTTGGAAAAACTAGATCGAATTCTGGAAATTCAAACACACAAATTAATTTAAAGAAAGCTAACCTAGAACGACCTGAATCTCTACTCAGAGTTACGTCGGTTATTACAACAGCAATTTTTAGCTCAGGGGATACTTTTAAATCTACCAAAAAATTAAAATCGATTTCAGAATTTTGTGTTGTGTTAGGAAGCTCCAATGATTTTGAAACCAAGTCAATTGATGTAAATTTTATTTGAAATGTTTCGGTCATGCTAAATTAATCTTTGATTCTGCAATGTCTGATGAAATGCGCGAGGCCTTTTGATATCCCTGTTTTGCAAAGGATTGCATTCCTAGATAATTGTAGATATTATCCATTTCTTCTTTGCTTATTAAATGACTTTTTGAGTCTATAGTAAGATTATAAGATGTAGAGTATTTTTCAGGCCGACTATATTTATAAGGCGGGAATGAAATAAGCTCGAAATTCAAGGCCTTAGACAGTTTAAAAATCGTTTCAAGCGTCATGTTTTCTCGACCTTTAATAATCTTATTAATTTGCTGCGCAGAAACCCCTACAGCTTTTGCAAGCTTTACTTGACTAAGCTCTTCATCGCCTTCTATTAAAGAAAGTATACGCCTTGCAATTTGAGAAGAATATTGCTTGAGCCAAGGTTTGTTTAATCGTTCATTAGATCTGTCTTTCCAATCTGAGGGCTTATCACTCGTAATTTTCTGAATGTTTTTTTTAAAATCACTCATCATAATAAAAATTTAAATCTTCGTATGTATTGAGGTTTTTATTTTTCAAAAATTTTTTTGCTTCATCTAGTTTTTCAAGTTCTCTTATAGTATCAGGGTGCTTTATCATTTTATCTACTAATTTAATTGCACCCCCAGTTATTACAAAAGTATTTTTCCCTAATCTTAACGCATAGACTCTTAAAATATCCTTAGGGAAGTTCTTCCTATCTCTAATGCTGGCTTTTGTTTTTTGGTGTGGAGGAGGGATGATTGATATGTTTTTGTTAAGGGGCCTAAAAAGCATTTGAAGATTATTTCCACAATCAAAAAACCCATCGTTTGAATATTCGTTCATTAATTTTTCTAGCTCTTCTGCCTCGTCCAATATTTCATTTATTAAATCATCACGATAGATGTTTTTAAAATAATCTGCCTTCAGATAATCTTCATTTTCCCTTAAATACATCATAACGTATTGGATATCTGTCCATAGATCAAATAACCTAACATATTCATCATCTACTTCTCCATCATATCGGATAGCATACAATCCTTCTAAGGTTTTAGCATTTACAAAGATAGGTACTAATTCCATAAAATCAACTTATAGGTTGATTATTTTACAATAAATAACATTATTGAAATAAAATAATATACTAATGTAATATAATTAATTATGGATGAGGTTTATGATAATTAAGATTAGTTAACCACTCCAACTTTACCTTGCTTCCTAAGTTTAGTAAATGGCTATTAAAATTGAATGTATATAAGATGACTTCATGAAAAGAATAATGGATCGTTTCACCTAAGAGGAATGCAAAGAAGTTATGATGTTATACAAAAAGAATCGATCAACTCAATAATAAGTATTATCAAACCTGGGTTCCAAAAGAATTATAGATTTGGAGTTGGCAAAAAGCTGTGGCGAATTCACTTCCAAACAAATTAAGGACGCTGTTTTAAAAAGATATACCTGCAAACCCATAAATTATTAAATTAACCCTTGAAAGCTTGTGAACTTGCTATAAAAATGGCATTAAAACTATTGCGTTTTTTATATTTCTGGATTGACACTAAAGATGAGCTTTATACTAATCTGAAAACATAAAAAACGCAATTGCATCTTCTTGATAATGTTGAAGTAAGCTCATTTTTAAACCAGGTTGCATTCCTGAGACCAGTAGAGTAAATTAGCGTGTTGCCTGCAATTAATCCTTCAACGATATGGATGATTTTCTAAAGAGGAATATGGAGGTTGTTTTTACGTTTCGTAGAACTCTCAGTAAAGAGACCGACAGAGGTTGCGCATTGATGGCAGCAGCCTTCCTTGAGAATGAGCTTGAAAGCCTTATTAGATTGAAACTAATAGGTACTAAATCTCAGATAGATGAAATGTTTGAGTTTAACGGACCAATCGGAACCTTCTCTTCCAAAATAAAAATGGCTTATGCCCTTGGCTTGATTAGTGAGCAAATTTCAAAAGACTTCGACCTTATTCGTAGGATTAGAAATGAATTTGGTCATGATTATAAACCAATCGATTTCACGACCCCAGCTATAAGTAGTCGAATAGACAATTTAAAAGAGCACTTTTTTGATAATGGTTCAGCAACCAACAGACAGATTTTCAATAATACAGTTTTGGGCGTTTTAGCACATATTCATGCAGAAACTGCCCGAGCAGAAAGGTTTAAAGCTCGAGAAAATTCTGAAAAGACTGAGGAATTCAAAAAGAACATTAGAGAACGCTCAGAAATAGTATCCAAGCAAATCGTAGATAAATTAAGCCAAGAGTTGGAAAGTCTCGATAGCTCAGATAAGGTTACACAATTTATGTTTGAAGAACTGTTAAAAGCTCATACACCACCAGCAGAAAATTTGGATACTACTACAGAAGTAGACCCTGAAAAAACTTAACTGCAGGCAAAAGTGGTTTTCTGCCATGCTGGCTGACGGGAAAAATATCACCTTTAATGCTACTATCAGCAGCCTGTTCCGTCAGACGAAACATCTTTCACCAAAAGAATTTATCTTGTACAAAAAATCATCTTTCGGCTTTAATATCGGCTGTCCGAACGCAGAAGTGCAGCACAGCAGAAAGCCGATAGACGTTAGCAGCAAATATCTGACACTCACTATATGGACACAGCCAAAACAATAGATCTTAATTTAAATCTCGACAAGCTAAACCTTGAACGTGCTAAGAACTTTTTTGACACTTATGATTTTGAAACTATTATTGGTGACTCTGATAAAAAGTATTTTTTAGGACAAAAAGAACCGAGAGTTTGTAGGTTTTGCAAGAAAGCCAGTCCAGAAGTAACTTTTTATATGGAGGCGCATGTAATGCCTCAGTTTATGGGAAACAGGAACCTTTTGTCCTATTTTGAATGTGATTCTTGTAATGCATTATTTAGCAAATACGAGGATTCATTTGCAAGCTTTTTTGGCATCACAAGAACATTCGCCCAAATTAAGGGACAAAGTAACAAAGTACCGAAGTTCAAAGACCCCAAAACAGGACTTGAAGTATTTCTAACCGATACAGGTATCCAAATATCTACGATTGAAGGAAAAGAGGTGGTTGAAATCGATGCGGAAAATAAGTATCTGACTGTTAGTACAGAGAGACCTGGATATATTCCCATTCATATTCCTAAAACTATAATTAAAATAGGACTTTGTATGCTTTCGGAGTCTGATGTTTCAGATTATGAATATGCTAGAAAATTCATTATGCAAAGTGAAAAAGATGCCCAATTTAAAGACAGCAACTTGTTAAAAATATTTGGATATTTCATTCCAGGACCACCAAAGTTTCCTAAGCCATTTATGCAATTATATAAAAGGAAAGATAATATAGATAGACTGTGTCCACAAAGACAAGTTATTTTATACCATTCTAATTACTGTTTTCAAATGACATTGCCTTTTGCAGACAGTGACAAACACCTCCAAGGAAAAAATGTTGATCTTCCAATTTTTCCGCTGCTCATTGATAACTCCCATTTTGAAGAATTTGGAGAATATCAAAAGCTACATCTGAATTTAACCTCAAATGAAAAGAAGAGTGGAGAAGAACATAAAGTGAGATTTTCGTTTGATGACTTCAATCGAACACTATAATTCGTGCGCTACTAACATCGGTTTTGCAATTATGGTGACTGATGTATAAGTGCTGAAGGATTGTATTAATACTGAACTTTAGTAATAAATTTAAACTGACGGAACACGGAATGCAATGGATTTATAAAGTTTTCAGTTTTAGAGCAAGAAGAGGTTGAAGTTCTCCTAGAAATTGTACTTTCTTAATTGACTGTGTACTATTGGAATAGATTTTTATGACAATCCAGATCAGTTCATAGAGTTTGGAGCAAGGTTAAGCCAATCAATTCCCTCCAACAATAAATGACATTGAGTCGTTTGTAATTGGTGAAGATGACCCCAAATGGGCTTACTACTTAAATATTCAAGCGTTAAGTTAGGACGCATCAGCACATACTTTACTTAAAGTCATAGTTTATAGCTTTGGTGATATAGCGACTGGACATAAATCTGAGTTTACCATCTTAGCTGAGACTGCATCAATTAACAGGCTTGGATTGTTGCTTTTAAACTGGGATGTAAAAAAGCAGAAGGACATAAATTGGGAGAGTAATGCTTTCTAAACTAAGCACACGGCGGTAATACGAGCTGCCAAACAAATTAAGGAAGTTGTTTTAAAATGTCTGCTTCAGACTAAAGATTCATAAATAGATAATTGCTCCCTTTTTTGCTCCTTAAAATAGAAAAACCCGCTGAAACCTTTATTGGTAGCGGGTTTTAAATATTTAAAAGCGGAGAGAGAGGGATTCGAACCCCCGGACCTGTTACAGTCAACGGTTTTCAAGACCGCCGCATTCGACCGCTCTGCCATCTCTCCGGCGCAAATATAGATGGCAGGCGGAAACCAACAAAATCATTTTCAATAGTTGGCTATTTTTTTTCTTCAACGTCTTTCTCTTTGATCAAAACCAAACTTCCCAGATCTATCTGCATCGGCAACATGCCGATCTTGACCACAGCCTTTTTTCCACGTAGTTCCAGCACCTCGCCTACCTGCAAATTCTTTTTCATCTTCACCTTATCCCCCACCTTGATATCACCATTCACCTCTTCGTATTTTGAATCAAGCTGCTTCTGCTTTTTACTCACCACTTTCTGCTCATTCTTTTTAAACAACAGCGAGGCCATCTCACGTACCACCTTATTCTTGTCTTCGGTCTTTTTCCACTCAATCACAATCTGTCGCAGTTTGCGTTCCATATCCTTTAAGTAGGCAATGCGATCCTCAGTCACCTTATTCTGCTGCTTCAATACCTCCACCTGCTGGCGGTGACGCTCCTGGTCCATTACCGTTTGCATTTCTTTTTTCACCCTTTCATTTTCTTTCAACAACCGCTGCAACTCCCTTTCTTTTTGCTGCACCACCTGCAGATCCTGCTCGGTCCTGTTCAATAATTTGTCCAGCCTAAAATGTTCTTCATCCACCAAAGCCCTGGCTTTCTGTATCAATTTCCTGTCAAGCCCTATCCTTTCCGCAATGGAAAAGGTATAAGAGCTTCCCGGTTTGCCAATGGTTAGTTTATATAAAGGCAATAAATTCTTTTCATCAAATGCCATGGCGCCATTCAAAATACCTGGCGTCTTGTTAGCCATCACTTTCAGGTTCAGGTAGTGGGTGGTTACAATACCAATGGCATGTTTGCGTGCCAGCTCCTCCATGATCACTTCCGCAAATGCACCTCCCAGGTTGGGATCACTACCACTTCCCAGTTCGTCAATAAAGAACAATGTTCTGCCATTGGCATTCTCCATGAAATGTTTCATACTGAGCAAATGGCTGCTATAAGTACTCAGTTCAAATTCGATACTTTGCGTGTCGCCTATATGTATCATCAGCTGCTTGAAGATGCCAAACTGGGAGGAGGGGTTCACCGGCACCAGCAGGCCGCTCTGCACCATCATCTGTAGTAAGCCTACAGTTTTCATGGTCACCGTTTTACCGCCGGCATTAGGTCCCGAGATGACCAGTACCCTGTTCTTTTCATCAAGCGTCAGGTCAACGGGAATAGTGGGCTTGCCGGTCCTGAGGTTATACAAATACAATAAGGGATGATAAGCCTTCACCAGGTGCACGAGGGCCTTATCGCTCACCAGTGGATATTCGCCCCGGATGTCAATGGCAAATGCGGCCTTGGCCCTGATAAAATCATATTCTCCTGCCACAGTATGGTAAACAGAAAGCAATGCCGCATACGCAGATAAATGTTTGGTTAACTGCTTCAATATGCGATACACTTCCTTTCGTTCGGCATTTTCCAGCTCGTGCAGCTGGTTGTTCAGGTCAATGGTTTCTTCAGGCTCTATAAAAGCCGTACGACGGCTGTCACTTTCACCATGAAGGATGCCTTTCACCATTCTTTTTTGTTCGGCAAAGACAGCTACCACGCGGCGGCCACTCATAAAGCTTTCTTCTATATCGGCCAGGTAGCCCTGTTTGTTCAATTTACCAATGATCTTTTCAAAGGCCTTGCGCAATTCATTGCGCTTGCGGTATAGGCCCATACGAATGGAGGAAAGTTCATCACTTGCATTATCCTTCACCGTACCTGTTTCATCTATCACATCATCGATCATCTTCAGGATGGCCTTTTCGTAATAGGTGCCGGATATTACTTCCAAAAGACCGGGGTAGGCTTCCCGTCTTTCGGGATCGAACCAGCGAAAAATACTTTCCATGGTCAGCGCCAGTTTGCGCAGGGCCACCAGTTGTTCACCGGCAAGTACAGCACCTTCTATCTGTAACAGGCGTATCTCTCTAGAGAGATTTAATATATAATCGTTCGGAAAATAAATGCCATTTTGTAACAACTGGCGAAACTCATGAGATTGCCTCAGCTCCCGATCAATGAATTCCTTCCGGGTATGTATGCGCAGGTCATCTGCCTTGGATTTGGAATATTCAAAACGGCATTTCTCATGCAGCAATGATCTTATCTTGTCAAACTCCAACTGTACCGATGCCGATTCTGGATATAGTTTCATGCAAATACGCTAATAATCAGGTTTTGTCAAAGGTAAAGGCTCTATTTGTTCTAAAATTGGGTTAAAGCGCTTCCAAGCTTGTGTTAAAACTTTTTTGTTGGGATTTCATTATATACTTTCAGATGGAAATTTGTTCTCCCAAGTAATTGTATGATATCTAAAACCATTTTTTCAGTTCTTAGTTTCTGCACGTTATTTGCGTGTAACTCCGAAAAAAGCTATACCGCGATGAGCTCTTCCTTGATCAATTCAGTAGAAAGAACAGATACAGATACCGCCACTTTTGGCACTGGTTGCTTCTGGTGCACGGAAGCTGTATTTGAACAACTCAATGGCGTGTTGAGTGTTACTTCGGGATATTCGGGAGGAACCGTGGTAAAGCCCACCTACAAGGAAGTATGCACGGGAGAAACAGGACATGCGGAATGTGTGCAGGTGGTGTACGAGCCGGCCAAGATATCTTACGAAGAACTGCTGGAAGTATTCTTCCAGGTGCATGATCCAACAAGTCTGAACCGCCAAGGCGCTGATGTGGGTACGCAATACCGAAGCGCTATTTTTTACCACAATGCGGAACAAAAAGAGAAAGCTGAGTTCTATAAAAAAGAGCTGGATAAAAGCGGCGCCTACAATAAGCCTATTGTAACTGAGATCGCTGCCTTCTCCAAATTTTATCCAGCTGAGAATTATCACCAGGAATACTACGAGCTGAATAAGAATACCAATCCTTATTGCTCGGTGGTTATCCGACCCAAACTGGAAAAGTTTGAAAAGGTCTTTTCTAAAAAACTAAAGAGTAACAACTAAGCATATTATAAAGCCCTGTTTACAGGGTTTTATTTTGACCTTAGTTTTTTGTCCTGTTTAAAAATGATAATACTGCGTAGGTTCGTTCCTCCTTTTGCCTCTATCACTAATGCTCATCTCCGCACTGATTTTTAAAATGATTTTGTCTATAGTATATTGTCGGGCCAATCATTAACTGGTATCGATGAAAAAACTATTACTATTTACAGTTCTCGCTTCCGCATTTTTTATATGCCGTGCACAAAAAGGCCTACCCACATTAACCGTGCTTACACAGGGAACCAAAACTTCCTTACGCGGATTAAGTGTTGTCAATGATAATGTAGTTTGGGTCAGTGGCAGCAATGGTACTGTGGGCCGATCCACCAATGGCGGCAAGGACTGGCGCTGGCTGAAAGTAAAGGGTTTTGAAAAAACAGACTTCCGCGATATAGAAGCATTTGATGGCAGCACTGCCATCATCATGGGTGTGGGCGATCCAGCCTATATTTTAAGAACGGTGGATGGGGGCGATATCTGGAAAGTAGTATATGAGAACAAGACAAAAGGCATGTTCCTCGATGCCATGGAATTCTGGAACCGTGACGCAGGCATTGTGATCGGGGATCCACTGAATGGCAAATTTTTTATAGCCCGCAGCTTCGATGGCGGCAATACCTGGAAAGAGATCCCCGACCAATACAAGCCTGTAGCTGATAGCGGGGAAGCCTGCTTCGCCGCCAGCGGCACCAATATCCGTGCTTTAAGCAATGATGAAGCGGTATTTGTAACCGGGGGATTGACCTCTCATATATTCATCAGGGATCAAAAGATCCAACTGCCCATGATACAGGGAAATGAAACTACTGGCCCCAACTCTATTGCCGTCTGGGACAGGTACCATAAAAAAGGTGGCGATAAATTAGTGATCGTAGGTGGTGATTTTTCCACTGACTCTTCATCGCTTAAAAATTGCTTTTACAGCAATGACAGGGGAAAAACATGGAAAGCTTCAAAGACCCCACCTAAAGGATACCGCAGTTGCGTAGAGTTCCTTGCTAAAAAACAACTGGTGACTTGCGGACTTACCGGAGTTGATTACACTTTCGATGGGGGTAATACCTGGATACCGGTTTCATCGGAGAGCTTTCACGTGGTGCGCATTGCCAAATTAGGCACCACCGTTTACCTGGCCGGTACCAATGGCAAGATCGGGAAGCTGGTGTATAGCGGGAGGATCAGGAAGTAATACAGAATTACGATGACAGCGGGACACAGAGGATCACAGAGATGAATGAATATTAAATATTGAAAAGGGAACCAGGAATTTCGAAGTGGTTAGTCGTAAGTGCACATTATTGCGATCCTGTATTAGAAACCTAAAAGGATTTTTGAGGTATCAACATTATCCGGTTTTCCGGCAATGCACAGCATTAAAAAGCCTATTGCAGCCGGAAATATTTTCCAAAGTCTCCAGGTTCCAGACTCCCGACTCAACTCCTCCCCTTCACCTTTATCTCCGCCAGTCTTTTCTTTCCATGAACCAATACTTTGAGTGTTCTTCTTTTTAAGGATATGGAAACACCTTCTTCATGATCGTTCATGCGGTGCCGGTAGGCCGATAAAATATCCTTGTATGACAATACACCTGTTATTTTATTATCATCCTGGCCTACCACCGGCAATACATCCACATTCTCCTTTGCCATCATTTCTACCGCGGCTTTTAAAGTATCGGCATTGGTGATGGCAACTGGCTTGCGCTTGATAAGTGATCCAATGGAATTGCTTTCAGGATGGTGCATGCTGAAAAGGCTGGAAGAACTGATGATGCCATTGAAAACGCCATCTTTATTGACAACAATATAATAGTTGCGTTGCTGATCTTTACGCAACTGGAGCCATTGCCGCACTTCATCAATGGTAGCATCTGCGCTCAGTACCGTGCCGTTCTCTTTGGTCACTTGCTGCACGATCATCTTGTCCAGGATATCCGGCTCATAGTAATGCGGTGTCTTCACACCTCTTCTTGCGATCTTCTCCGTCATGATCGTGTTTTCCATGAGCAGGAATGAAACAAAGTAGGCAGCTATACAGGCAGCCAGAAGCGGCAGCAAGGCATTGGACTGACCGGTGGTTTCAATAGCGAATATGATGGAGGTGAGCAGGGCACGAGAAGCCCCGGCGAACATGGCCGACATACCTATCAATGCTGCCATAGGAAGTGTTACACCCGAAGCAGGAAACAGGTAGATGATCAACGTACCCAATAATGCACCTGTTGCACCACCAATAGTGAGCAAGGGCGCCAGCGTACCGCCCGAGGTTCCACTACCCAGGGCAACAGCCCAGGAAATGAATTTCATAAAGCAGAGGGAAGCCACGATCTTAAATGCCATCCTGCCAGACAAAATATCAGTGATATTGTCATAACCCACTCCTAAGGTGCGGGGCGCAAAGTATCCTACCAGTCCCACAACAACACCTCCAATAGCGGGCCACCACATCCAGTGCACAGGCAACTTCTCAAAAGCATCTTCAATAAAATAAACGATCTTAGTTACCGCTGCAGCTACCAGCCCTATTACGATACCGATCACACTATATGCTGCCAGCGCCATATTCCCCGGCATGTCAAGGTGGGGCATGGGAAATACAGGGCCTGCTTCAAATAACAGGTGATGTCCAGCTGAACCCGTGATGCAGGCCAATGCTACTGGCAGTATGGAACGAGGTGAAAATTCGAACAACAGTAATTCAATGGCAAGGAAGATGGCAGCAATGGGGCTGCCAAAAATAGCTGACATACCTGCCGTGGCACCTGCAGCCAACAAAACCTTTCGTTCGTAATGCGTGATCTTTAAAAGTTGTCCAAGCGTGGAGCCCAGGGCACCACCTGTAGCAATGATCGGCCCCTCTGCACCAAAGGGACCGCCCGTACCAATTGAAACAGCAGATGAAATGGGCTTGAGATAGGTAATGGATGGCCTGATCTTGCTTTGATTGGTAAGGATCTGTTCCATAGCCTCCGGTATGCCATGACCCCTGATGGCCTTAGAGCCATAGAGGGCCATCAATCCAACAATAACACCCCCGATTGCAGGTACAAGGATCACAAACAAACCATAGGTATTGGTTGCAGGGCTGGAAGCCGCAAAGGAAAACTGGTGGTGAAAAGACAGGTTGGTGATCAGGTTTATAAGGTACACCAGGAACTTAGCGATGAAACTAATGCAAATACCTATAGCAATGGCGAGTGCAGAAATGTACAGCAGTCTTGACTTATCTGCCGGAATACGTGAAGTATTTTCCTGTTCGAATGATTCATCAAATGATATGGAAATGGGAATGCCATTGTGGGCTAAAGGTTTTTGTTTCATCTGTTCTGTTTATAATACTATTGTTGACAATTGTCATAAGGACCGGCTATTGCAAAATTGTTGCAACCGTGACCTGTCATTGATCTTTATGGATTTTCCGTTGGTAGTAATAATGTTTTCTTCAGCCAGTTCATGAAAGAACTTAAACACGGTTTCGTAAGTGGTACCTGCATAAGAGGCAATATCCTGCCTGGTGATGGTAGCGGCAATATGCTCGTGCTTATCTATTCCAAAAACATTGACCAGTTCCATTAATGCCTCTGCTACCCTTCCTTTGACCTCCATATGTGCCAGGTCGCGCATGCGCTTTTCCGCCTTTTGTAGTTCAGTGGCATAAAAATGCATGAGCTTATAGCTCAGTTCATGATTTGTTTTCAGGGTAGCTTCCAGGAAATCATTAGTAATAAAACAGGCACTTGTATCTTCCAGTGCAGTGGCGCCAATAGGATATTCCACCACTCCGCCAAGTCCCCTATGCCCCAAAATATCCCCTTCTTTGGCAAATCTTAGAATTAGTTGCTTTTGCTCTCCCCATTGTTTATACACCTTTACAGATCCGGTATAAATAAAAAAGATCCCCTTTACAGGATCTCCTTCCCGAAATATCTCCTCTCCCTTTTTAAATTGATAGGTCTTTTTATGAAGCGCTATAGCTTCCTTCCAGGCGGGGATACAAAAACTACATAAAAAGCAACTACTGACATTGCATACTACCTCCTGCATGCGCAAAACTACAATATTTACACATAAAGAGCACATCTATAACCTTGCTCAATTCATGTTTTACAACAAGTTTTAGGTATTAAAGCCTAATTTAATATTGCGCAGGCAAGCTTTTTGTAGAATAAGACTTAAGTTTGCTCACCATTCTATTTCACCTCCTGAGGATCTGTGTCGGAAACTGACCTGTATATATTGTAAAACGATAAATCAATTATATGAACTACGATTATTTTCCTCAATCTATTTTTTCGAGAACCTTGCTCACTTCAGTTTTTGCAGGGATCATTGCCACTCTTGCCTGCCTGTTTTATGATGTCTTGTTCAGGGAATCAACTCATTTTAACCTCAACCCATTGATCAATGTATCAACCCTGATCTTTGCCGTCAACCTTATTTTTTTGGTGATCGGGATCTTATATTATGCCTTTAAAAAAATGTTTGCGAAAGGGGACCTGGTTTTTTCTGTGGTTTTTGCTTTACTGACATTGTTCTGTGCATGGAAAGGGGAAGTAGCCCAACGAAGTACTGACAAAATATTAAATGCTGAATTTCACACATTGCTGCTAGGCGTGGTTCTCATTATGGGCATCTGTGCAGCATTTATGATCCCTTTTCTTTTTAATAACAGGAAGTTCAGGAATTTCGTGGTGTGATTTGAGTACGGTAACTATAACTAATTACTGTAACTATAACATTAAGTTTTATAAATACCCGGTTTTCAACCGGGTATTTATGTAGCAATTATTTGTATTGACTACCCAACTTACATGGACAGGTTCTCTAATTGAGGTTGTTTTCTGACCAGTGCATCGAGCAGCGTTGCCTGGTTCAGTGCCCTGTTGTAGTTATGTCCCGGGTACCTGGCCCCGTAATACATATCATTGTTCAGGTGATCGGTCAAGAAGCGAAGTGCCTGCATATAGATCATGAATTCGCCTGCATAAAAGAAATATTCTTTTTCAGTTGCGGTCAGGTCATCTTTCATATCATGGTAATAACCCTGTACGATGGCTTTATAAAAATCATCACGCACTTCAATTTTATCAAGATCATTTTCTTCTTCATTCACAGGCGATAAATAAGTGCGCATCATATCTCCCACATCACTGATAAAATATCCCGGCATTACCGTATCAAGGTCAATGACACAGATGCCCTTGTCATCCTTGTCAAACAAAACATTACTGATCTTGGTATCGTGGTGGGTCACCCGTAATTTAAATTCAGGGTTGTGGCGGATGCCTTTGTATTCTTCCACAATAAAAGAATAAGACTGTAATTTTTCTACCAGGGCTGCGGCATCCTTCAATCTTTGGGTATCTCCTTTTTCCAGTGCCTGCACGAATTGGTTGTAACGCAGTTCCAGGTCATGGAAGGAGGGTATGGTAAGTTTTAGCTGGGAAACATCCATACCAGAAAGCAGGTGGGTGAACCGGCCAAACTGAAGGGCAGCTTCATAGGCCTGCCCGGGGGTTTGCACCACATCCTTGGAATGCGAGCCGGGTACAAAAGGAAACATCCTGAAAAAGCCTTTATCCTTTACATAAACCATTTCACTTCCTTCTGTGGAAATGAGTGGAGCAATAAATGGATAAGAAGGATAGTGCATCTTCAGGTAGGCTGCAACCACCCTGATATTATGTGCAATCGCTTCAGGTTCCAGGAAGACGGCATCATTCACTCTTTGCAGGATGTAGGCATTGTCAGGGGTGGTCACCTTCCATGTGCTGTTGATCAATCCTGTTCCAAAAGGCACCAGTAAAGCGTTTTCTTCTTTCAGTCCGTAGGCAGGCAAAACAAATTCAGGCATGTATACTTTGTTAGTTTCTTTGGGTCGCTCCGAAGTTCACAGACCCTATTATTGACAGATAGGAAAGTTATTGAATTGAAACGAAGTAGAAATATGCAAACGAGTGCGCAACTTGCTCAAACCCTGGCATTGCCATGCATGACCAATGTTGCGGGCATCTCTTCCACATAATTTATATCCGTAAGATTGTTCTCCGTTTTATCGTGCAGTAATTTGATCATGATCTCCATGGCTCTTTCTCCCTGCCCATATGGATATTGTTCAACAGAGACCAGTGGCGGAAAGGCTGTGTAATTGGTTATAGGCAGGTTGGCATAACTGACAAATATGATGTCCTTATTAACCTGAATGCCCTGTTGCTGCGCATATTGCACTGCATCCATGTGCACGTAATCATTAAATGTGATGATGGCTACAGGAGGATGTTTCATGGCAAGCAGGTTTTTCATGGCTGCATAGGTACCCTCCCTGGAAAGATTTGTTTTTTCTACCATCTGCATATCGACCTTGAGCTTCTTTTTAGATAGACCTTCTATATACCCATTCAGTCGTTCCTTGCTGGCGCCCAGTTTATCAGGCCCATTAATGAGAGCTATACGCTTGTAGCCCCTGCTGATCAGCCATCCTACCATATCTACGGTGCCCTTATACAGGTTGCAATACACTTTATTTACATTATCAAAGGGAGGCACCCTGTCAAAATACACGATAGGTATATTGTATTTTTCAAGGGCTAATAGATGATCGTACTTATTGGTTTGTTTGGATAATGAAATGATCAGCCCATCTACCCTTTGTTTTTTCATAGCTTCCACCACGTTCTTTTCTTTCTCTGGATCATCGTAGCTCTGTCCAAAGAGGATGGTGTAATTGTGTTCGGTGGCGGCTGATTCTATGCCGCTGATGGCTTCCGAGAAGAATTCCTCCCTGATGGAAGGAAGGATCACACCAATGACGAAGGTCTTCTTCTGCTTGAAGAATATAGCCTGGGCATTGGGCTCATAATTCAGCTCTTTTGCCAACTCCTGTACCCTTGTCTTGGTGCGCAAACCAATACGGGGGTGATCGCTTAAAGCCCGGGAAACAGTTGAGACGGAAACGTTCAGTCGACTGGCAATCTCTTTTATGGTGGGAAGCTTTTTATCCATATCAGTGAACACAATTTACATAAAAGAAAACAGGCTTCTGATGCTTTGCGTTTTACTATTTAAAAATTCAGTGTACCAAAGCAATGCAGCAGGTGAAAATTGGGCTCAGGAGAGTCAATATTTTTCCAGGATATAAAATGAGGTTCCGGCAACATATCGCCACATTTATAAAAATTAGCCAGGCATTGCCTGCCTTGTAAACTATCTATCGAAGAATGTAAAAACACCTGCAACGGAATGGAAACTGTCAGCTCCCAATATTTGTTTTCATCGCAGGTTTTATTTTGTATCAGGCAGTAGGTGCCAATGGTTTGAATAAGTTCAGTTGGCAATAAACGCCGCTCTGCCTTGGTGGTACCATATCCTACCAATGCGGTGCCGGTGCAATTAAATTCAAAATTATAATAGTGCTTGCCGTCAAAAGAAATAAAGAACTCTACGCAGGAGTCTTCCCAAACCGGTCCGTTGATCTCTGTGGTTGCCGCTCTCACCGATCTTTCTTCCACATAGTATTTTAGATAAATGGCATTGTTATCATGGGCAATGGAAAAACGAACACCTGGCTGGTATGGATAGGCTTGGTTCCAGGGTGCATAATGCAAAGAGGAAGATTCCAAACCGTCCATTAGTTTTGATACTGATTCCATAGTGAACCCATTTGCATTTTCCCGGAAGGGAACCGGCAAAGGCTGCATGGTATCAATGACAGCGGACAATTGGGTTACTGTGTTCATAGCTGAAAAGTAAAAAAAGGGCCGTAGTTAAAACAACAGCCCGTTAAACGAATGCTTATTTCGAAAATTAAAACTCTGTTTGATAAGAATGATCCATTCCATAGGGAAGTTTCTGATCAAACTTAATCAAATTGACAACTTGTTTTTGATGCAAACGATTGAGCAAATTTGGTTTGCGCAACCGTTTGTGCTCCGTCAGGGACTACTCATTTACTATATTTAAGACCAGTAACAAGCTATTATGAATCAAATCAAGCCATCTAACCGTTCCGCAATTGTTATTATAGGCATCCTTTTCTTTGTTTTTGGCTTTGTAACCTGGCTTAATGGCCCACTGATCACCTATGTAAAACTGGCATTTGGGCTGGATACCGACTCAAAGGCTTTCCTGGTAACGACAGCTTTTTACATGGCTTATTTTTTCCTGGCGCTTCCCTCTTCTTGGATATTAGAAAGAACAGGCATGAAAAAAGGAATGGCCATAGGATTACTGGCTATGGCTGTTGGTACCTTCCTGTTCGGACAATTTGCCACGCACCGCAATTATCCAGCTTCATTGACTGGTTTATTTATTATAGGAAGCGGTCTTTCTTTATTACAAACTGCATCGAACCCCTATGTCAGCATACTTGGGCCCATAGAAAGCGCGGCGCAACGCATCAGCATCATGGGCATCTGCAACAAGGTAGCCGGGATAATCTCTCCAATCATTTTAAGCCTGGTAGTATTGAAAGGGATCAACCAGTTGGAAGATAAAGTGAAATCCGCAGCTGACGTAGCTACCAAAGAATCCATACTGAATGAATTTGCTTCCAAGGTATATGTACCCTATGTGATCATGGCTGTGATCCTGGTGCTACTGGCAGTATGGATCCTTCGTTCCTCCCTTCCTGAGATCAGGGCATCTGAACAGAATGTGCAACCTGCACCTGCCCAGGGGGCAAAAGAAAAAACAAGCATCTTCCAGTTTCCCCATTTATGGCTGGGTGCCCTGTGCATATTTGTATATGTAGGTGTGGAGGTAATGGCAGGCGATGCAATTGGAACCTATGGCAAAGGATTTCATATACCCACTGATGAAACAAAATATTTTACTTCCTTTACACTTGGTGCTATGCTGGTAGGCTATATCATCGGGCTGGCTACCATACCCAAATATATCTCGCAGCAAAAGGCATTGCGTATTTCTGCGATCCTGGGAATCCTGTTCACTACCGCAGCTTTTCTAACCAAAGGATATGTATCTGTGGCTTTTGTGGCAGCTTTGGGACTGGCCAATGCACTGATGTGGCCTGCTATCTTTCCACTGGCCATCAGTGGCCTGGGAAGGTTTACAGAAAAAGGCTCTGCCCTGTTGATCATGGGCATCGCTGGTGGGGCCATCATCCCCAAGGTTTTTGCCAGCCTTAAGGAAACCTATAATTTTCAGGCAGTATTTTTTGCGCTGATGGTTCCCTGTTATATCTACATCCTGTACTATGCCATCAAGGGATATTCTGCTGGGAAGAAAACTTCAAAGATTACAGGTGAAGTGGCCAATGCCACCATGCGCACCATGGACGTTGTATAACAACTATGAATTCCTCAATACAAGGCAGCCTCCCTTTGGAGGCTGCCTGTTTATGTATATACACTAGAATTATTTTTCCTTTCCCGTATCTACAGGAAAACTATCTGTGCGAAAAGGGGCTACCGGCAGGCCTTCCTTACTAAAAAGATTTCCAATGGCTGTATTGGAAAAAGCATAACGAACGGACACTGGTTGCTTTACTTTTTTACTCCATACTACCAGTATATCCTTCTGCAATTTGGATTCTGCAGGGTAAAATACCCCGTCACTCCCTGCAATGAACAATTCATTTACTTTATTTCCTTTCACCTGCAGGCTGCTGTACATATTGGCAAAATGTATGAATGTTTTATCCTTCCAGATTTGTAAAGATTTATACACCGGGGTTTTGCCTTTCACATCTTCATGATAGGTCTCCTCCAGTGCCAGGTTTGCCAGTCGCCTGCCAACATCAAATTTATTCTTTGGATGTATATCGTTTACATCCTTCACCAGGTCGTCAATGACCACCATGCCGGTATTTTCAAGGCTGGTAGCTTTGGCCTGCTGTTCTTTTAACAACGCAGCCACATTCCTATTCTCGTATTTATAGGGTGCTATCTGCACCAGGTAAAATGGAAAATCTTTATTCCACTGCTTGCGCCAGGACATGATCATTGATTGCAATAAGGCACTGTAACTGGCATAGGAGGACGTATTGCTTTCTCCCTGGTACCAAATGGCGCCGGCAATAGTAAAGGGCGTTATAGGGGCAATCATGGCATTATAGGCAAGTCCAGGCAGTGTGGGCCACCAGGAAGAAGGGCCTTGCAGGGATGCGGCCTTCGCGAGCAAACTATCTGCATTCACCACGGGTGCCGGCGTCCAGGCCTCAGCGGGTGTGCCTCCCCAACTGGCACTGATCAATCCAACGGGCACATGTAGTTGTGTTTGCAAATGCCTGCCAAAATAATAACCTACGGCGCTGAAAGACTTCCAGGAATTACTGTCGCACACTGTCCATTGCGCCCGGCAATTTTCCTGCGGGTATGATGCCGTGGTACGTGGAATATTAAAGAAGCGGATATTGCTGTTGGCCGAAGTGCCTGTATCCTGGTCTTGGTGTTCCAGTCCCCAGTTATAATTGAATTCCATATTGGACTGGCCGGAGCAAACCCAGACTTCTCCTATTAAAACATTTTCCAGTACTATGGTATTTTCAGCTTTGATGGTAATGGTAAAAGGACCTCCTGCCTGTGGCGTTTCCAGGTTCAATTGCCATTTTCCATTTCCATCGGTAATTGTTGAATCCCTATGAGCATTCCAGGAAGTAGTAATAAATACTTTTTCTGCCGGATTGCCCCAACCCCAAAACCTGGAGGAAGACCGCTGTTGCAGCACCATATTACTCCCGATAACGGCCGGCAGCGTAATATGAGCTTGCGCTTCCATTTGTACAAGCATCAACAAAACAAAAAATATTCTTTTCATCCGGTGTTGTTTAGCTATTGATAATATAGTTGTGCCTATTTCCTGAGACGCAGCAACAAAATATCGTGTGCGGGTACAACTGCCTTCAAAGGGTCTTTAGTTGTGCCTTTATCTTTTTTCATCCATAGGTCACGCAATGTATAATTGACGTTCCGGGTATCAAATGTTCTTTTTGATAGCGTATCCGTTACCTGTTGTTCATTCCATTTTATGTCAATGGTTTTGGGTGATACACTCCGGTTCAAAAAACCTATAACCCAATCACCATTCACCAAGGGTTTGATCCAGGTTTGCACACTGTCTTTCATATTGTATTTCAATGCCTGGATGCCCAAAGCATCCTGGTTGATAGCTATAACCTCTTTATTGGTTAATACACCGGCTGTTTCTTTATCCATATTGCGGAGATCATTACCCGCGATCAATGGTGCACACAACATAGCCCACATGGAGAAATGCCCTCTGTCTTCGCCAGGAGTCATTTTCCCGTTTCCGATTTCCAGCATATCAGGATCATTCCAATGCCCCGGGCCTGCGTAAACACGGAGACCATCCTGCATATCAAGGATCTGCATGGCTCCCAATGATTTCCATGATCCATGGTCTTCCATACAATCAAAGCAATTAGATATATCACCTGTTGTTCTCCAGAGGTGTGCAACTGCAGGACCCCAAACCCATGGCTTATCTGTTCCCCATTCACAGATGCTGAGCACTATTGGCCTGCCAGCTTTCCTGATGGCGGCTGCAATAGTTTTGTAAGCACCTTCTCCTTTCAATCCGTCCGTATTGCACCAATCGTATTTCAAATAATCAATACCCCAACCGGCATAGGTCAGTGCATCCTGGTATTCATAGCCCCTGCTGCCCGGGCGGCCGCCACAGGTTTGCCAGCCTGCATCTGAATAAATACCCAGCTTCAGTCCTTTTGAATGTACATAGTCCGCCAGGGCTTTAATGCCCGAGGGAAAACGTTTGGCATCGGGATGAATAAAGCCCAGGCTGTCGCGGGTGCCGTGCCAGCAATCATCAATGTTGATGTAGGTGTAACCGGCATCCTTCATACCTGAGGATACCATGGCATCTGCCATTTGCCTGATCATAGCCTCATCCACATTGCAGGCAAATTTGTTCCAGCTATTCCAACCCATGGGTGGTGTCAGTGCCAGCTCCTCAAATTTTTGCGCATACGTGGCACCTGCGATGAACAACAATAAGATCCAATAAATTCTCTTAAACATATGATTCATCATTTATCAAGTTCAAATAATAGTTATTAAAATGTCTTTGAATTGGAAACAGTGAAGTTAGTTGATAGGTTGGCGACCTGCAGCCTGAACTCACCTTCTTCCACCAGTTTTTTATTTTGAGGATTCACAAATGCCAAATCTTTTATTGGGATCTTTATCGAAACAGTTTTGGATACACCCGGTGCCAGGGCAATCTTTTCAAACCCTCTCAAGCGTTTCACATCAGGTGTAAAGGATGCAATAAGATCGGATATGAAAACCTGGATGGTCTCCTTTCCTTCCCTGCTGCCGGTATTGGTGACCGTCACCGTAACCGTAGCCGTTTCATCAGGTTTGTAACTGGTTTTATTTAATGAAAGGTTACTATAAGTGAAGCTGGTATATGATAATCCAAAGCCAAAAGGATATTGAGGATTGGTGGTACCACCCTGGGGATTGTCAGCACCCTCAGAAGGTTTATGAATATACCCGGCAAGGTCGTTGGAATAACGTGGATAGGTAACCGGTAATTTGCCACTTGGATTTACATCACCGGAAAGGATGTCAGCAAGGGCATCGCCGCCAAAGTTGGAAGGCAGGTAGATGTCCAGTATTGCCGCGGCACCTCCCTCAATTTTGTTGATGATGCGCGGGCGGCCTTCATTTAAGATCAGCACAACAGGCTTTCCGGTTTTATAAAGGGCCTCTGCCAGTTGCACCTGGTTGTTGGAAAGACCCAGCTCATTCAAATTACCTGGCGTTTCGGTATAGCTATTCTCACCCAGGCATAACAATATATAGTCAGCATTCATTGCCGCCTGCACGGCGGAATCTATACTGGTTACAGAATCCTCATAGTATTGCCCTTTCATTTTATATACCACTCCCTCAGTGTATTGCACATTGCCTACCCCGAATTCTTTTTGCACTGCTTCCAAAATAGTATTATAGTTGCCTGCATATTCATCCGTTCTTTCTCCCTGCCAGGTATAGCTCCATCCGCCGTTCAATGTACGCATGGAATTGGCGTTAGGCCCTGCCACCAGGAGTTTGGATCCTTTGCGCAGTGGCAAAATGTTGTTGCTGTTTTTTAAGAGTGTGATGGATTCGGCAGCCGTGTTGTAAGCGGCTTTTTGAAATTCCGGGCTTCCGAATTTAGGATAGTCCTTTACGTAAGTAACCGGTGTAGTAAAAAGGTCCAGTTCATATTTTACTCTTAAAATACGGCGTACGGCATCGTCAATTCTTGCCTGGCTCACCTTACCTTCTTTTACCAGGGCTATAAGGTCGCGGGTGAAACCTTTGTAATCATAAGGAATCATGGACATGTCAATACCGGCATTGATAGAAAGCATAATAGCTTCCTTCATATTCTTTGTGATCCTGTCGCGGCGGTAAATATTTTCAATGTCCTGCCAGTCGGTAACAATAAAGCCCGTAAAGCCTAATTCATTTTTCAGAATATCTGTTAGGATATCTTTGTTGATATGCGTGGGAATACCGTTGATCAGGGCAGAGTTAACCATGACATTTCTTGCACCGGCTTTCACAGCTGCAGCAAAGGGAGGTAAATGATACTCCCGCAGGTAATGCTCCGGTATCCAGGCGTCGGTACGGTCCTTTCCTGATTTGGGATCAGAATAAGCCATATAGTGTTTGAGGCTCACAGCTAATTTTTCCTTGCTTCCTAATGGATCCTGTATGCCTTTGACAAATTGTACACCCATTTCAGAGATAAGGTAAGGGTCTTCACCATAACCTTCCCATATACGCGGCCATTGGGGGTTGGTGCCTAAATCCAGAACAGGAGAAAATGTCCAGGGTACACCTGCGGCTCTTGACTCATAAGCAGTAATGACAGCACCATCATAAATCAACTGGCGATTCCAGGTGGCTGCCTGCCCAATTTCCTGCGGAAACAAAGTGGTGCCATTGACATAGTTCACACCATGTACATTATCAAGTCCATATAGAACAGGGATCTTCAGCCGGGTTTTTTGTGCCTGCGCCTGTATCTCTGCTATCATCCTGTTCCAATCCTGAACGGATTGAAGGCCGGGCGTATTCAATACGGACCCCACCTTGTAATTCACTACGGCTTCGGTCATTTTATCTGAAAAGCTGAACACCCCATTTTTGGATCCGCCCAATGATTCTATAGAAACCTGCGCCATCTGGCCTACCTTCTCTTCAAGGGTCATTTGCTTCAGCAACCTGTCAACCTTTGCTTCGATGGATGGATGGAGTTGTCCAATGGCATGCATATTCATTGCCATCAATACAATAATCCCAACCGCTTTTATTTGCTGTGAATAAGGATAAGACATGTTATTTAATTTTTAGTATTGATTCGGAATTGCGCAGGATATTTCCGAAGAAACAGTCACCTGCATTAAAGCAATAAAAACTGAAAGCTATGAGGATCGTGGTGACCCGTTTCATTTTTTTATTTTGAAGAAGTAATGCGCCTGATCACTTCTATACAGGCGCGGCTATTATGATAAGGACATTTCCATATGCCAACCTTATCCTCGCTGCTCATAGGAACATTATCCGCTTCTACTCCCCAATACCATTCACCGCCTTTTTTATCCAGCATGTGTTCCTTAACGAATTGCCAGCTTTTCCAGGACTGTTTCAGATAACTTTCATTACCCGATATCTGCCAGGCATTGAGAAATCCTACCATGGCTTCCGCCTGTGGCCAGGAATGTTTTTGCCGGATCCAGTGATCCCCGGCAGGATCATATTCGTACCAGAGCCCTCCATCAGCATCCAAACCTTTTGCGGCTGCTTCTGTCAACAGGATGGAGTAGTGTTTTACTTTCTCCAGCAAGGCTTTATTGCCAACGAGTTCAGCAGCCTCCTGCACCAGCCAGGCAGCTTCAATATCATGCCCGTAAGAGATCACTTCAGACCTCTCGTTCCATTTATCATCAAAGAAAAGAACAAGGTGATGTGTATCCGGAGAAATGATATGGTCAAGAAATAATGCTATGAGCTCTTCCAACTGCTGTTTTAGTTTCTCATCCGGCCAAATGCTGTACAAATTGGCAAAGGCTTCCAATACATGGAGGTGGGTATTCATGGACTTCCTTTCATTAGCATCTTTGGCACTAAGCCTGAGATCGCCCAGTTCCTTCCAATCGCGGGTGAGGGCTTCAACATAACCACCGTTAATTGTATCATAGCTATGCGCTACTATATCCCGATACAGTTCTATGGCTGCCTGCCTTACTGCATCACCAGGAGATGCCTTATAAAATTCTGAAATACCATAAACCGCAAAAGCCAGTGAATATACCTGTTTTTTTGTGTCCAGCGGTGTTCCTTTATGGTCCACCGTCCAGTAAACACCACCGTAAGTTGGGTCAAGGAAAAAACGGCTAATGTAATGATAAGCTCTTGAAGCTATCTTAAGATGCTCCCTGTTATGAGTAAGCTGGTAGGCGGAAGAAAAAGCCCACAGAATGCGGCTGTTGAGTACAGAACCTTTTGGAGCGTCAGGATATACTTTATTATGATGATCTATCTTACCTATAAATCCCCCATTAACCAGGTCAGGCGTATATTCCTTCCAGTAAGTAAGAATGTTATCCAGCTCGCGGCGCATTTCCCGCTGATATTCCATCAATATTGTTTCCATAAATAAAATGGCACCGCCTTACCAATGCCTGAAACTACCGCTAAGAATTCATATGAGAAAAGGAATGACCATTCAATACAGCACCCGATGATAAATTGGACTCAATGATAGTATTCAATACCTGTACAGAGGATGCAGAAGAATAGCCATCTTCAGGAGTATTCATGACATAATCCAACAATTTTTCAATAGTTGTGGTTGCCACATGCTGCCTTGTATCAGAGGAAGCATAATAAATGAACACCTTTCCATCTTCGTCTGCAATCCATCCATTACTGAATAACACATTGGACACATCGCCAATTCTTTCATCACCTTCAGGGGCCATAAAATAACCCGCAGGTTTATGGGTGATCAGGGTGAGGTCATTGAGGTCCGTCATGAACATATACAATACATACCTCAATCCCGCAGCCGTGTTGCGCACCCCATGGGCCAGGTGCAGCCAACCTTTATTGGTTTTAATGGGTGCAGGACCCAATCCATTCTTTGCCTCGTATACCGTATGGTATTTTTTGGGATCGATTACGATCTCCTTATCTATTACAGCATTTTCAATGGCATCGCAAACGCCATAGCCAATGCCTCCGCCTTTACCCGTATTGATGAAACCATCCTGCGGACGTGTGTAAAAGGCATACTGGCCATTCACAAACTCGGGATGCAGCACTACGTTGCGTTGTTGCGGAGAAGGTGTTTTCAGGTCCGGCAATCGCTCCCATTGTTGAAGATCCCTGGTGCGGGCAATGCCGCATTGAGCAATGGCAGATGACTGATCTCCTTCAGGTGCAGCAGGATCCTTACGTTCTGTACAAAATATACCATAGATCCATCCATCCTGGTGCTGTACCAGCCGCATGTCATAGATATTCCCATCCGGTTCGGATGTTTCAGGCATTGTAATCGGGTGATCCCAGAACTTAAAATTATCCACTCCATTCTCACTTTCTGCAACTGCAAAAAAAGATTTCCTGTCCCAACCTTCTACCCTCCCCACTACAATATATTTACCCCGGAATTTGATAGCACCTGAATTGAATACGGCGTTAATACCAAAACGCTCCATCAAATGCGGGTTGGTTTTCGGGTTAAGATCGTATCTCCAGAACAATGGTGTATGCCGGGCGGTTAAAACCGGGTAATTATAACGGTCATAAATACCATTGCTATTTTCCTGCCTGGTGTTTTTCCTATGTAGCAACTCTTCATGAGCTTTTTCAAGGGTCTTCCATCTCTTTTCAAATTGTGTACTCATATGCTTATTTTTTTTCAGCCTGCGGCTGTTTCGAATTCATAGTTAATTTTCCAGTTTATTCCACCAGGTTCTTTTTAAAATGAGAATGATCACCAAAAGAACCAGGACGGTTATCATAAGCGGAAGTTTCATCCATAATACCAGGTACATGGGAAGGATGGTCAGGCATAATTGGGCAATTATACCAAGAACCACATTGAACATGTCCAGTTTAAAGCGTTTATTGGGTTCAAATGAAGGGTCGTCCTGCACCACCTGATTATGAATGGGTTTCCAGAATCCCCATGGTTTCACGGTACTGTAAAATCGCTTTAAAACTTCAGCATCTGTTGGAGGTGCAGTATAGGTCCCCACCAGGCAGCCCGCTATGGACAAAAGGAATAAAACAGGGAAGTAATATAGAAATTCAACCCCTGAGAAAAACCGGGAGAACACGAGTGCCCCTGCGATTCCACTGAGCATGCCATAAAAGAAGCCATTGGCATTGAAGCGCCACCAGTACCATTTTAATACATTGGCAGCAATGTAGCCACCATATAATCCTGATACGATCCATTGCAATATGCTGTTTACATCTTTTGCAAAGAATCCCAGTGTTACACCGATGCTTACCACGATGATGCCCGTGATATAGTTCATGGTCATGATCTTCTTATTGGAAGCGCCAGGGTTTACATATTTCAAATAGATATCGTTGACAATATAGGCCTGGGCTGCGTTCAGGGTGCCTGAAAAAGTACCCATAAATGCACCCAGTAGTCCTGTGAGCACAAGCCCCAGGATGCCTACCGGTAAAAAATTATTGATCGTGGCAGGCAGCACTCTTTCAAAATCCACTCCGCCTGTTCCATTTGATACATTCAATTGCTGGTAATACAATAAGCCAAGCACCGTTAAACCAATGACCATGGAATACCTGACTGGTAACAGAACAATGGATACAAAGCCTGTCATTTTGGAAGCTTCCTTTGGGGATTTTGTTGACAGGATCTTTTGCATATCGTAATTAGGTGCCGGCCCTGCCAATGAAGCAAATACGCCTTTAAAGAGCATCATCATAAAGAACAATCCAAATACCCCATAGCCATCATCTGCAATCTTTTTATTGGCGTCATTAATTATTCCGCGCCAATCCATTTTAAGGTTCCAGCCAAAGAATGGGTCGCCCCAACCATGAGGTACATTCAGGGCCTTTCCCTGCAAATGAATGACTGCGATAATAGCTATAGCAATACAACCTACAGTCATGATCAGGTATTTGATCAAATCACCCAACACAATACTGTGCATCCCTCCCAGGATGGAATAGAACATGGCAAAAAGCGTAAAGATGATCCCGTAGAAATGGGCCACATATTCAGGCGCTATATGAAATGGCACATACGGTTGCACCAGGTTCCAGGGAACAAAGATCTCGATGAACTTACCCAGGCCTACAAAACCATAAGCCAGGAAACCCAGGCACCCGATCAGTGCGAAAGCCACAACGATCTTATAGGATCCCTGTACACCTTTACCTTTAATTCCAAACCGGGTGGCCAGCCATTCTGCACCTGTATTGGCATTGGAACGCCGAAGCCATTTGGCCAGGAACATCATATTGAATACCTGGTTAAATACCGGCCATAGCCAGGGTATCCAGATGCTTTTCATTCCATATACAAAACAGAGTGAGACCATCCACATCGTTCCGCTGATATCGAACATATCTGAGGCATCGCTTAGTCCCAGGAGATACCAGGGCAGTTTCTTTCCCCCTAATAAATAACTTTCCTGGTTCTGCCTGGCTTTCTTTCGAAGGAACCAGCCGATCATTACCATCAACACCAGGTACGAAACAATAATTGCTATATCTATCAGTTGTAGTTTCATTTCATTAATCCGGTTGGTTCATCTTTAGTTTGTGTCCTATTGAATCTTATAAACGTTGGGAAGTTTATCATTGAATAAGACGTAAGGATTGGATTTGAACTGTTGAAAATCTGCCGCCGCTGTATGGCCGGGATATGGTGTCCAGAAAGCATTGGTTGTATTGGCCCATACCAATACATAGGCAAGGTCAATACTTTGGTACTGGAGAATCTTCAATAGTTTCTGGGTGTACCAGTTAGCCATTGGCAGGTTTTGCAATCCTGTTTCGGTTAAGGCAGCCACTTTCTTCCTGGCCAATGCATAATCTGATACCAGTTTTAATTTATTAGCCGCTATGGAGGGATCCGATCCACTGGTAACATCACCATAATTATCCGTGCCTACCACATCCACATATGCATCTCCAGGATATCGCTGCAGGTATTGTCCTTCAGTAGTAAAATTTTTATCGGGTGACCAGGCATACAAAAAATTATGCACCCCAAGGCTGTCACGCAGATAGGTAACCGTAAACTGGTATAATGTTTTATATTGTTCTGCCGTGCAATGAGAAGCCCCCCACCAGAACCAATCACCATCAAATTCATGAAAGGGACGGAAAATGACAGGTACCTGCTTACCATCAGCTCCAATTAATCCTTTAGCAAAATCAGCCACTTCTTTAAGGGAGTTTTTATACACAGCATTGTAACTCCCGCCGGGTATGATCTGGCTGACTGCTTCAACAGGGGAATCGCTCCAGTAAAAACTGCCTTTTGATACAGGGTTGGCATAGTGCCAGGCATAGGTATTTACCCCTCCCCTGTTGTAGGCATCTACAGTAAGATCGTGGGCAATTTGTTTTTCATAGTCATACCAGGCGCCATCGGCAAAATTGGCAATATGCAGGAAGTCGTGTCCATAAACTGCCGGATAGGCACCTGTCACTTCTTTCACATCTGACCTTTCCCTGGAAACACCGGTATACTGTTGTTCATTAGCCCAGCCATAACCTCTTTTAGTATCATCCTGGTGACCAAAGAGAATATTTGACTTAGATATTTTCTTTAGGTTATAAAACAATGCGGCTGTTTCATTAGTAGCCTGTTTATCTGCCATCATATCTTTAACAGCTGATAGTGAGGGTAGTGGTTCAGGAACAATAACTACAGGCGGTTGCTGAACTGGTGCCGGATCTGTAAATACACCCTTGCTTTTTTTACATGAAAAGGCAGCCAGGCAAATTACAAGCAGGCTCAGTGTACCCCGGTAATATAATTGTGATCTCATTTTCATAGCCTGCATTATTTATAGAGGTTTTCCCCGGTTATGTCTGATTGAAATAGAGTTCTGTCCAGTTGATAAAATTGCAGGAAGTCTTTGGCTGATGCCTGTCCTTTATAAGGAGCGTAATAGTGCATATGGCCACCAGGCTGCAAACCATGGTTACGCCATGCCAGTACATAGGAGATCCGGTGGTTGCCAATGGCTTTCCACAATGTGTTCGTCCACCAGCTGGCATAAGGGATGGCCTCATACCCCGTTTCGGCCAGAGCAGGTAACTTATTTTTTTCCTTTGCTATTTCTTCCAATATAGAGAGTCGCCTGTCCACATTTTGTAAGAAAGAAGAATCTTTCTGAGGATCGCCATATTGATACGAATCAAAGCTTACTACATCCACCAGGTCATCACCGGGATATCTTTCCAAAAAATTATCCCTTGAGCCAAAATCAGCTGTATTATATACATACAGCAGGTTGTGTACATTCCTCGTATCGCGCAGGTAATCCACGGTAAACCGCCAAAGGAGTTTATACTCTGAAGGTGTGCAGGTATTCCTGCACCACCAGAACCAGTTGCCGCTCAATTCATGAAAAGGCCTGAATAAAACCGGTATTAATTCCCCGTTCTTCCCTTTAAGAGAGAGCATAAAGTCAGCGATCCTGTCCAGCCAGTGTTGATACAGGGCGTGTTGCTTCCCGCCAGGCAATATTGACTGAACGGCACCATGGGTTGTATCCCAAGCCGATTCACCATTGACCGGATTATCTCCGTGCCAGCTGATGGTAATCACACCACCCTTCTCATATCCCTGCCTGATGAAACCACGCATCTTATCAAAGGGAACGCTGTCCAAATTATAAGGCAGCTCATGTTCAATATTTCCTAACTCCCAGCCATATACGCCAGGATAATCCCCCGTAACTTCTTTGATATCGCTTTTGCCATCAACATATCTCCAGCCTACGCCATAGGCAAGGTCATCCTGGTGCCCGAAGATGATTCCTTTTTTTACGAGTTTTTTAAGGTTAGCATACAGGTTTTTAGTTTCCCGGGTTGCCCTGCTATCAGCAGGAGCATTGTTTGTATTCGACCCATGTAAAAAGGAACTACCATACTCGTATATAATATTCCAGGTGGTAGTGTCCCTGTCAAATACACCATTCAGCCCCTGCTCCTCCATAGGAGGATCACCCATAAAATCATCACCAGTTTTCCAGAACACCTGTCCTTTAATAGGCCTGGCAATTCCGGAGAAGGCCCAGAAATTGAGGCCAGCTATTACTCCGCCGGTGTCTGCGCTGTTTTTTAAATAGGAAAATATGGTATGATAGTATTCATCCCTTAATCCGGTGCTGCTATTTACGTCAAACGAATGTCCATCCCGCGGTAGTCCGAATTCTTCTATGACTAATGGCTTTTGCAATTGCTGGGCAACAGAAATATGTTTATTGATATAATCTTTTGTTTTGTTGACAACTCCCGGAAAATCAGCTACCATATTGTTTTCACTGAACCAGGCCCAGTTCTTTGGCCAGATATGTATGGTCAGGTAATCGATATTTTTATCTGAATGCACCGATTTAAAGAGCGGCATGCTTTCAGTACCAATTTCCCCTTCATGACCTGTTGTTACCAGGTGGTTCCTGTCCTTTGCCTTGATGAATGCGGCAACGCCAGCTATCCATTTTGCATATTCCAGGTTAGCAGCAGGGCGCATTGGCCTGGGTTCATTGGCCAGTTCCCAGGCCATGATAGCAGGTTCATTACTATATTTTATTCCGGTAATGCTATTAACATGGTCTAATATATAACTGACCTGCTTTACATAATCCTCCTTGCAGGGCGTGCAGCTGTAAAAACGGCTGACATAATCCCGCTGTTCGTCCCAGCTCAATCTTCTTCTTAGTATAGTATCAGGTAAAAGTCCATTCCAGTTCAAGTATTGCAAAAAGCCTCCCGTCCACTCCCAGTTATTACTGAGGAATAAAACAGCTTTCATCTTTCGCTTGTCCAGTTCAGATAGTAAAATATCAAGACCCTTTAGCACACTGGCATCAAACTTTCCCTTTTCAGTTTGTAGCGGAGGGCTCACCCTGGGCACACCATTTATCTGGCCGCTGCCTTCAGCTGCAGCCATTACCCTGACATTGGTGATGCCTTTGGATCTTAAGAAATCCAGTTCGGTACGCAGCCTTTCAATACCCTTTTGTTTATTGGCATTTATACCCAATAATCCACCATACCAGTAGTTGGCACCTATATAATAGTAGGGTTGTCCATTTAAATAAAACTGTGATCCCTGGCGTTTCACGAAGCTCTGCCCCATTATGTTTGAATACGAAATCCAGCAAAGGACCAGAGTAAGAATATGTTTGAAGAGTCGCATCAGCTACTTGTTAATTCACCTGAACGGATCAATGAAAACCTATGGTTTAAAAAAAACTGGTTCATTTACAATTACTATTGAAATGAACCAGTATACTGAACACTGCTTATGAGAAAAAACTATTTAATGAATATGACATCGTCAAAATAAAAGGTTTCGTTTTGGGTATCAGGACCCTTGATCCACCAACCTAACTGTTTGAATTTTGTATCCTTGCTCCAGAGGTCAAGTGAAGAAAGCGGGATCTTGAAATAGGTCCATACATTGGCTGGGATGGTAATCGGGGCAGATTGGTCAGAATTTCCATATCCTCCTGCACGTGAATCACCGGTAATGTATAGGGTATAAGCCTGGGAACCACCCTTTACCCAGAATGACAGGTATTTGTAATCAGGTGAATAATCCATTCCCGGCCACCAATTGGCAAAACCATCAGCAGACCAATTGCCTTTATTGTAAGTAGCTGCGAAAGACTTTGTTCCGGATTTTGATACCGTGCTTGAGATACTTGCAGGTCCCCATGAGCCATTGTCAAATCCATTCATATATCCTTCTGTGAAGATAGCATAGGCATTATCCATATTCACAAACTCCTGTGTAGTGGTAATAGTGCCTGATGCATTGGTGATATCAAGCTTTGAACTGTTTACCGTTGTGGCTGGCATTGAAATGACCAGGGACTTTTTGGATTTGGAAACAATGGTTGCTTCAGTAGTTGTCCCGGTCAAAACAACTTTGGACACATCACCCAGGTTATTACCAGTAATGGTGATCTCAGTGCCCTGGGTAAAGTTGTAGTTGGATACATCAGAGATGGTTGCCAGTGCTATCACACTGAAAGGAACAGAAAACTCCTTGCCGAGGCTATTGGTAAATACGATGTTCTGCGGACCTCCGTTGGCTGTATCAGGCACACGGAAAACAATGGCCTTATCTGTGTTGAAATTAGGGTTGAATGTAACCGGGACATTTCCCTTATCAAATACAATTCTTGTGATCTGTCCCAGCCCGCTACCCGTAACCGTCAGGACAGCATTACCCGGCCCAGCGCCTGGATCTATCGCATCTGCTTTAGGACTGGAAGAAGCCTCCGGCCTGTTGTTGTTTTCCTTGGTACAGGAAGTAAATATTCCTGTAGAAAGAATCATTATTAAGAACAATAAGGTTGAAATATTTTTCATAATCTTTTTTTTGAATGATTTAGCATTCCAGATTAATAATATGATACTGCAGGTTCTGATTTTAATAATTTAGGGTTGATTACCGTTTCCGCCTGTGGAATGGGTAAATACAATTGGTCAGGCGAAGTCAGTGTGGCTTTAAAACTTGCCAATTGCTTATTACCACTATAGGTACCTCTCTCCTGAGCAGCGATCATTTGTTTGGCCTTTTCAAAACCCTGGCGCTGAATATCAAACCAGTAATCTCCTTCAAAAGCAAATTCCACTTTGCGTTCATGCAGCATTTCATCTTTGGTAATGGATGAAACGGCATCCAATCCTGCACGGGTATGCACCTGGTTGAAAGCAGCTACAGCCCCTGCATCGCTGGTAGAAGAACTATTTCCCATCACTGCTTCGGCATAGATCAATAATACATCCGCATAACGAAGAATGAATGTTGGCATGCTGGTATGTGAGCTGGTATTAACAGGTTCTTCTGCCCTGTTAGGTCCAACCACGTATTTTAAGATACTGGACCTTGTTCCGGTTTTGATATGGAAATCATCCGTATTTGCCGTAGTATCATAAGTAAATCCATTGGGGAAATTAATATTGATCCAATCAGCCCTGTGAAATCCTTGTTCCATTACCGACCATTCTCTTCTTTTATCCCCGGTAGCATAACCTGTAGCAGGATCCAGCATATCGATAGAAGGAACAGCAGCAGAGTAACCGTTGCCGAATGTTGGCCCGGGTTTGAGCAATGGCTGTGGCCCTACATATAACTGGTAACGATTTCCGCCGTTCCATCCCATGGCAGTTAGCCACTGCAGCGCGAATAATGATTCTTTATTGCCTATGGCCCTGGTGCTGCTTGTAAACAATTTTCCGTAGTCTGGATCTAAACCAATAGATCCTTTGGCATTGGCATAGTCGATCACTTCTTTTGCCTTTGCTTTGGCATTATCATAATCCTTCAGGTAGAGGTAGATCTTGGCCATGAGTCCCTTGGCAGCATACCGTGTAACCCTTCCAGGCTGGTAGGAATCGTCCGGCAGATTGGCTTCGGCAAACTTCAGATCTTCAATGGCAAAACGAAGCACATCTTTTTGAAAATACTTAGGCACTAGTGCACCGCCTGGCTCTGTCAGCTTTAATGGATTGTCTACGATTGGAGCGTCACCAAAAGTGCGTCCAATATAGAAATAGGCAAACCCACGGATAAACCTGGCTTCAGCAATACCCAGGTTCAGGAATGGCTGGTCGCCTAACTGCGTCTTCTTTTTTTCAAAAGCCTGTATCAACACGGCAGCATTACCTGCAGCCTTGTAACAGGACTTCCAGGTTTGTGCTATCAGTCCATCAGTACTCTGAATATTGAAATTGTAAAAGGAATTATACTGGTCATTACCAGCCACACCCGTTACCGTTCCACCCAATACATCTCCAATGGATATAAATGCTTTATCAAACCAGTCGCTCCAGACAGCATTGTACAAAAGCCCGGTGGCCCCATTTACCTGGGCTGTATTGGTGTAATAATTATCAACGGTGGGAGTAGTTTGTGAAGGTGTATCTAAAAAATCCTTCTTACAGGAAACACCCGCGGTTAGAGTTGCACAAATCAATAATATATTTCTGAGTTTCATTGTCTTGTTTTTGCAGTGATCAAAATTCTATATTGGCACCAATGGTATACGTACGTGGATTGGGATAGTGACCCATATCAACATTCACAAAGGTGGCCTGGTTGTTATAGGCTCCCAGTTCAGGATCGTATCCAGAATACCCGGTGAAGGTCTTCAGGTTCTGTACTGAAGCATAGATCCTTGCATTGGTCAGCTTTGCTTTACTGATAAGGGCTTTAGGAAGATTATAACCAAGGGAAACATTTTGAATCCTAAAGAAGGAACCATCCTCTATAAAGCGGTCTGAGATCCTGTAGTTGTTGCCATGCCATTGATTAAATCTTGGTAATGTTCCATTGGGATTTGCATCGGTGTACCTGTCCAATACTGTAACCAACTGGTTATTGTAAGGGCTGCTAAGCCTTTCTGTATACATCCTTGTATAGTTAAAGATGTCTGCGCCATAGCTGCCATAAACAAATACGGAGAAATCAAAGTTTTGATAATTCACGGTATTGGTCATGCCATACGTAAACTTTGGATTAGGATCACCGATCACGGTAACATCTTTATCATCAATGATCTTGTCACCGTTCAGGTCTTTGAAACGTACATCACCCAGCCACAATTTCCTTGGATCTACCGGTAAGCCGTAGTTGATACCATTGTTCAATTCATCGGGTGACCTGAACAAGCCATCTGTTACATATCCATAAAATGTACCCATGGCCCTTCCCGGCTGTGTCAGGGTAACAAGGTTGATGGCACCATATTCATTCACTTCACCTTTCAGTGTCGCCTTATCATCATTGAGCCTATCCAGGTTATTTTTATAATGACTGAATGTAGCTGTGGTCTTCCAGCTTAAATCTTTACCCTGGATATTATAGCTAGTCAGGGAAATATCAATTCCTTTATTGGTCATCTGGCCCGCATTGGTAACTGGGGTCTGGATATCATTCCATTCAGTTCCCAAACCAGAATAGTTACCTAACTGGTTGGGCAGTATAAAATCAGAAGAGATCTTTTTAAAATAATCAATGGATATATCCAGTCTTTTATTCAATACGGAGGCGTCTATACCTGCATTATATGTAATGGTACGCGACCAGGCAAGGTTAGGGTTTTCCACATTGCGTGGTAAACCACCAGGGCCGAACGGCGCCTGTCCATATAATACAATGTTGGAACTATAGAGATTGGCCCCATTGGCATTTTGAGCACCAACTTCACCCACACCTACACGTAATTTCAGGTAACTCAGGTTTTTAATGCTTTTGGCAAATGATTCATTCGTAATAGTCCATGAAGCGGAAGCTGCGGGAAAATAGCCCCATCTTTTACCAGGTCCGAATGTACTTGATCCATCAGCCCTGATTGATCCACTTAAAGCATACCTGTTATCAAAAGAGTAATTGACACGGCCGAAATAAGATTCCATTCTCCAGTCCCCTGCACCGGCAGCCGTTCCTTCACCGTTGTCAGAGCCAGCCTGTCCTGCATTGATCGAAGGCAGGTTCAGTGTTAAATTATCCCTTGTCAGTTGCACATAATCATAATGAGAGGATTGTGTCTCATGACCAACTGTTGCATTGAACCAATGCCTGCCAAATCCTCCGCTATAATTGAAATAATTATTGACAGCCCAGTAAAGACTGTTATTTCTTTCTTCTCTTAAACGGCTTGGACTTAAGATAATGGCCTTGGTACTGTCATTTTGAACAAATGGCTGGAATGCCTTGTTATCGCCCAGGTTAAAGTTGAAGTTGAATTCGTTGCGCAGGGTCAATCCTTTAAAGAACCCGATCTCACCATATAAGGCACCAAAAGCCCTGGTGCTGACTGCCCTTACATCCCTTAAACGGGCAAGAGCAACCGGGTTGTTAGGATTACCAAACTGGTTTCCTGCAACATTAATAGTGGAAATATAATTGCCATAAATATCCTTAACAGGCGTAGCCGGGCTATTGTATAAAACCACACTGGTTACGGCATCAAAACCATCTGATAGGCCGATCTTCTGGTTGCTGCGGGAAAGGTTGGCACTAATTCCGGTTTTGAACCAGCTCTTTACCTGGTGGTCAAGATTGAATTTCAGGTTGTACCTTCTGAATTTAGTTTCTACCAGTGTACCAACCTGGTTGAAATAGTTGCCTGAGAAATAGTAATTTGTTTTTCCCTGTCCACCGGAAAAAGATAACTGGTGGTTCTGCATCAACCCGGTTTGATAGATCTCATCCTGCCAGTCGGTACCAGGACCAAGAAAAGCAGGATTTTTGAATTCACCCACGCTATCCATACCACTACCGGCTGCTCTTACTTCGCCTACCAATGAATTTAAATAGGTGGCATACTGGCTCAGGTTCATTACATCCAGTTTCTTTGGAATCTGCTGCCATCCGAAATAGGTGTCATAGGCGATCTTTCCTTCACCTCCACGACCACGCTTTGTAGTGATGAGTATTACTCCGTTGGCACCTTTGGATCCATAGATAGCCTGTGCAGAGGCATCTTTCAGGATGTCTATGGAAGCAATATCTGAAGGATTGATCATGGCCAGTGCACTTTGAGTGGTTGATCCTGAACCTCCACCCAATGCATTTTGCTGCAGGGAGCTATTTTCACCACCCATCTGTACGCCATCAATTACATATAAGGGTTCGTTGCTACCAGTAGCATTAGTGATACCACGAATACGCACTGAAACGCCCCCACCCGGCTGACCACCATTATTAGTAACAGTAACTCCCGCCACCTTGCCCTGTATGGCCTGGTCGGCACCAGCGACAGGCAGGTTTTTAATATCTTTTTCATTTACCGAGGAAATAGATGTGGTGACATTTGACCGGCGGGCAGTACCATAACCGATGACCACGACCTCTCCAAGGGTAGAACTGTTAGCCTTTAAACTTACATCTACCTGGCTTCTACCCATTATAGCCACCTCTTTAGGATCCATTCCTATATAAGAAACCACCAGGGTGTTGGCATCTGCCGGCACGGTAAAAGAAAACTGGCCTTTGGCACCTGTGGTGGTGGCCAGGCGCGTACTTTTTACCGTAATGGTTGCCCCGGTCAATGGAAGCCCATTCTCATCGGTAACTGAACCTGAGATTTGTTTGTTTTGCGCAAATAAAACGGAGAAGGATAGTGTACAAAGGAGTAGTACTACTGCCCGGAAGAATTTGTATTTCCTCATATAGCAAGTGTTTGTCCAAAAGTATCCCTAAAAACACCTCAACCTTAATACTATTTTATCTATTAAATATATTTTTTCGCATTAATGCATAATTCCAATCAACAAGATTCTCTGAAACACTTTACAGTACTGCATTTCAACTATTTAACCTGTTAGAAGTACACTGATACTATATTATTTTGATCTAGTATTTTTTTTATACTTTGTAATGCAATTTGAACTGAAACAACATGAAATCGAAGCTTTTAAGGGAGATCACCCCCTTAACCCAGAGTGATTGCTTTACTGTTTTCTCCAGGGTAAAAACAGAGTTTGACTTCCCACTACATTACCATGAAGAGTTTGAACTCAACTTCATTCAAAATGCTAAAGGCGCCAAAAGAGTTATAGGCGATCATATGGAAGAGATCGATGACCTGGAGCTGGTATTGGTAGGTCCCAACCTGCAGCACGGCTGGTTTACCCATAAATTAAAAGGAAAGGAAGTAAAGGAGATAACCATTCAGTTTCACCGCGATCTTATTGATGATAAATTCCTGGAACGGAATCAAATGAGTTTCGTAAGAAGCATGTTTGAGCATTCATTAAGGGGAATATTATTCTCACAGGAAACCATAACCGCAATTATGCCCCGCCTGATTCAACTACCTCAAAAAAGGGGGTTTGATTCTGTTTTGGAACTATTATCCATACTACACGATCTTTCCACTTCACGCAACATGAAGACTCTTTCAGACTCTTCTTTTAGTAACGCTGAAACCATTTCCTACAATAGCCGTAGGGTGACAGCAGTGATGGATTACCTGAATAAGAATTTTGAAAAAAACGTATCCCTGAGCGAAGCTGCCAGGCTGGTAGCCATGTCGGAAGTAGCATTCAGCCGCTTTTTTAAATTAAGAACGGGCAAAACATTTGTGGATACATTAAATGAAGTAAGGCTCGGCCATGCATCCAGGATGCTTATTGAAACCACCCAGAGCATCAATGAAGTAGCTTATAAATGCGGATTTAATAATATGTCCAATTTCAACAGGACCTTTAAAAAGAAAAAGGATTGCACACCAAAAGAATTTCGCCATGCCTATACCTCATCTGGTGTGCGCACTTTCATTTAAAACTATTTTACAATAGCATTCGTAACGAATGCCAAAAACTGGTTATCACAACAAAGAACATTTGCATTCAACTTATTATTGATAAGTTATTTCTTTCTAAAATCCTGCATTTTGAAGCAGTTTTTCCACACTTGAATCGTTTCATTAATGGTAATCATTTCTTCTACCCTGACTTACAGGCCTGAATGGACATTAAATTCAGGCATACTTTTTTGCTGTACTCTACTGTAAGGAAATCATCATCAAATCAATTGTTGAATTAAAGAACAACGGTAAAACAGATAAACAATGAAAACCAGGATTGGGATTCTTTCTATTATTATTAGTGTAATGACCATAACCAGCTATGCCCAGAAAACGGATACATTGGTAAAAAAGCTGGATAGCCTCAGCAAAAAAACTGATTCAGCAGGGGGGCAGAAGAATGTTACCAATCCTGCAGCCTATACTGAACAAACACAGTTAAATCCAAAAACTTATTTTGTCCTCCTGGGAAGTGACCTCAAACAGGCATTTACCAAACCCTTTCATATGAAGAGCAGGGACTGGAAATACCTGGGGGCAGCCGCAGTTGTGACGGGAGGATTATTGTTTGCTGATAAACCTGTTCAGCAATTCGCCCTCCGGTATAGAAATGATCACCCGGGTATGCAAGGGGTCAGTAAGTATATCACCAATTTTGGAGGATTGTACGAATTATATACTCTGTCTGCATTTGGAGCTTACGGCTTTATTTTTAAAAATGAAAAAATGAAGACCACCACACTGCTGGCCTCACAAGCCTACATCACAGGTGCAGCTGTTCAAAGCTTTATGAAATTACTCTCAGGGCGAACAAGGCCATCTTCCTATGACCCTAATACTATAGCCCAACCAACATTCCAGGGCCCATTTTCGAAGATCAATACCACCTATGGTGGAGGAAAAACTACGAGTTCTTTTCCTTCGGGCCATACTACTGTTGCCTTTGCAGCAGCTACTGTTTTCGCTATGGAATACAGGAACCGGCCCTGGATACCCATATTTGCGTATAGTGCCGCCAGTTTGATAGGCCTTAGCCGCATTACGGAGAACAGGCATTGGACCACTGACGTAGTAGTTGGCGCCGCATTAGGATACCTTACAGGACGACAGGTAGTGAATAATTACCATCGTTACGCTCAATTGAAGGCACCTAAGCAACAAAAATCCCTTTCAGTGAACCTCCAATACAATTTTGGCCATATCATGCCAGGACTGGTCTATAAGTTTTAATATGAACAGTTCAGCATCCGTTACCCAGAAAGCAAAAGGATTATCCATCAGGTTTCTTATTGTAGCAGGCATATTCCTGGCAGCCCTGTTCATTTTTATTTTTATTGCCAATGAAATGGTACTCGAAAACGAGAACCGACTTGACCTGGTTGTATTCAATGCATTAAGATCCATCACCAATCCTACCACCACTTATTGGATGACCTTTATTACGTTCTTTGGATCCTCGTATTTCCTGTTGCCTGCCTATAGTTTATTGATCCTTTATTTTCTTGTATTTAAAAAGAACCGCAAATTATCATTGGATGTTGCTTCTGTTGGTATTACCAGTGGTATTATCCTCTTTTCCCTGAAAGCTATTTTTCACCGTCACCGTCCACTGGACCCCCTGGTTCAAAATGTCAATGGATTCAGTTTTCCCAGCGGTCATTCTTTTTCTTCCTTTACTTTTTTCGGACTGCTCATCTATATTTTATGGAATCATGAGATGAATCCCCTGGTAAGATGGATATTCACCCTATTATTTTTCTTCATAGCCTGTGCTATTGCCTTCAGCAGGGTTTATTTGCATGTTCATTTTGCCAGCGATGTTATTGCGGGACTTTGCCTGTGCATTGTCTGGCTGGCAGCTTCATTATGGTTGCTGAAAAAATATGGAAAGAAAGAACATGAAAATATCCCAACATGATTCCATTTGAACCAATACAATCACTAACTTTTTTAAATCAAAACTATGTGGTGGATCTATGCCTTACTTTCTGCATTCTTTGCTGCACTTACAGCCATTTTTGCTAAGGTTGGAATAAAAGGAGTAGACACAGACCTGGCCACAGCCATAAGAACGGTTGTGATCCTTGTCATTGCCTGGGCCATAGCTTTTGCCCATGGTGGTGTGACTACGATTTCAACTCTATCCAAACAAAATATTTTGTTTCTCTGCCTTTCGGGTATAGCAACTGGTTTATCCTGGATCTTTTACTTTAAAGCCTTACAATTAGGAAAAGTCTCCCAGGTGGCACCTGTTGATAAGCTAAGTGTTGCACTGGCCATCATCCTATCCATTCTCTTTCTTGGAGAAGCTTTGACCTGGAAAACTGGCATTGGCGCTTTACTCATCATTTCAGGCACTATTGTATTGATACTGTGAATAGATCTCAACAAGAAAATGCCCGGCTTTTTGCCAGGCATTTTCTTGTGTAATAAAACATTTAATCATCTAAGGAATAAGATCAAAAACATCTTTCAAACGAATATCCGAAGATGAAGACCCTATCATTAGTTCAAATTGACCTGGTTGCGTGATCCATTGCAGCTTTTCATTGTAAAAAGAAAGCTTCTCCTTATCAATGACAAACTGTAACACTTTTGTTTCTCCCGGCTGAAGCATGATCTTTTTAAAATCCTTTAATTCTTTTACCGGCCTTACCGGCTGCGCCACTTTATCTCTCAGGTATAACTGCACCACTTCTTCCCCTGCTAGCTTTCCGGAATTGGTAACAGAACAATTCACCATGATCTTGCCGGAAGTCTGCATTGTTTTGGCACTCAACTTTAACCCTGAATAGGTAAAACTGGTATAGCTTAACCCATATCCGAACTCATATTGTGGATAAATGGACAGATCATTATAGGCAGAACGATAGAACCTGTCAATGTCATTCAATGCAGGGCGGCCGGTATTGAAGTGACTGTAATAGATAGGTATCTGGCCTTCCGTTCTTGGAAAACTGATAGGTAGTTTAGCTGATGGATTGTAATCACCAAACAATACATCTGCGATGGCGTTTCCTGCCTCACTTCCCAACCACCATGTATAGAGAATGGTAGGTACATGTTCTGATATCCAGTTAAATACCAAAGGCCTTCCTGCATTGATCATGACAACAACTGGTTTGCCCGTGGCCTGGATAGCCTTGACCAGTTCTTCCTGTACACCAGGCAAATGAATGTTTGACCGGCTTTTGGCTTCACCAGTCATATCTCTTCTTTCCCCAATACTCATGATCACCACATCTGCCTGTTGGGCAGTAGCTACTGCTTCCGCAAATCCTGCGCGGTTGGAATCTTCTATTCCACAGCCTTGCGCATAGAGCAATTTTGTGGAAGAACCCAGTTTATTTTGTATGCCTTGCCATTGTGAAACAATATAATTGGAATCAGGAAATTCTATTGACCAGAAGCCCAGGTTCTCCCGCACTCTTTGACCTATAGGTCCTATCACAGCAATGGTTTTGATATTTTTTTTCAGGGGAAGCAGGTTGCCTTCATTCTTTAGTAATACAATACTTTTCTTTGCCATGTCGCGGGCAGCTGCAGCATGTGAGGGATCATTCATGTTTTGCTGCTCTCTTTCAGCATTGCTGAACCTGAAAGGATCATCAAATAAACCGAGCTCAAATTTCTTCCTTAGTATTCTTCTTACAGCATCGTTCACTACAGCAAGAGGTACTTTTCCTTCTTTTACCAGCCTTGCGAGGTTATTGATATAGCTGCGGCTTTCCATATCCATATCACTTCCTGCCAGAGATGATTTCCAGGCGGCTTCATAATTATCCTTTACAAAACCATGTGGGATCATTTCACCAATTGAACCCCAGTCACTCACTACAAATCCCTGGAATTTCCATTTACCTTTCAGAATATCCCTTTGCAGCACATAACTGGCTGAAGCCGGGATGCCATTGATGTCATTAAATGAATTCATAAATGTGGCGGCACCTGCTGCTGCAGCAGCCCTGAATGGAGGCAGGTAAACTTCCCACAACATCCTGTCACTCATATCAACAGAATTGTAGTCACGACCACCAATAGCCGCACCGTAGGCAGCAAAATGCTTGGCACAGGCCATCACCGCATCCAGGTTGCCCAGGCCTTTGCCCTGGAAGCCTTTAACCCTGGCAGTAGCGATCAAAGAACCCAGGTACGGATCTTCTCCTGCTCCTTCCATTACCCTGCCCCACCTGGGATCTCTTGCAATGTCTACCATGGGTGCAAAGGTCCAGTGGATGCCTGCCGCAGAAGCTTCAGTGGCAGCAATGCGTGCTGAGCGTTCTATTGCGGCCATGTCCCAGCTTGCTGCTTCCGCTAATGGTATAGGAAAGGTGGTACGATAACCATGAATCACATCCTGGCCGAACAACAAAGGGATCTTTAACCTTGTTTGTAAGGCCAATTCCTGCAATTGCCTTGTGTGCGCCACCCCATTGATATTTAACATGGACCCAACCTTGCCTTCCTTTATCTGTCCTAATAAATTATTCTCTTCCGTTATAGGTCCCGTATGTTCCCACATACCAGAATACTGGTTCATCTGGCCCACTTTCTCATCAAGGGTCATTAGTTTAAGTAATGAATCCACTTTTTGCTCTATTGTTTTCTTTTGCGCAACAGAAGGAGAAGTTGTTACCAATAATAAACTTATAAGTGATAGGCATACCCATCTTTTCTTTCCGAATAACATGCTACAATCTTTTGATTTTAATATTCCTGTACCATACATCTGCACCATGGTCCTGTAAGGAGATCCGGCCTTTTTTAAATGTTCCAAAATCAGGCATGGTAGCAAACTTGGTTCCCGCGATTAATTTTTTCCATGCTTCATCCCATAGTGTTGTTGATATAATATGCTCACTATTCAGGTAAAGATCTAGCTTGCCATGATCCGCAATGATCTCAACGGCATTCCATTCACCAGCTGGTTTTACGGAATTTTTATTGACAGGAATAAGATCGTATAATGATCCTGCACTTGTCAATGGGGATTTCCCATCGGGATGACCCACGTTGTCTACCACCTGCATTTCAGGACCTGTTTCCCAGGGGTATTTGTATTTAGAGGTATCTTCCTTTACATAGAACATGATGCCACTGTTACCACCTTTGGATATCTTCCATTCCAGTTTTAGATGAAAGTTTTCATATTCTTTATCTGTAACAATATCTCCCCCATCTTTTGTCTGCCAGTCGCTTTTTACAGATGCATCCAGGTGCAAAGCGCTGTCTTCGGCTTTCCATGCTTTTCCCAGACTATCCTTTCCGTAGCTATGCCATCCTTTTGAGGAAACGCCGTCAAACAACGATTCCCATTCCGCATCTTTTTGTGTTATGGCTGTTGATTTAGCATCCTTCTGAACCGTATCTGAAGAATTACATGCGGATAACACAATCAAAGTAACTGACAGTGGAATTAAAATTCTCTTGATCATATTTATTAATGTAGATTATAAATTTCCTTTCTTCATTTCGCTCACGGCGAAATTGGCAGCCCTGGCTGTCAGGGCCATATATAATAACGATGGGCTTTGGTTGCCTGTGCTTGTCATACAGGCACCATCTGTTACAAATACATTCTGGCAATGATGCATCTGGTTATTCTTATTTAACAAAGATGTTTTGGGATCCTTACCCATACGGCAACCTCCCATTTCATGGATATCTAGGCCGGGTGCCTGGTGATTATCATATTGATTGATATTCTTAACACCTGCTTTCTCCAGCATCTCTGCACTTTGCTGCAGAAAATCTTTGATCATCTTTTCGTCATTATCATCATAATCTACCGACATCACCAATAAAGGAATGCCCCACTGGTCTTTCTGATCTGTACTCAGCCTGACATGATTGCTTTCTCTTGGAATCGTTTCACCCTGCATGTACATATAGGCACCCCAGCCACCGGGCTCAGACATGGCATCCTTGTATGCCGCTCCAATGGTTTCCGGCAATGTTTCTTCGTTCACAGATCCCCTGTAGGCACCCATAAAGGTTGTAAAGCCTCCTACATAATCCATGTCATGCTTGTAAAGGTTACGGTAATTGGCAAGGATAGGTTCAGTTGGGTTCTTACCGTAGAAATATTTATCCTCCATGCCATCCAGTTGTCCATTTACTGAAGCCCTGTAATTGTGATGAGCCACATATTTGCCTAAAAGGCCACTATCATTGCCCAGGCCATTGGGAAACCGGGAGGATGTGGAATTCAGAAGTACCAGGTTGCTGTTTAAAGCAGATGCATTTACAAAGATTACCCGGGCATAGAAATCGGTTGACTCTTTAGTATTACTGTCAATGACCCTTACACCAACAGCTTTCTGCTTTTTCTCGTCATAAATGATGGAATGAACAACAGAAAAAGGCCGCACTGTTAATTTACCCGTGGCTTTGGCCCATGGTATGGTGGAGGATACCGAACTGAAATACCCTCCGAAAGGGCAACCACGCATACATAGGTTCCTGGCCTGGCATTTGGCCCTGCCCTGTTTGAAATGAACTTCAGTAGGTGCAGTAAGGTGTGCCCAGCGTGCATGTACCAGGTGCCTGTCTTTATAATTGGTGTTAATGGCTTTTTGAATCTGATCTTCCGCACAGTTAAAATCAAAGGGAGGCATAAATTCACCGTCAGGCATGGCTTCTATTCCATCTTTTGTACCACACACGCCGATGAACTTTTCCACATGCGCGTACCAGGGTGCTATCTCCTGGTAATTGATGGGCCATTCAATGCCATAACCCAAACGGGCACCCGAAGTGAATTCATTTTCACTCCAGCGCTGGCAAGCCCTACCCCATGTCAATGATTTTCCACCCACCTGGTACCCCCTTATCCAGTCAAAAGGCTTTTCCTGGATGTAGGGGTGATCTTTATCCTTAATAAAAAAATGGGCTGTTTCTTCACCGAAACCTGCAGCCTTACTGATCAAAGGATTTTCCAGTAAGAATTCCTTTGTCATGCGTCCCCGATGAACAAATTCCCACGGTGCTTTTGTGGCCGTTGGATAATCCTTATTATGTTCAACATTTCTGCCCCTTTCAAGGACCAGTGTTTTTAATCCATGGTCGCACAATTCCTTTGCGGCCCAACCACCGCTGATACCGGAACCAATAACTATGGCATCGTAACTATTTTGCTGTATACCTTTTGATGAGATATTAACTGGTAAAGAATCCCCGGGCATAAGGAAGAGATTTTAATGATTTACATTGGTTTTGGAAGGTAAACATTTTTGATTGTGCAAGGGCTGATTTTTCTATTAAGGCGAAATGCGTTTATTTTATCTACTCACAGAAATTATTACTATGCCACCAATCAAAATTGCTATCCTGGGCGCAGGTTTTATCAGCGAAATCCACTGCGAAAGCTATCATCGCTTTGTTCCTGGTGCTGAAGTGATTGCTGTTTATACACGCAATGCAGAAAAGGCGCAATCGTTTGCACAAAAACATGGCATTTCTCAATGGTATGATGACCTGGATGCCATCATACAACTATCGGGTGCTGATGTCATTGATATTTGCCTGCCTAACTTCTTACATGCTGAGGCCACACTGAAAGCAGCGGCCGCAGGCAAACATATAATTATAGAAAAGCCATTGGCGGTGACATTGGAAGAAGCCGATGCCATGATCAGCGCCTGTAAAAAAGCTGGCGTTAAATTAATGTATGCCGAAGAGCTGTGTTTTGCACCTAAGTATGAAAGGGTGAGACAAATGGTAAATGAAGGCGCTATCGGTGATATTTACATGTTGAAGCAATCGGAAAAGCATTCCGGACCTCACTCTGACTGGTTCTATGATATCAATCTTTCAGGTGGCGGTGTATTAATGGATATGGGTTGCCATGGTATTGCATGGTTCAGGTGGATGCTGAAAAATGCAAAAGCAAAAAGCGTGTACGCCACAATGTCAACAGTATACCACAAACAACGGACAAGGGCTGAAGACAATTCCGTAGTGATCATAGAATTTGAGAATGGTGTAACCGGCGTGGTAGAGAATAGTTGGGCCAAGCATGGAGGTATGGATGACCGTAGTGAAGTGTATGGTACAGGTGGTGTGGTTTACGCAGATCTTTTCATGGGTAACGCGGCAATAGCTTACAGCAAAAATGGCTATGGATATGCCATGGAAAAAGCTGATACCACGGTAGGCTGGACCTTTACCATTTTTGAGGAAGCCTTCAACCAGGGTTACCCACAGGAATTAAAACATTTTATTGACTGCATACAAAACGATAAGGAACCTCATATTACCGGTGAAGATGGAAGGGCTGTGCTGGAGATCATCTATGCAGCTTATGCTTCTGCAGCACAAGGAAAAAAAATATCAATTCCTTTTTCACCTGAAGTGGTAAAACCCATTGACCTCTGGCTGGGAACTGCACCACAATAAAAACATTAATGAAATGAAGATCGTCATCAATGATAGCTATAAAACCATGTCTGAACAGGCAGCCAATGACCTGGTTGAATTAATGGATCGCTCTGAGTCAAAACTGGTTTGCCTGGCTTCAGGGGATACGCCTTCCGGATTATTTGAAGAACTGGTGAACATGCAGAATAACGGTATTATAGATGTAAGCCAGTGGAAGTTTGTTGGACTTGATGAATGGGGAGGCATGAATGGAGCTGACGAAGGCAGCTGCAGGTACCATATCAATAAACAATTTTTTACGCCACTTCAAATCGCAGCAAGCAATATCTGCTTCTTTGATGGACGTGCCGACCTGGAAAGTGAATGCAGGCGGACAGAGGATTTTATAAAAGAAAATAAGGGAATAGATGTAGTGATACTTGGCTTAGGTTTGAATGGCCATGTTGGCATGAATGAGCCCGGCGCCTCGATACAGGAGCACTCACATGTAGCTGCAATAGATGAAGAAACGCAACGGGTGGGACAAAAATACTTCACCTCACCTCATGACCTTTCCCGGGGCATCACTTTAGGTCTTGGCAACATAATGGAGTCAAGGCATGTGGTACTATTGGTAAGTGGTGCGCATAAAGCCAATATCGTAAAACGCATCATTGAAGGAGAAGCCAACGAAAATGTACCAGCAAGCATGTTACGCTCCCATCCTTCCCTGGCTGTCTATCTTGACAAGGCAGCTGCTCAACTTTTGAGTAATACCACTGCCAGATGAGCAAAGGAACTATCATTGGAATAGACCTTGGTGGTACTAATATCCGCGGGGGATGTGTAGAAGAGAATGTATTGAAAGGTGTATTGTCAAGAAAACTTACCGCACATCATGCAGCTGAAGAAGTGCTGCAACAGGTTTTCCAGCTTACGGATGCACTTATTACGCCTTCAGTAACAGCCTTAGGCATTGGCGTACCAGGGCTAGTAGACCAGCAAACCGGGACTGTATTTGATGTGGTCAATATACCATCCTGGAAGAAGATCCCATTGCAACAGATCATGCAGGACAGGTATAAAATACCCGTGGCCATTAACAATGATGCGAATTGTTTTGCATTGGGTGAATATTATTTTGGTAATGGCCAGGGGGCTAACTCGTTGGTAGGCCTTACCATTGGCACTGGTCTTGGCTCGGGCCTGGTCCTTAATAAACGACTATATACAGGAAGGCATTGTGGTGCCGGAGAATTTGGCATGATTCCTTACAAAGAGCAATGCCTGGAATATTACGCCAGCGGTCAATTTTTCAAAAATGTTTATGGAAGGGATGGTGAAGAAGTATATCAAAAAGCCATTATGGGCGATACCAAATCCCTTGAAATGTACGCACAATTAGGCGTGCACCTGGGCGATGCTATTAAAACCATCTTGTATGCTTTGGATGTGGAACTGATCATTTTGGGAGGATCGGTTAGCAAGGCATTTACTTTCTTCGAAAAAACTATGTGGTCCTCTATCAGGGAATTTCCATTCCAGGCAACTGCTCATGACCTAAAGGTCGAAGTTTCTGAATTGGAGAACAGTGGCATTCTGGGGGCAGCGGCATTGCATTATGACCTTAATCATGCATAATTTGTATTATTTGCTTAACCCTGATTATTTCTCGGCCATCTTTGATAGCTTCAAAACAAATCCGCCTCCCGGTGCCATGGATACCTGCAAGGTCTTACCTCTTTGCCAGTTCAATTCTTCCATATAGTAATCTGATGGGTATTTGTCTGCGTTGATTCCGTCTTTACATATTACAACCTTGTATTTTCCATTTCCAATAAAGTCCATATTCAGCTCCATGCTTCGGGGTGACCAATCTGTCATTCCTGCAACATACCAATCATTACCCTTTCTCCTGGCAGTAATTATATAGTCTGATACTTTTGCCTGCAGTATCCTTGTTTCATCCCAGGTGGTCGGAAAGATTCCAAGGAATTGCATGAATTCCGGTTCCATTAAACCCTGGGAAGGATTGCCTGAAAAAATCTGCATGGGACTGTCATAGATAATAAACATAGACAATTGATGGCAGCGCGTTCCCTGGCTCATAACTTTTTGGCCAATTGGTCTGAACTGTTGCCGTGTGGCATTATCCAATATGCCCGGTTCATAATCCAAAGGACCCGCCAGCATTCTGGTGAAAGGTAAAGTGACATCATGTTCCGGTGTTGGTTTATCACTCCAGATATTATATTCCGAACCCAACACCCCCTCCCTGGTAATGGCATTGGGCCAGGTACGGTTGAAACCCTTTGGAGGAAATGCTCCATGGAACATGATCATGATTTTATGTGCAGCACAGGCCTTTGCTATGCGATGATAAAAATTCACCATTAGCTGGTCATCCCTGTCCATAAAATCAGTCATGATAAAATCAACACCCCATTTATTAAACTGGTCCAGGGCACTATCCAGTTGGCGGTCAAGCGTTGAACACAATGTCCACATACTGATTTTAATGCCTCTGTTTTTGGCATAGTTTGATAGGGTGTCCATATTTATTGAAGGATTGACCGCAAAAAGGTTCCTGTAATTACTCCAGCCTGCATCCATCATGATACGGTCAAAACCAAACCGTTTTGCAAAATCAATATAGAACTTGTAAGTGCCTGTATTGACACCAGATTTAAATGGAACATTAAAGAGATTTATACCAATGATCCATTCATCTGTTCCTTTGCCCGGATGGATCCATGAGAAATCTTTTAACAGTGAAGGAGATGCAAGGCTGTAAACAAGGTCATTGCCAGGTAAGTCCTTATCCTCTTTTGCAATGATCAATACCCTCCAGGGAAAAGATCGCTTTCCAGTGGTGCGTGCAATATAACCGGCCCTTTTGGTTACCACAGCCTGTGGAAATTCTCCTTCAGTCATTTTCTCTTCCAGGGGAAATGGCGCAAACAATCCATTGAGCGCATTACTTCCACTACCACTAATAAACATGCCTGGGTAATCTACCAGGTCAGACTCGGTGATACCTATTTTGATTTCATCACCGGCACCGGTAAGAACAGGCGAATAAGCAATGGCTGTATCACCCAGGCTATCAATAGCTCTTAACTGGTACAACTCTTCAAAACTGGTATGGAATTTATCTGCCCCTTCCCTCAGTTGCACCAATGGGAGCAGCACCTTTTTCCCGGCAGGAAAAACAAATTCTGCTATTTCATTTTGAACTATGACAGAATCATTGAACCTGGTGATCCATCGGTAGGCAACGCCATCGTTATAAACCCTGAATACAAGGCTGAAAGGTTGTTTAAAATCAATCCATAATTCGTTATAATGATTGGGTATCTCTTTTCTTTTCTCGGGCACAGGCGAAATGACCAGGTCATTGACAGAATGCAATGTAGACCTGCTGATGCGGAGGTCTTTTATAAGGTCCTTTTTATTTTCCAGTAATAAATTAATGGATGATGGCTGGATTATATTGCTGCCCTCATAGTTAACGGAATATTGCAGTTTCCCGGAATGATGAATGATAGCTTCTATTTTCCCATCCGGAGATGAAACAATAAGAGAATCGGCAGCCCAGGCCTGCCCTGCAAAAAAAGAAAACACCAGAAGCAACAAAACCTTCATGCTCTAATTTATACAATTCATTTTATTACTTCTTACCGTTGGCTCACATATGGAGAGAAATAAAGTATCACATAAAAATCCCTCCCGGTTATGGGAGGGATATGACCCGCTTCAGATATCCAGGGGAGAAAAATTTTACCCTTTGATCATTACTCTTTCTTCTACCATTTCATCACCAACTATTTTAATATGCAGCCAGGAGGTTTTATCTTCCAGTACAATCAAATAAGCGGTCTTGCCATCGTAATTAACTTCAGTAACACAATAGATGTTCTTGCCAAAGTAAGTTTCCTTTACTTTTAGCAAAACAGGCCTGGGCAATTGGTCTTCTTTATAATAACTTATGGTATAAACAAGGTTCCCTTTTTTATCAAAGCCTGCCCGGTTCTTTCTACCTGGCAAATCAAAATAAGCAATGGGAAGTCCTTTCCCTTCTGTGGACCATAATACATTCGTGGCATTACCAAACATTTTATTAAAAATCATGACTGATTTTTCATTAGGGCCTGCTGCTTCAGCTGATACAGCACTGCCGGATTTGAATTTGTGACTGGAGCCCAGGGATGCGATTTCGTTATTGATCACCTGGGAATAAACAACTGCACTTCCGGACAAGCATAGTGCCAGGAAGGCAACACTGTAAAATGAATTTCTGTTCATGGCTTTAAATTTTAAAAGTGAATTATAGATTGAGTTTTAATTGCAGACAGGTAAATAGGTAATAGTGAAACTCTTCCCGGTAGTAATTACAGGATGAAGACTGGTATAAAACACATCCTTTAAATTCATATGGCATGATCCGTGAATTTCAAAACTCTTAAAGCAAATGGAGATCATTGACCGATCTGCATTTACCCGGCAGTCTCCCCTATACACCTGGGGACGACCGTTAAAAAGCATATCATCATTAGAATCATAGTTGATTCTTTTGCCCCGATTATAATTTTGAGTGTTGCAGGCTGGTTCAATTATTTTCACTGGTGTTAATACAAACAGTGCAGGAAATATGGTAAACATCTTTTTCATATGCTTGATTTAAAAGATTATTACTTAGAGGGCGGGAGAAATTTTGAGGGGGAAGGGATCTGACGAAAGGCTTAGGAACGCTTTCTGTATCATTAGTCGCAACGCCAGTGAAAAAGGAAACACGATTGCAACTTTTTTACATTCTTATTTTTGTAATTTAGGAGTAAAGACTGTTTGTGAACTTTTCCAGATCATTTGTTCATGCTTCTGACTTTGAGTTGATAAGTAGCCTGAAAAGTGATGGATCAGAAAGAATCAAGGCTGAGGAAAGGCTATTTAACTGTTATTCTTATTTTATTCCCGAAGGCATGCACAAATATTCACTCCCGGAGGAGGAAGCATTTGATGCTTATGCAGACACCATATTATCAGGTATCGAAAAAATCTCCAATGGCAGTTACCAGGGAAAAGCTTCTTTAAAAACCTGGCTGTTCCAGATCTTTCATAATAAATGTGTTGACCTGATACGAAAAAAAACGACTAATAAGAGTAGTATTCATCGAACTGCCGGGATTGACGATACCAATATTCAAATCCAGGATCCTGTAAAATCTATCATTCAAAAACTGATTGATACAACTGATTTTGAGATTTTGAAACAAAAACTAAAGCAACTGGGTGAAAATTGTAACCAGATGTTGCAACAATGGGCAGAGGGCTTTACGGACAAGGAAATAGCAACACAGCTTGGGTATAAAACTGCTGAAGTGGTAAAAACCAGCCGGTTAAGATGTTTAGAGAAATTAAAGCAATTGTATAAAAATCAAGTCTAATACAAAAAAATGCAAAACAACCTGGAATATATTGATGAGTACTTTCAGGGCATTCCTCTACCTGGTGCAACCAGGGAATTTGAAAAGCGTGTATCAGAAGATCCTGAATTTGCCAATGATGTAGCCTTTTACCTTGCTACAAAACAAGCGATTAAGCAACAATCAGTTGATCAGAAAAAATCAAGATTCAAAGAGGTCTATGCATTGAATACACCGGCTGGAACCATGTCAAAACCAACATTGATAAGGACCTTATGGCCCTATATCGCAGTTGCGGCTTTGGTCACTGGCCTTATCATTTGCTGGAATGTATTTATCAAACCACCATCCACCCAACAATTAGCCCAAAATTATATCACAGAAAACTTAGGAAAGCTTGGCGTCAACATGGGTGGTTCCAAAGATGATCTTCAAAGGGGTTTAAGCTACTATAACGAGGGAAAGCTGAAACAAGCTTTACAAATATTTGAAAAAATGATTATCTTAGATAGTAGCAATTTTACAGCAAAAAAATATGCAGGCATAACGTCTCTCCGCCTGCAACAGTACGATAAAGCCATACACTACTTTAAACTTTTAGAAGATCAGCCAAATCTTTATGCAAACCCCGGTGCTTTTTTACAGGCTACTACCCTTTTAAAACGCAATCTGCCTGGTGATAAACAAAAAGCCATAGTACTGTTGAATCAAGTGGTACAAAACGATCTGGAAGGAAAAGAAACTGCAGAACTCTGGTTGACAAAGATGTAACAATTTTCATCACCATTAACTGGTAATATATGAAAGTAGCGGTAGTATCTTCCGAGGTCAAACATTTGCCTAAAGAGGAAAAATCTAAGTGTTTTAAAGAATTCTCCTCACAAGATGAATTAAAAAAAACATTGGAAAATGATGATAACTTATGGGCAGTACATACCCTGGCCAATAGTTTCGGAAAAGTTCAAAGGCAGAGATATGAAGACTTTTGTTGTGGTTTCCTGGCCTTTTACGATGAAATTGTCAGGGGAGGATTAACAGACCATACCATTTATTTCGTTTGGTGTGAAAAAGGAACAGAAATAAAAATGTATCTCTATCCCCCACCTAAAAAAAGAGACATCGAAATCAATATTATTCCACCGGGTGCAGCTACTTCAGATCCACCAAAACCTCCGCCTCCTCCTCCGCCTTCTTCCTATTAAGAAAGGCGGCAGTAAATAAACATAGGGTATGGAAAGCACAAAAACTCATCTTTCCACTCATATAGCCAGATCATGGAAGACAATCTAACAGATAATGGTCAACAAGCTACTTTATGGTATAGGATCATTTTAAAATTTAAGGAACATATACAGTTACCTGTTGATAATATATCAACATCAGTTGATTATTTTAAAAATTCGATCCTTCCTATAAACAAACTAATGCGGCTAATACCAGGACTTTCAATCAAAAGACTGTTTCAGCCCATGGCTCCGGTTGATATCCATTTCCTGGTCAAGCATGCGAAAGCTTTGGATAAAACATATGAACCTCCCCATTTCAATAACTATTATACAATAACCTGTAGTGATAAATCAACAGCAGGGGAAGTTATCCATCTTTTAAATGATCAAGATGTCATTGAGATTGCATATATGGAGTCCATTCCAGCAAATCCACCTTCTGTTCCTGCCATCCAAAAATATCTAACAAGTAAACAGCCATATTTACATACAGCACCTTCGGGCATTGATGCATACTATGCCTGGAAATTTAAAGGTGGCGATGGAACTGGTAATATTACATTCATAGACATTGAACAAGGATGGCTGGAACATCACCAGGATATTGTACCTACTAAACTTCCATTTACGGGTACTAATCATTACCGTTTCCAGGAACACGGCACTGCAGTTATGGGAACTATTTTGTTGGATAATAAGGACCTGGGCCTTAAAGGTATTACTCCCCGTGCTACCGGGTATATTGTATCCCAATGGAGACCGGATGGAAGCTTTAATACGGCAGATGCCATCTTATATGCGATCAGCAATCTTCATTATGGAGATATTTTACTACTCCAGGCACAGGCCTTTATTGAAAATAAAGCATGGCCGGTAGAAGTTTACGAAGTAAATCATCAACTTATACGCCTTGCCACTGCCCTGGGCATCACAGTGATAGAACCTGCAGGAAATGGTAATCATGTAATAGGGAATGACCTTGACTCTTTTACGGGCAATTACCAACGTCGCTTATTCGATCGTTTGACCTCAGGTATGAGCGATTCAGGTGCCATTATGGTTTCTGCTTGTTCCAGCACATACCCCTACAAAAAAATACCCTTTGCCAATTATGGGAGCCGGGTAGATTGTTATGCCTGGGGAGAGAACATTGTTACTGCCGGCAATTATCCAGGGTCTTCAGGGTTAGCAACGAATACCTACACTTCCAGTTTCGGTGGCACTTCAGGTGCTGCTGCTATTATCACTGGTGCTGCTATTGCCGTCCAAAGTATGGCTGAAGCTTCTACGACCGGAAAATTGAGCCCGTTAAAAATGCGCGAAGTTTTGAGTGATCCGTTGAATGGCACTACCTCGGCAAAGGGCCACTTAATTGATAAAATCGGGGTGATGCCTGACCTAAAGAAGATAATTCACAGGACATTAAAAATACATCCTGGAACAAGGGCACCAAATAAGCGTGGTGTAAAAGAAGCACGATTAATTTAATGCTATGTAAATAATTATTGCACCCAACCATACCAAGGCTATGCACAAATACTCATATAGTTGGATCGTATGTATTTTGTTTATCCGTGTCATAGTATTTGCACAATGCCCGGCAAAAGACCTGGTGGAAAAACGTATGGCATTGTTCCGGGCCACTTCAACTATTTCTGACACAGTAAAGTTGGATGAATTGCAGGGATATCTTTCAAGGTTGGAAACATGTCCCTATAAATATGATTCAACGCATGCCTCCCTTCTCAGCCTCATTGCAGGCCTTTATGCCCGGGAGGGAAATTATATACAATCAATACAGTACCGGCGAAGGGCAATTGAGATCATATCTATTCATGAAAATAATGTATCGGTTAAGCCAAATACATTGCCCATGCATTATTACTGGCTATCTGTGGCATATGATTCTCTAAACAACTTCCCTGAAAAGATGAAAGCCCTGGATAGTTGTTTTACCATAGCTATTCGGTTAAACTATGTTGACCGGGCGTCACTCACAGCCATTTTCACCTATCTTCTTTACTACTTTGACCTGGGAGACTATCGAAGATGTATAGATTATGCCATTCGCTGCCAGGCATTGGCCAGTCAATATAAAATCAATAATATACCGCAAGAGCAATTAGTAGCTGAGAGTTATATATCCAGCAGTTTTGGCTGGCAGGTAATTGCGCTTATGAAACTCAAAAATTTTGCAGAAGCAGAAACGTTGTTGAACAACAGAGTAGCTGCATTGAAAAAGAAAGGGCTTACTAATTATTTAGGGACCACTTATTCACAGCTCGCAGAAGTACAAATGAATAAAGGAGAATTCCTAAAAGCTCAATCTTTTTATGAAAGGGCTTTAAGAGCTGACAGAAGCTCGGGATATGTATTTAATTGCAGGCAAACATTCAAAGATATAGGGTATTCCATTTATTTCACCCATTACCACGATAACAAAACTGCCATGTCCGAATATAAAAAAGCATTAGGGCTGGTAAACAAGGACAAATCCCTCAAACTCGAAGACGCCTTTGAATCCCTGGATATCTATGCTAAAATTGCAAACATTTATGCCCGTGAGCAATCATACGACTCTGCCTTACATTACTTTCAAAAAGCCTTTGATCAAATCAAACAAGGTATTGATGAAACCTACATCGTAAAGAGTTCGCCAGGTGAGATTTTACAATATAAAAAGATCTATTACCTCACGAGGTTACTTTTGGATAAGGGGTACACTTTATTAAGAAAATACAAGGACCAAAGTCAAATTCAGGATATTAATAAGGCGCTTGCGGTTTTTAAGGCAACAGACGTATTCCTGGACCGTATCAGGCTTGAACAAAAAGATCCTATTTCTAAACTATCCTGGAGAAGTGACAGTCGCCGTTTGTATGAATATGCAATTGAAGCCTGCCACCTGGCCGGGAAGCCTGAAGATGCTTTTTATTTTTTTGAAAAGAGCAAGGCAGTGCTGTTGGCTGACCAGTTAAATGAACAACATTATGAAAAGCAAACAGATATCCTAAGGCAAACACGGCTCAAAAAAAATATACAGTTCCTTGAAAGAGAATTACAAAAAAATGATACTTCATCTGAACATAATAAAGACCTGCAGGCTGAAATATTTGCCAAAAAAATTGAAATGGACAAGATCCGGCAAACTATCAGGACCGGGAATCCACTTTACTATCAAAGTTTCCTGGACACAGCATTCATAACTTTGAAAGATGTTCAAAAAAACATACTTAATGACCACCAGGCCTTAATAGAATTATTTACAGGAGATAGTTCGGTATACACCCTGATTATTACAATTAAGAAAATCCAACTCCATAAAATAGATAGATCAGTTTTTGATAGTTTATCAAATTCTTTCCTGCACTACTTATCTGACCCTGCCAACATAAATGCTAACTATGAAGAGTTCGTAAAAAAATCCCAACAATTGTATGACCTTATTTTTCAGCATGTTTCTTTACCTGAAGGTCGCATTATCATTTCCCCTGATGCCAGAAATTTACCTTTTGAAGCAATGATAACAGGTAAAAAGGATCAAAAGCCTGTTTATTTAATTGAAAAATATGCTGTGAGTTATACCTATTCTGCCCGTTACCTTACCAATCAATTTATTCATCGCTCCACTACAAACGCTGCAGACTTTATGGGTATGGCCCCTGTAGCCTATATACCAACTCTGGATCTTCCTGAATTGCCCGGTAGCAGCGAATCTTTGCTAAGATTGAAGAATCAATTCAGCCAGGGAAAAATACTAATTGGCAACAAGGCGTCAAGAAATAAGTTTTTGGAAAACTATTACAAGTACAACATTATTCAATTATATACCCATGCAACGGATAGTGGATACAATGGTGATCCTGTGATCTATTTCAGGGATTCAGCTTTACTATTATCTGACCTGGCGTATGAAAACAAAACCAACACCAACCTCATTGTTCTTTCTGCCTGTCAAACAGGAATTGGAAAATTGTACCAGGGAGAAGGGGTTTTTAGTTTTAACCGTGGTTTTGCAGCTCTGGGTGTACCATCTACTATCACCAATCTATGGCAGGTTGATAATGAATCTATCTATCAACTCACGGAATTATTCTACCAATGGCTTGGCAAAGGGCTACCCATGGATATAGCTTTACAAAAAGCTAAACAGGAGTTTATGGAAGCTGCTACCAAAGAAAAAAAGCTGCCCTATTATTGGGCAGCTACAGTATTAACAGGACAATCAAATGCTATAATTACTCAAAAAGCAACAACATGGAAATGGCTTGCAGGGATTATTATGCTTTCAATTATTTGTATCATAGTTATTAGCCATCGGATCAAAAAATACAAATTGACTCCTCAGCAAAAAATGCTTAAACCTTTGAAATTTATATTTCCACCAGGTGAACAATAAGGCAGAATTATTTTGTTTACTCATACTCACGGTAAGCACCAAACGTAGCCAGCTTGTCCTCTCCCAGTTGAGCAGGTATATTATCGCAATCCAGGTTCAGTTTTTTACAAAGCTGCAACCACAGTCCGGTCCGGGTATAAGTCTGGTGCACTTTTTGGAAATCAGTTGACAGCAACAGGTTTTTCGCAACCTCATAGTCACCCTTATCTATCATTAACTGCACCCTTCTTTCAATGATCCATTCATCTTTTAAAGCTGCTACATCCGATAACCATTTTTCCCTTTCCGGTATGGTTTTCTGACCAATAGCTCTTAATAATTTGTCCCTCTCCACTATCACCTGGGGATGTATCTGCAACCATTTTTCATTAATGCTTTCAAATGCCTTTTGTGCACCCGCCAGGTCCCCCTTAATTTTTAGAAGACGTGCCAGCAGCACTTTGGCAACACCTTGCCTGGATAAACTCAATTGTTGAATGGCTGCATCGTTTTGCCCCCTGCCGGCCAACCATGCACCATAATAATATTTCCAGAGGTCGGAAGTTTCGCCGCTTGTTTTTGTGATACCATATTCAAAAGCATTCCCCAGGTCTTCCATCCCAGAAGGAGCCCAAAGGTTTTGATCAACAGGAGGAGGTAAAGGCAATGCCGACCTTTTCTGCGAAGCGGAGCGCAATGCGTTCCATACAGTTACTTCCTGGCTCCTTGCCCATCCAAATAGAGGTACCTGGTTTAAGGGCCTTAACTCCTGCACAGGAACATTGAGCTCATAGATATTTTCAGGTACATTCGAAGGCATCCAGTATTCAACATGCCATCTTGTTTGACCAGGTTCCATTTGAAGCTTGATAGACTGATCACCAATGGGACCACCCTGGATCTCCAGGTAGGTCTGGTGTTTGGCCGTACTCAAAACAGACCAGGCACTGTCACTCCCCACTCCATAGCTCCATAGCTTTATTCCGGAAGCGATCTTATCATCGGCAATATGGTATAAACCTGTCCCATTGGAAGGGGTGTAAGCACCAAAAGCATTAACATCTTTTGTTTTCCAGAAATACCCTGTCATTTCCTTAATGTCTCCTTCTACCCTGGGTCCTTGTTTTACCCAGTCAATAGTATCAACATGTGAAGAATGCGATAAAACCCTTCCTTTGGGAAAATCAAAACGGGTATCAGGAGCAGAAGGCATTGCGGCATTGGACCACGACATCCAGGGATAGGCATTCTTACCGGGATTATGGAATACCACTCTTTCAGTCAGGTATTTATCATTCGGTCCCAATGAATATTCAACTGACCACTGCATACCAAACCGTAATTCTCTTTCACCGCAGGTGACATAAGTGCGGTCTTTAACCTTGTCAACCCTATAATCTACCTTCTCATTTTGAGAAGGAGAATGGGAAATAGGAAAACTGACCTCAATACCTCCAGCAACAAAATAAAATCTTGGCAATATCCTGGTGTACCTGATCACATCAGGGACATATAACACTTCCTTACCTGATGGCTTGTGGATCATGGAAAAAACCTTTCCACCAAGGTCAGGACAGATAGTGACCTTCATATGTTCGTTTTCCAATTCAATGAACCGGTACTTTTTTGGCACCGGCCTGTTGGAAGTCTCTGAAAAACTCTGGTAGGGATACACACCATTGGGATCGAAGGCGGTAGGTACAGGACCTGCCGGTGTCAAAAGGTGTGTCAACACATACAGATCGTAAACCCTTGAACTAACAGGTTTGGGTACAGGTCCGGCCATTAATTCCTGCGCAATCAAAGCACAGAGAATCACTAAAAAATTTCTCTTGAAAGAATACATAGGGTTATAAAGGTTTTGAAACCAGCTTATCAGTTAATTGATTCAGTAAATCGCGACCCTTTTGAACATCTGCTGTGATTTTTTTAGTGTCAAAATCTTTTTCTGCCAGCAAGGTTTGGAGATGTTCATTTAACCGGGCTACCAAACTTTTAACGGCAGGGTCTTTTGAAAGTGCGGCTTTCTCTCTCAATATGCGGATCTTCTCAAAATCTACAATTCCTTCTCTTAACTTCTCAAACCGTATACAACTATTACCACCAGGATAAACCAGGTAACAATCTCCGGCAGGCCAAAGCTCATGCCTTGCATCTCTCATCGGATCGTTTGGCCATGCATCATACGCCCATCTTAAAAATCCATCATAATTATGCGCCGCAGTGTACCAGCTTATCCACCTGCCTTCAACAGGAGGAGAAAAAACAAAGTTGTTTGGCACCGGGGGATTGCAGCAAACATAATAGGTAGTGGTTTGTCCTCTTTTTGATCTTTGATTCACCACATCTACATTGGATTCCTTACCATAGAGATAACAATAATCATCCAATAAGGTATCCAGTTCCTTATGCCAGTCACCGGCATAAGTAATCTTCCATTTACTGGAATGCGCTTTAACAACCTTTATTGCTGCAAGCGTTTGTTCCATGGCATTTTCATTGATGCCTATATAGGTTTTTTCAAACCATCCCTTCTGTTCCAGGTGTTTTTTCAAGTCTGTCAGGAAGATGTTCCAGAAAGATTTGAATTCTTTGGATTCAGGCGCCCAGGAAACATACACATAATTGCCTGTCTTTTCATCCATATAACGGAACCTGAAACCCCAGGGAACCGGCGTATAGATGGTTATAGCTTTATCTATACCAAGGTCCATGGCCATTTGAACATACTCATCAAAAATATTGTAATCAAATTTCCAGGCTCCATTGGTTTTCTTGGTCCATTCTATCATAGAACCTTCGATCATGTACGAATTATCTGCCCAGGGAGAATGAACCGCATAAGTGGTGATGAATTTACCACCGGCATCTGCATATAATTTCAAATGCTTCTTCAGAAGCTGCTTGTGCTCTTCAGACCATGGCTTTACATTGTTCTTCCAGGCTACAACCCATGGATTTTGCCAAAGATCCAGCCTGTGCTTCCATTCTGTTGGTTTAGGTAACAACTGGCCCTGGACATTCAAATTAAGGTTAAGTGTAGATGTGTAATTTTCAGATTTAACCTCCAGAGTACCGGTATAAACGCCAGGAGTAGTGCCGGCAGGAATATCTATTGAAAGCCATACAGGCCTTGTTGTTTTACCAGGGAGATCAAAGCGGTCAAAAGATTCAAACCTGTCAGGCATCAGGTACAGGTCTTTATAAGAACTGGCGCCACAGGTGACATCTTTGGCTCCGTATGGATAATTACCTACCACATAACGTACCATATGAACCTGGAAGTTATTCTTAGATAAGGTTTGTCCACTGCTGGTCTTCAGGTCTTTTATTACCAGGCGCACCTGGTTTAAAGTATCTGCTGACCATACCAGTACTTGTGAGTTGATACGCTCACCTTTCCATGCAGTAGCCTGGAAGGTTTTGGATTCAGTTGCCAGCTCCGGCACTTCACTTCTGAAATACAATTGATCCGTTGATCCAAAAGCAACGTGCATCCCTTTTTCCTGGGTCGTCCATGCGGCACTGTTCACGGTAGTATCAGCATGATATTCTTCCTGGTAATGCGCCGGTGGTACGGGAACTTTAGAAAAATCTATCTGTCCACGGTACACCTGTCCAAAGGATACCGAAGCCAGGTTCAATAATCCAATTACAACAAAGGCTCTTTTCATAATATATTCTTTAAAAGGAATAAGGATAGGCTGGTATAGCCTATCCTTAATTATATAAACTACATCATTAAACCTGTTTACCAACCTGCATTTTGAACCAGGGTTCCATGCGACAATTGAATTTGCTGCAATGGAATAGGGTCAAGGTAATGCTTGGGAAGAAAACTACGGGCAGATGCCGGTTCCGCAATAATAAATCCATTGGCATCAACCTGGATATCCGTTCCCACCTTGAGGTCAGGATATTTCGACTGGTATTCTGTTCCCACAAATTTAACACCTCTCAAAGCCTGGGGCAAAACTGATTCAGCCAGCTTCCAGCGGCGAAGGTCATCGCGCCTGAATCCTTCGAAGGCCAGCTCCACAGTCCGCTCTCTCCTGATCTCATCAAGCATATTCAAGCCATTGGTAGTTACCTGCGCATTGGTCAAAGCAGGCATATTTACCCTGGCCCTTATCACGTTAATCGTTCGGTTAAGATCAGCATCAGAGATAGATCCATTTTTTTCATACAGGGCTTCAGCCAGTATCAGCAATGTTTCGGCATACCTGAATTCCTTGAAATCATATTCGCCCTTAAATTGCGCAGCATCCAAAGTTTCATCAAGGAACTTGCGCAACATATAACCCGTACGGGTAGCATTACTTCCATTAAATCCAGGGAAAGTAGGCTGCCAGATACCTCCTTCAAAGAATATCGAAGTGCCAGGCTCAATAAATGTCATTGACATTCTTGGATCCCTGTCTTTGAATTCACTGGTCAATGTATTATAACCCTGGAATAATGGTGATTTGGTAATAGGCAGACCATCCTTTGCCAGGTATAGGTCGGCCAGGTTCTTGGTGGGGACCATGAAATTAAACCACAGTTCCCTTGTCCAATTGTGCGTTGCACGGTTGGCATAATACCTTTTGGCAAGTATCACTTCCTTACTGTCATCACCTTGCAAAATAAAAAGGTATTTATAGCTGTCTGCACCCTTATCGGTATACAAAGCATATTCGTTTGATGCTATCATTTTTTCAGAAGCATCAATTGCAGCTGTAAGGTATTTTGCAGCATCACCCTGTCCATGGTATTTAGCCCAGGTTCCCAGGTATAATGAAGCGCGTGCTTTCAATGCCAGTGCTGCTCCTTTTGTTACCCTGCCCAGTTCATCGCCGGTAAGCTGGCTTTGTAAAGGAAGCTTGCTGATGGCATTGTCAAGATCGCTGATAATAAAGTCAATGATCTCTGCCTGTGAAGATTTTGACGTAAACAATTCAGGCGAAGTAACGTCCAGAACTTTTTCGATCTTGGGAACACCTCCGTATGTTTTCACCAGGTTCCAGTAATTGTAAGCCCTGAAAAATAAGGCTTCACCTTTCCATCTGTCAATGCCTGCACCCAATGTAGATGTCTCGGCTTTTTCCAGCAGGTAATTGGTGGCCCTGATGTATTTATAGGAATTATCCCACAATGGTGTATTAGCCTGGGGCAAATAGGATCCATTGCTTTTACTTCGGTTATCTACGCCTGCCGCATCGGTACCTGCTCCAAATGCTATATCAGCATTGTTGTCCGTATAGTTATGCGCGCCCTGCAGACCGTTGTAAAAATCGTTGGCGAATAATTTAAAATCATCCGGGGTTTTCCAGTAAGATGCATCCGAGACCTTATCCAGTGGATTCAGATCCAGGTTCTTTTTACATCCTACGGTTGCTGCAATCAGCAAAAGGTAAAATGAAATATTTTTAATGCGAATCATTTTCATAATTTTTAGAAGGTTATATCAATACCAAAAGAATAGTAACGCTGGAAAGGATAGTTTCCACCCCAATCAGCTGATTCAGGATCCCAGCCACCCAGTACATGGTGCTTTTCCCAAATATCCTGTCCGCTAACGTAGATCCTGGCATTTGTAATGGATACCTTACGAATCAGGTTCTCAGGCAATGAATAACCTATTTGCAAATTCTTCAACCTGATATAGGCAGCATTGATCTGCTGCATGGTTGATGGCTGGTAGTTCCAGTAGCGGATATCACCAAAGGATAAACGAGGATATTGCGCATCCGGACGGTCTTCATTCCAGGTCTTACCATAGTAAAACGCTGGTGGTTGTCTCCACCAATCACTCCATGGCATGGAATATTCACCTACCCTGAACAGCGTGCGTTTGCCAACACCCTGGAAGAATGCACCCAGGTCAAATCCTTTGTATTTAGCACTCAGGTTGATGCCATAGCTATACCGAGGTGCTGTATTACCAACATAGGTAACATCACCATCGCTGCCTGGCTGATCGCTGTACAAGCTTATCTTACCATCATTGTTAAGGTCTTTGAACCTGGCATCTCCAATGCCAATTCCGGATGGAACACCTTCAAGCTTTTTATAATCATCCAGCTCTTTTTGATTTCTGATCAAACCATCAAAAACATAAGCGAAATAACTGTTGATAGGATAACCTTCCCTAAGGTTGTTCATACCAAGTGTATAGGTATTGGCGCCACCAAGGTTCACCAGTTTGTTATTGGCATCGCTTAATATCACTCTTGCAGAATATTGGAAGGCACCCACTTTATCTGTCCATCCCAATGAAGTTTCAAAACCCCATGTTTTCAATTCTCCTGCATTAGAGGTAGGAGGCGTTGCACCCAACAGGCTTGGATAGGCCACCTTGATCAACATGTCTTTGTTGGTCTTGTTGAAATAATCAAATGTGAAATTCAGCCTGTTGGAAAGTATAGTTGCATCCAAACCAATATTCTTATTCACCAGGGTTTCCCATGTACGGTTGTAGGCAACCATTCCATCCAAAGTAGCTGCCGGATCCTGTCTGCCAGCTCCAAATGGATACGATCCACCAATATTGATTTTCTGAATAAAGTCATAATACCCTATACCCTGTCCATTTGAATTACTCTCCTGGTTACCTACCTTTCCATAAGATGCTCTTAATTTCAGTTCATTGATCCAGCTAACATCTTGTAAAAATGCTTCCCTGGAAAGACGCCAGCCTACAGATACGCCGGGAAATAAACCCCATTGCTTGTCGGCTAACTGGAACTTGGAAGTTCCATCATACCTTAAATTGCCTTCAACCAGGTATTTATCATCAAAGGAATAAGCCAGCCTGGAAAAATAAGACCCGATGGCCCAATGATTGGCACCACCCTTTGAATACATATCACCAACGCCCAGGTTCAGATCCCATAATTGATCGCTTACAATATTGTACCTGCCGGCAGTGACATTCTTCAACTCACTCTTTTCATAGGAACTACCTACCATCAAATCAAAATTGTGACGGCCGGCCAGTTGCTTATTATACTGTAAGTAACCAGTATAGTTTTGATAATTTACCTGTGCATTTTGTTCTTCCACCCAGCTTTGACCAGGGCTAGCAATGCTGTAATACGCTAAAGAACCATCCCACTGGTATAATGGAACTGGTTTACCCATATCTGTACTGTTCTTTCCGGTATAGTTGGTACCTGCCTGCAGGTTCAGTTTCAAACCACGGGCAAGATCGGCTATCAGTTTAAAGTTTGCATTGATATTACGTGTATTGTAAGAAGAAGTCGGAGCTTCCTTTGCAAAAGCAACGGCATTGCTCCAACCACCTTGTGCAAAGAACTTACCATCCGGAGTATACGCCGGATGATTTGGCATGCCGAAGATGGCTTCACCAATTACCCAGTTGCCTACACCGGCTATATCAGATCTGTGCTGGTGATCAAATGAAAGCTTTGATTCAAGCCTTAAACCTTTCATCAGGTTATAATCGTAGTTAAGCCTGAGGTTATATAGCTTGTTATTATCATTGGCATATTTCACAACGCCATGCTGATCACTATAGCTTCCGGATAAATAGTAGCTTGAATTAGGGCTGCTTCCGGAAACGCTTATAGCGTGTCTTTGCTGCTTGCCATTCTCCAGCAATTCTTTTATCCAGTCTGTAGTAGTAAAGAATAACATCCAGCCTCCGTACAATGGATGTGGAATTGGATTGGGATCATTATTCAGGATCTTTTGCAGCATGTCCGGTGTGTACATCGGTGCCGCTCCATTATGAATATTGGCCTCATTTTCCATTATCGCAAATTGATAGGTAGTGGGACTTTGCATCATACCCGTCATTTTGGTCATCGCGAAGTTGTTGTTGTATGTGATCTTCGGGCTGCCGCTTTTTCCTTTTTTTGTCGTCACCAGGAAAACACCACCCGCACCACGGGCACCATATATAGAGGCCTGGGCATCTTTTAACACTGATATGGATTCAATATCTGAAGGATTCAACAACGCCAAATTGCCTTCTATTCCATCTATTAACACAAGCGGTGATGCTGCGCCGTTGATGGATGAAGGACCTCTTACATTCAGGTTGAAATCTTCAGAACCAGGTTGCCCGGAATACCTTTGTATATAGGTACCGGGTACTTCGCCCTGCAAGGCTGCAAAAGCATTGGTGATTGGCCTGGATTGAAAGACTTCAGCATTAACTGTAGAAACGGCACCTGTCAAAGAGGTCTTTCTTCTTGTTCCATAACCAACAACCACTACATCATCAAGCGCCTTGGCATTTGGGCTTAGTGTAATGGAATATTCGGACTGGTCCCCGATCACCAGTTCCTGTTCAGCAAACCCTGTATAACTAAATACAAGTGTATCCCTGGAATTGGCGCGAATACTGAAGTTTCCCAGAACATCTGTGGTAACTCCTTTTGTTGTATGCTTGAGAATCACGGACACACCATGCAAGGGTCCTTTCTCATCCCTGACCGTTCCTTTTATTTCACTCTGCGCAAATGCAGAATGACCATAAAGTAATAGCAGGAATAGAAATGCAGTAACTGCTTTTTTCATATCAGACTGTTTGGTTTTTATAAATTATTATTAGTGATTAAAAGCTATTTCCCTTGTGCTGTTGAAGAAATTAAAACGGTTGCATGATGAACCTAATCAGCTTTCTCATTCCAATCAGAATGCAGCAATCGTAATATCTATCAGCAGCAGTATGTTATATTATAGTAATAGGATTATAACATATAGAGCAATATAGTATTAAAGGATAATTGAAAAATTCATTTTGGGCGGTCAAACGTTTGCGCAAAATTGAATGAAGAAAATACAATCGTTTGCGCAATGCAGTGCCTGTCACAAGATCGCGTTGTTACCTGTAAATGCAGTAGGAGCAGGAATGAGGTGTTGATCCAGTCAATAAAAGACAAATAGATCCCTGATTAGTGAATTGAATCCAGGTTCTTTACAATGTACGACAGGTTACAGCAGGTAATCAAACAGATTTGAGCGCGTTAAGAATGTCTTGCAAAATATCCTCCTTCTTTTCCAGGCCTGCAGAAATGCGAATCAGGCCAGGTGTGATGTTTACATCCTGGCGTTCGGCTTCGCTCAATTTAGCATGCGTGGTACTGGCAGGATGTGAAGCGATGCTGCGGGTATCACCAAGATTGGCGGTAAGTGAAAGCATTTTTAAATTGTCCAGGAATTTACGGCCAGCTTCCAGTCCTCCTTTCAACTCAAAACAAATAATACCACCTCCGTTGACCATTTGCTTCTTTGCAATGGCATATTGAGGATGAGTATCAAGGAAAGGATATTTCAACCAGCTGATCTTTTCATGTGCTTTCAGGTTATCGGCCAGGAAGCAGGCATTGGAAGCATGCCTTTCCATTCTTACTTCCAGGGTATCAAGACTCTTACTTAAAACCCAGGCATTAAAAGGAGAAAGTGCAGGTCCTGTACTCCGGCAGAACAAATAAATATCCTTTATGAGATCCTTACGGCCCAGTACAATACCACCCAAAACCCTTCCCTGCCCATCGATCCATTTTGTAGCAGAGTGAATGACAAGGTCTGCTCCATACTTTACCGGCAGCTGCGCAATAGGTGTAGCAAAACAATTGTCAACATTAAGGATGAGATTATGTTTTTTTGATAACTTACCTGCCACCTCCAGGTCAATGATATCAAGCCCGGGGTTTGTTGGTGTTTCCAAAAATATCATTTTGGTATTTGGCCTGACTTCCCTTTCCCATTCGGCTGGTTTATCAGCGGGAACATAGGTATACTCAATGCCATACTTAGGTAAATACTTAGTGATGATTGTATGTGTGCTTCCAAAAATGGCTTTGCAGCATAATATATGATCGCCTGCCTTCAGGAAGGTCATGAAACTTGCAAACACGGCGCTCATACCCGAGGAGGTTGCATACCCGGCCTCCGCTCCCTCCAGTATGCACATCTTATCTACAAACTCCTGAACATTTGGATTGGAAAAGCGACTGTAGATATTATTATCATTTTCATCTGCAAAGGCTGCACGCATCTCTTCAGCATCATCAAAACAAAAACTACTCGTCAGGTATAATGGAGTTGAGTGTTCCATTTCTCCTGTTCGTTCTATTTGTGTGCGTATAGCTTTTGAAATACGGTCCATAGGTTCGAAATTAAATCAATAATAAAGGAATGGAGATCCTAATTCAGACTCAAGTATGCATTAATGAGTAGTCATCAATCCTGCATTTCCTTTTTCATTTCCATCCAGTCTTTTAATTGTGCGCTTATTATGGAGGTTTCCACCAGAAACCCATCATGTCCAAACCGTGAATCAAATTCCAGGTATTGGGAATTGGGAATATTTTGAGCTATCAATAGCTGTTCATCTACAGGACAGAGCAGGTCACTGGTGATTCCCATGACCAGGGATGGCTGGTTTATGGACTGCAGAACCGCTTCAAGGCTGCCAGTTCTTCCACGGGCGATGTTATGCGTATCCAGTGCCCTTGAAAGTATCCAGTAACTATAGGCGTTAAATCTTCGCGTCAGTTTGTCACCCTGGTATTTAATATACGATGATGCTTTAAAATCTTCCAGCTTATCATTGCCTGGTTCCAATTGAGTGGACATGAAAGAAGTATAACTTCTGTAGGTGATCATTCCAATGGCTCTTGCAGCAGCAAGGCCCCGGGTTCCAGCTCCGGCGCCACCTTTCTCCCAGGTACCATCTCCTTCAATAGCCAGGCGCTGTGCCGTGTGTATGGCTATTCCCCAGGGAGTTTCCCTTGCAGAAGTAGCAATCAGGAACTGGCTTTCGATCAGTTGTGGTTGCATCAATACCCATTCAAGCACCTGGTATCCACCCATGCTGCCGCCGGCCAGCAGCCGGATCTTCCGGATATCGAGATGTTTCCGCAACAATTCATGTGCATTCACCATATCCCGTATGGTGATCAAAGGAAAGTCATGGTAATAAGGCCTGCCCGTTTCGGGGTTGGTATCCAGGGGGCCTGTGGTTCCATAGGCTGATCCCAGGATATTGGCACATATAACAAAATAGTGGTCCGTATCAAAGGCCAGTCCGGGGCCTACCATTCCCTTCCACCAGTCGGCCACATTGGAATTGGCAGTCAATGCATGGCATACCCAAATGACATTGTCTTTTTGTTCATTGAGCTTTCCCCAAGTGTGATAGGCTATAGTAATAACTGGCAGGGATCCCCCAGCTTCCAGGGCAAAAGGTAAATTATGATGATAAAATTGTGGTTTCATTGTACAACTTCATTGATGCCAAAAGGGCATCAGTTTTCATTCATTCAATTAACCGGAGTTACCGGGTTTGCAATACAATCGTTATACAATTATTAATTCCCAAAAATAGGGAAGCTTGACTTTGCGGGTTAATAAGTTTGTAATAAATATAAATGCCAGGCCTCATGTAAGCCTTAAAATACTAAACGGTGCCGGACTCCAATAGATTTTTTTATAACATTTAGAACATCCCCTCCGTATAAACCTTACAAGTTGTAAGGAGCCAAATTGGCTTCCTGCACCCTAGGGCCAGGTAAACCCACCTGCATCCCATCTGTTTCCTGTATATCTATCACCTTTGAGCCGTCTCTTATAAGAGGCGGCTCAAAGGCGGTTCAAAGGCGGCTCATACACGGCTCAAAGGCGGCACATACTAGCTGGTAATCGGGAGTTTGTGTATTTCCAAAATAGGTTGTCATTTTAGCAGGCACACCATTTTTGGTTTACACGGTGCTATTCCAAAATAGGTTCGCATTCTAAAGTATTACAAGAAAAGATGTCAGGCCAGGTGCACGCCATTTGGTTTCTTCCAGGAAAGAAAAAAACATTACAGGTTTTGAAATTGGAATTGGTATAGCCTTACAATCCTTTCCAATCATATGGATTTAGCGTCATGGTAATTGTTTCTGCCTGTTCCAAGTTTTGTTATTTGTAAACTTCCTCTTTCAACAATGTATATTTTCTGTTAGGTTTGCCGCTAAAACGTATCGAATAATGGCTGGTTATTTTTCCAATAAGGTTGTTGTGGTTACTGGCGGAACTGATGGTATAGGAAAAGCATTGGTGGACCTTTTATTATCCCAGGGCGCGAAAGTATCAACCTGCGGACGCAATCATGATAAATTATATAGCCTTCAGTCTGAATATCCTTCCTATCATCTTCATACAGTAGTGGCGGATGTCAGCAATGAGAATGACTGCCGGCATTTTATCGAATCGACCATCAAGGTTTTCGGTGGTATTGATATTTTGATCAACAATGCAGGTATCTCCATGCGGGCATTACTGAAGGAAACTTCCGTAGATGTGATACGGAGAGTGATGGACGTCAATTTCTTCGGGGCGGTTTACTGCACCAAGTATGCCCTGGATTCTATAATAGAGAGAAAAGGCACCATTGTGGGTGTGTCATCCATTGCCGGGTACCGGGGCCTTCCCGGTCGCAGCGGCTACTCAGCTTCCAAATTCGCTCTGCAGGGATGGCTGGAAGCCATTCGTACCGAATTGGTTGATGATGGCGTACACGTGATGTGGGTTTGCCCGGGCTTTACGGCTTCCAATATCAGGAATGCCGCTTTGAATAAGAAAGGTGAAGCACAGGGAGAAACGCCGCTGGATGAAAGTTCACTGATGACTGCTGAAGAATGCGCTGATCACATTTTAAATGCTATCGAACATAAAAAACGCACACTGGTGCTGACTTTTACAGGTAAGAGAACAATTTTTATGAACAAATTTTTCCCTGGACTGGCAGATAAGCTGGTAAAGAATTTTTTCTTTAAAGAGGGGAAATTAATAAAATGATGCAGCCTGGAATCAATCAACCAAACAACTTGACAACTTTATCATCCTTTTAATTCACGCGCATCAATGCCCTTTATAACACTTACATCAGATATTGGAGAACAGGACTACCTGGTGGGAGCTGTAAAGGGCCGGTTATTACGTATCAATCCCGAATTTAAGATCATAGATATCACCCATAAGCTTTCACCTTTCAATTATCCGCAGGCAGCCTATGTTTGCCGTAATGCCATAAAAAATTTCCCGGAGTTCACTTACCATATTGTCCTGGTGAATTTATTTGAATCAAAACCAGAACAGTTATTATTTGCATTCCACAAGGACCAATACCTTGTTTGTGCGGATAATGGTTTAATAGAAATGATCCTGGAAGAAAAACCAGAAATGGTGCTAGGCATCCCTTTAGGCAAATCGGCCATAAAAAATACCCTATACTGCATTGATGTTGCTGCAAGAGCTATCACTCAATTAATGAATGGAGAGCCATTATTGAACATAGGCATACCCGATGCGCCCTATCTTGAAAAGAATCCCCTACGGCCCACTTCAGGCGAGGACTGGATAGAAGGGCAGATCATATTTATAGATCATTTTGAGAATGTCATTGTCAATATCACCCAGGACCAGTTTGAAGAACAACGAAAAGGCAGGCGTTTTAAAATCGTATTTAAAAGAGATGAGGTCATTGAAAGAATCAGCGGTAGTTATGCCGATGTGCCACAGGGTGAGAAACTGGTTTTATTCAACAGTGCCGGGTATATGGAGATAGCCATCAATAAGGGCAATGCAGCAGGATTGTTCGGACTGAAAGGATACAATGAAAGCAGCCAGCAGGTTTCTGTTATGGTGCAGAACCGTTTATTTTACCAGACTGTCAAAGTATATTTCGAATGATCATCCGTATAGTAAAAATGGTATTTCTAGAAGAAGAAATAGCCTCCTTTCAGCGGTTATTTGCAGAACGGCAATCATTGATACGCCATTTTGAAGGTTGTACTCATTTAGAACTCTGGCAGGATGCCAGTCATAAAGGCACTTTTTTCACCTATAGCTGGTGGGATTCCGAAGAACACCTGGATCATTACCGCAGCTCTCATTTTTTTGATGATACCTGGAAACAGACCAAAGAAAAGTTTGCTCAAAAACCAGAGGCATGGACTGTGCAATCATTAGCCAGCATATAATAATGAACCGCTGATAGTGATAACATTGATCAAATGTGGCACTTGTAATGTATCTAACTACCGGCAGCAAGTCATATTTTCCCAACACAGTGTTTTAACCTTTTCCTTATTGTTTTCCCTTTAATTTAGCTCCTTCCCTATTTTTGCACGTCCCCTGCCTATAGATGTACAATAAGGGAAACAATAAAGAACCAACCATCTTAGTATGAATTTCAGAAAAGTCAATAACATTACCGGCTGGGTAGTGTTTGTCATCGCCTCTCTTACTTACATACTTACTGCTGAAAAATCCGGAAGCTTATGGGATTGCGGTGAGTTTGTATCCGCCTGTTACAAAGTACAGATGCCGCATCCTCCCGGTGCACCATTATTTGTTTTGCTGGGAAGGTTCTTCATCATTCTTTTTGGCGATAACCCTGCCAGTGCAGCAAAGGCGGTGAACATCATGAATGCCCTTGCCAGCGGATTCACCATTTTGTTTCTTTTCTGGACAATCACACATTTTGCCCGCAAACTGGTGACAGGATTCCGTGAAGAACCCGATGGCCAGCAAACCTATACCATCATGGGTGCGGGTATTGTAGGTGCTCTTGCCTATACTTTCACCGAATCATTCTGGTTCAGTGCCGTTGAAGGTGAAGTATATGCGCTTTCTTCCTTTTTTACCGCACTTGCTTTCTGGGCCATGTTGAAATGGGAAAGGGCAGACGATGCTGCAGGCAATAACCTGGCATTGAAAAACCGCGCTGACCGCTGGATCGTATTTCTCTTTTTTGCACTTGGTCTTTCCATTGGCATTCACCTGCTCGGACTTTTAGTGATCCCTGCAGCTGTGATGATCTATTATTATAAGCGTTATAATTATACCCGCAATGGCGCTATCTGGGCCTTTCTTATTGGATGCATCATTGTAGGAATTGTGCAGGTAGTGGTCATACAATGGACCGTAAAGCTTGCCGGGCAGTTTGATATCCTGTTTGTCAACAGCTTCCACCTTCCTTTCTTTTCCGGTTTCATCTTCTTCTTTGTATTAGTAGGATTTTTGGTTTGGCTCGGACTTCGATATGCCAACCGCAAAGGTTGGTCATACCTGCGCCTGGGGTTATGGTGCTTTTCATTTATGATGCTGGGATACTCAGCCTATATCACTACGATGGAACGTTCCAATGCGAATCCTTCCATTGATATGAATAACGTGGATAATCCAATGAACCTGGTTTATTACCTGGGTCGTGAACAATATGGATCTCAGCCTATCCTTTTTGGACCACATTTCCTGGCGCAGCCTACAGGCATCAAAGAAGGGAAAATGCGTTATGCAAAAGGAGATCATGAATACGTAGAGATTGGCCGTGACCGTGAGCCCGAATATGATTCAAAAGATGTACAGGTATTTCCAAGGGTTTGGGATGGCACCAACGAACAGGGTCATGCGGACTACTATATGTCATGGTTGAATTTACCAGTAGTCACTGCCAAGCAATTAAGTATTGTAACAGCAGTTGCCGATGGCGTGATTCAAACGCAGGATCAGTCAGGCAAACCTGACAGCTATGATATTCCTGATAATTTTGCACCAAGGGTACAGAGAGGCCAGGTATTGCAACCTGGAACTCCATTGGCAGTCAAGATCCCTTCTTTTGGCGAGAACCTGAACTGGTTCTTTACTTACCAGATGGGCTTTATGTACTGGCGTTATTTTATGTGGAATTTTGCAGGTCGCCAGAATGATATTCAGGGCAGTGGCAATATTCGTGACGGGAACTGGATATCCGGTATAAAATTCATGGATGACATGCGTTTAGGCGACCAATCCAAACTGCCAGACAGCATACAAGACAATAAGGCTACCAATAAATTATTCCTGCTCCCCTTCCTGTTAGGTGTATTGGGTTGTGTTTACCATTATTTCAGGGACCGCAGGGATTGGATCGTGACCTTTTTACTTTTCTTCTTTACTGGTATCGCCATTGTGCTATACCTGAACCAGCCGGGTAATCAGCCCCGTGAAAGGGACTATGCCTATGCCGGATCGTTTTATGCTTTTGCTATTTGGATCGGACTTGCAGTAGTGGCCGTTGTTAGAATGGCAAGAGAAGTACAGGATAAGAAAAACTTTATGAATGTCTTGTTATATGGAGGCATTACAACTTTTATCATCCTGTTGCTGAGCGACCTGAATCACATGAGCGGGGGCAATGTTTTTGCTTCTATTTTGGGCGGGTTGTTTTTCGTTGCACTGGCTGCAGCTATCACCTACGCGGTTCGAGCTGCAGGAAAAACCAACCTTAGAGTGGCAGCACTATCAGCCACTCTTCTTTGCGTAGTGGCACCGGTAATTATGGGCTTCCAGGAATGGAATGACCATGACCGCAGCAAAAAAACACTGGCACCGGATGTAGCCAGGGACTACCTGAATAGTTGTCCTCCCAATGCGATCCTCTTCACTTTTGGTGATAATGACACCTATCCCCTTTGGTATGCCCAGGAAGTGGAAGGTGTGCGTCCTGATATACGCATTCTGAATACCAGTTTGCTTGGTATAGACTGGTATGTTAACCAGCTGCGTTACAAGGTTAATGAAAGTGCACCTATTGATGTGATCTGGTCTGCCGACCAGATAAGAGGAGTGCCGTATATTACATTTGAACCAAGTGGTGATCAGAATAAATATTATGACCTGCTGGATGTAATGAAAAATGTTGTGGGTAAACAAAACCCTATTGCCTCATTCCCCGTTAAACATTTTACGGTTCCTGTGGATCCGGCAGCGGTAAGGCAATCTGGTTTGGCTAATGCAACCGATTCAGTCGGTAACCAGATACAACTGGATATTCCTGAAAATAAAAGCTACATGTCATTAGACCAACTGACCATGCTGAATATACTGGCTTCCAATAACTGGAAGCGACCTATATGCTTTACATCGCCTTACCAGGAAATTGGCTTCGGCCCTTACCTGCGCCAGGAAGGAATGGTCTTCCGTTTAACACCTGTTCGCCAGCCGCAGCAACGTTCTATGGATGTGAATAAAACTGATAGTTTATTAATGAATGTTTTCCGTTTTGGAGGCGCAAGCCAACCAGGCGTTTACTTTGATGAGGAGAACAGGAGGCATTTATTGACCATACGTCAAACATATGCTCTGGCAGCTGCCAACCTGGCCGACCAGGGTCGCAAACAGGAAGCAGTGAACCTGTTGGAAAAAGCTGAAAAAGGTATACTGACAACGGACCTGCCTTATGCAATGGTGAGCCGTTTCCAGTCGCATAACCAGATTTCGATGCTGTACCTGGAAGCTGCATATAAAGCTGGCCACTCTACACTGGCAAATAAGGTTAAGGCAGCATTGAAGAAAGACCTGACGGACCAGAAGAACTATTACAATTACCTAAAAAGTGAAAAGCCTGATTATTATCCTGCTTTTCAAAATGATGAACAGGATTGCGACCAGTACCTACGATACCTGGAAAGCATGGAAAAAACTTATAATCCATTAGGCAACATTGTGACCGAACATCCCGGACAAAAGGACTCTTCTGACTCAATCAAAAAATAAAAAACCTCAACAGATCCTTAAAACCCCGGCTAAAACCGGGGTTTTTTCTTTAACGAACTGCCATGAACAAACCATGCATAATTATTGTAGATTGTATTGGATATGAAAGGATTTCATTTTACAGGTTTTGATCCCAATGAGGACAACAAAAGCAATTTTGAAAAACTGCTGGAGCTTTTCATGCAATTGCTTACCTATACCAGTGGGGATGTTGGGGAGGCCTTGCAATGGCTCAACCAGTTGGACAGGCAATACGAACTGACCAACGAGGAATACGGCATGGGTGATTTTATTGATGACCTGAAAGACAAAGGTTATATAACTGATGATGAAGGCAAGTCTGAAATAAAGATCACGCCCAAGACTGAACAAGGTATCCGTAAGCGTAGCCTGGAAGAGATTTTTGGAAAGCTCAAGAAAACAAAGAGCGGTGATCACCAAACCTATAAGCCGGGGCAGGGAGATGAGATCAGTCCTGACTCACGCCCTTTCCAGTTTGGAGACATGCTGGAGCAGATAGACTTTACCGAGTCTATCAGGAATGCCCAGATCAATCATGGGCTTGATTCATTCACCATGCAGGAAGATGACCTGCAAATAAGGGAAACGGATTTTAAATCTCAAACCTCCACGGTGTTGATGATCGATATATCCCATTCCATGATTTTATATGGTGAAGACAGGATAACGCCTGCCAAGAAAGTTGCTATGGCGCTCAGTGAACTGATTACCACTAAATATCCCAAGGACACGCTGGACATTGTGGTATTTGGTAATGATGCCTGGCCTGTGGAGATCAAAGACCTGCCTTATTTGCAGGTTGGCCCCTATCACACCAATACTGTGGCAGGACTGGAACTGGCTATGGATATTCTGCGCAGGAGAAAAAATCCGAACAAGCAGATCTTTATGATCACTGATGGCAAACCTACCTGCCTGAAAATTGGTCGCCGGTATTATAAAAACAGCTTCGGTCTTGACCGGAAAGTGACAAGCAGGTGCCTGAACCTGGCAGCTCAATGTAAAAAACTAAAGATCCCTATCACCACATTCATGATTGCTACAGATCCGTATTTACAACGGTTTGTTCAGGAGTTTACTGAAACCAATAATGGTAAGGCTTATTTTGCCAGCCTTGACCGGCTTGGCGCCTTTATATTCCGGGATTTTGAAAGTGGGAAGCGAAAAACGGTCTATTAAATAAAGTAGTGATTGCATTTTACCGGGTGCATATTGAATGAAAAAAGTTAACAGCAATTGTTTTCCCGGAAAACAAAATAAGATCCGAGGAATTGAAAAGCTCATGTAAAAGCAACAGGGACTTCAACAATACCTCAGCAACAAAAACTCAAAGTTACCCTTATAAAATGCAGCTTAACTTCAGGTAATAAACCAGGATGGAAGCTGGTAAGAAACCAGGGAATAATTATCATCAAAACTTATAGGACAGTTTTACAAATTAAATTCACCCAACCAGTATGGATATAAAACACATTAACACGATCAGGGAATTAAAAGAGGCAGGATACAGGTCGAAAAGTATTAAAGAGGAGATCCGTGAAAACCTTATCAAAAAGCTTCAACAAAAAGAAGAAACCTTTACAGGTATCATAGGCTATGAAGACACGGTAATTCCAGATGTGGAAAGAGCATTGCTTAGTAAACACAACATCTTGTTTCTCGGGTTGAGAGGACAGGCCAAGACCAGGATGGCCCGCCAGATGACAGAATTGCTGGATGAATATGTGCCAATCATTACAGGCAGTGAGATCAACGATGATCCTTTAAAACCCATTTCAAAATATGCCCGGGAACTGATCCACGAAAAAGGTGATGATACACCTATAGAATGGATTCACCGCAGCCAGCGTTATGGAGAAAAACTGGCGACACCGGATGTAAGTGTTGCAGATCTGATTGGAGATATCGATCCCATTAAAGCGGCTAATCTCAGGCTGAGCTTTGCTGATGAAAGGGTTATACATTATGGTATCATTCCCAAGACCAACAGGAGCATTTTTGTCATAAATGAATTGCCTGACCTGCAGGCACGGATACAGGTGGCACTATTCAACATCCTGGAGGAGGGTGATGTGCAGATCCGCGGATTTAAGCTTCGTCTCCCATTGGATATATTGTTTGTATTTACCGCAAACCCTGAAGATTATACCAACAGGGGATCTATTGTCACACCTCTGAAGGACCGAATTGAAAGCCAGATATTGACCCATTATCCCAAATCACTGGAAAATGCATTGGCTATTACAGAGCAGGAAGCAGATGTCAGCGATGAACAAAAGGATAAGATCGATATCAGTGACCTGGTTAAACGCCTGATAGAGCAGGTGGCTTTTGAAGCAAGAGGCAGTGAGTTCGTGGATAAGAAAAGCGGGGTTAGTGCAAGGCTTACTATTTCAGCGTTTGAAAATGCTGTCAGTGCTGCTGAAAGAAGATCTATCATTAACAAGGAAAAGAGTACGCAGGTTTGGGTAAGTGACCTTGTAGGCATCATTCCTTCTATTACTGGAAAGATAGAGCTGGTCTATGAAGGGGAACAGGAAGGACCTTACCAGGTAGCCATGAACCTGCTTGACAAATCAATCAGGTCACAATTCATTCAATACTTTCCCAACCCCGACACATTAAAAAAACGGGCACCACGAAAAGGCGAAACACCACAGCCAGTTGATAATCCCTATAAGTCGATCATATCCTGGTTTGACAAAGGCAATCATATCAATTTGCTTTTTGGAACTACCGACAGGGAGAAGATCAACGAACTATACAAAGTTGATGGCCTGCATGCACTGGTTAAAAAGACTTTTCCAGGCGCTAACGAACAGGAGGCAGCCTTGCTGATGGAATTTGTATTGCATGGATTATCATCCTACTCACTGATCAGCAAAAAAATATTGGAAACATCAGTAGAGTTCAAGGACCTGATGGGCAGTATGTTGAATATTCAGTCTTCCTCATTATACGATGAAACAGATGAAGAAGATTTTGGCTAGTTAAAATGTCAGCAATTAAAAAGCTTCCTTGCAGGAAGCTTTTTTTATGCGATCAGCTGTATGATCACTTGCCAGGGAACCTAAAATAATAGTTATCCAAACAAATCACTGCTCAGGTAACGGTCTCCCCTGTCACAGGCAATGAACACGATAAAACCAGTTTCTAATTCATTGGCCAACCTTATAGCGGCAGAGGCGGCGCCACCGCTGCTCATCCCGGCAAAGATTCCTTCTTCCTTTGCCAGCCTGCGTGTTGTATCAACAGCATCTTGCTGGGAAATATCCATGATCCTATCCACCCTTGCCGGTTCAAATATCTTTGGCAGGTAAGCCTCAGGCCAACGCCTGATACCTGGTATCGAAGCTTCTTCTGTGGGCTGGCAACCTATGATCTGGATAGCCTCATTTTGCTCTTTGAGAAACCTGCTGCAACCCATGATAGTACCGGTGGTTCCCATGGCACTTACAAAATGGGTTATTTGTCCCTGGCTGTCTTTCCATATTTCCGGGCCGGTGGTAAGATAATGAGCCTTGTAATTATCAGGATTGGCAAACTGGTTGAGCAGAAAGAAACCTTTTTTTACTCCTTTCTCTTCGGCATAATCCCTGCATATCTCAATCGAATCCAGCAAGGTGACCTTAGCACCAAATGCTTCCATGGTAAGCACTCTTTCCCGCGTAGATGATGCAGGCATTACCAATTCGATCTCCAGGCCAAAGAGTTTTGCCATGAGGGCCATTGCTATACCGGTATTCCCGCTTGTTGCTTCTATCAGTTTGGTTTCCTTATTTATATCGCCACGCTCCAGCGCAGTTTTGATCATATTAAGCGCAGGCCTGTCCTTTACGCTACCACCCGGGTTGTTACCTTCCAGTTTGGCATAGATCTTCACAAGGGGGTTAGAATTCATTTTTTGCAATTCAACCATTGGCGTATTACCCACGGTGTCCAGAATGCCTTCCATAGGAAGTAATTAATAGTGATTAAACTTATTTTCCACAACCGTTATTTCAACATTATGGTAAACCAAAGATCCGGGAGGAACGCTTTTCGTTAACCATACGTTCCCTCCAATAACTGAATGCCTGCCAATAATTGTTTCACCTCCCAGGATGGTGGCACCTGAATAGATGATCACCTTATCCTCAACGGTAGGATGCCTCTTGGTAAAAGCCATTTGCTTGTTCACGCTTAGTGCCCCGAGTGTGACACCCTGGTATAATTTTACATGATCTCCAATCCGTGTCGTTTCTCCAATGACAACTCCTGTACCATGGTCGATCATAAAATATTCGCCGATCTCCGCTGCGGGGTGAATATCAATACCTGTTTTAGAGTGTGCATACTCTGTAAGTATCCTGGGCAGTAAGGGCACATTTAATTTCAACAATACATGCGCAATGCGGTAAAAGCACAGGGCATAAAATCCAGGGTAAGCTCTTATGACCTCAAATTCATTTCTGGCCGCCGGATCGCCATGCAGGATGGCGTGTATATCGGTATTCAGTAAACGATAAATGGAAGGTATGCTACCAATAAACTCATGCGCTACCGCTTCATTATTGCAATCATAACAGGCCTTGGTGGCGTTTAATAACCTGACAAGATCAGTTTCCAGCTTAAGAAAGCCTTCTTCAATCTCCAATGCAGATGCATAGGTGCTTTTAGACAGTTCAGGATATAACAGGCAGATCAAATGCGTTGCCCAGGCAGCAATGACCTCGTTGGACGGAACTACCTCCTTGTGCTGCTGCTTATTGAATATTTCATGGAATAAATGCTTATTCATGTTTGGTTCACGCCTTTAATAAATGAAAGGGCTTTAGATGGACCGGGAAACGCTAACAGTCCATGATATTGCTGTGCCACCCCTGCGCAAGGTTTCTGCCACAGAGCAGTATTTTTCCATGGAAAGCGTTGCAGCTTTTTCAGCTTTTTCTTTTTCAATATTTCCTATCAACAGAAACGAAACCTTAATCGATTGCCATAGTGAAGGTATCTTATCTTTTTCCCTTTCACCATCAATAATTATAGAAAGATCATCGATCTCCTGCCTTTGCTTTTTCAATATACTTACCATGTCAATAGCGCTGCAACTGCCCAAAGCACATAATATTAACTGCATAGGTCGAAAACCGGATTCCAGGCCACCATTTTCCATGCTACTGTCAGTTGCCAAAATATGCCCTTTTTCATCCTTTACCTCAAATCCAAAATCACCGTTAATTCTTTTCATTTCAACCCTGGCCATCCATCAATTTTTTATGTAGGTTTTTTTATTATTGTGATTCTTGTCGCTGTCCATGAGAAGCAGGACTATTTATCCAATACCAATATTGCGACCGGAGCTTTGCTTCAGGAACAGGTCAAAACTATCGCCTCTTAAACCAACACGCATAGTTTCCAGGGCGATCACTTCCTTCGGCTCTATATTTCCAAGATTGGCATTGCAGCCAAGCTGGCGGATAAAGTACAATTGCTGCTCTTTTTCCGGCGCTTCCCAAATGATCTTTTCCGATGGTATTTTTGTCAATATTTCTTCCACAAGACCTTCTCTTACTTCCCCTGAATTCCTATAAACCCCTTCAGTACCTGTTTCTTTGGCTTCAGCTATAAGATAAGTAGATCCTGCATCCAGTTCCGCCTGCATCATATTGATCCATTGATAGGGAGGCGTAACTTTTACCTTGTCCTTGTCTTTGGAACCCACCTCGCTAATGACAGTGCCATATTGTGAAAGCGTTTTAATATAACGGCATTTTTCTTCATGGCTGATAGATATGGCTCCATCGGAAACTTCTATATAGGAAAGACCAAATTCCTCCACTAGTTGTAAATAATCGTTGTATTGGTCCCTGATTACATAAGCTTCGAAAAGCAGGCCACCAAAAAACACAGGTATATTGTGGGACTGATAGATCTTTACTTTTTCCCTGATGTTGGGTGTTATCAATGCTGTTCCGAAAACAAGCTTCACCATATCAACATAGGGCTTACTGACTGATAACAGGTTTTCGGTCTCAGCCAAACTCATTCCTTTATCACTTATTACCGTCAGACCAAAAGACCGCGGTTGAGAAGTGCGTTCAGGGATGTTTGAAAGATTATAATTCATGAGACAAAATTAGTTGATAAATGAGCATTGACCCAGGTTCATTTCCAATAATAGAAACCTGGATACACACGATCCAAAGGCTTATATCCCCGAGTTCCTTAAAGTAATTGGCAAGGAGATAATTGTTCTTCAATTGGTGTTGAAGTCATAAGAACAAAAATGACCAAATAATGGAAGGGCCGGTGCGGCTGGGGAGAAAATTACAGATCCGAATAAGCTGTAGTGCGTAAGAAATCTATATTAATATGAGACACATTGTTTTGATATTCAGGCATTGAAGATAATTTTTTCCATACCGGGTCATTCCCAAATATTTGCCAGTGTTTTTCTCTTGCCTCCATATTTTCAAAAGAGGTCATATACATCAAATTGGGCATGTGGCTTCCAAAAACTACTTCTGAATAAAACAGTGCGTTAAAGCCCAGGCGTTTAAATAAGGCGATCTCACCACCCTGGTTGAACATTTTTACTTTGCTTTTGAAATAGTTTTCTGTGGGACTCTCATAGCTGCGCAACTCATATACCCTCTCTTTGATATTGCCATTTAATTGCGTTTTTGAAACCTGTGGCATTAACTCAAAACATCTTAGCATAATGTTTTCAAATCTCACATAGGGTGCTTTATCGTGACCGGCCACAACATAATCACTACCCTTTGCCTCCAGACTTTTATCTTTTTCCAATTGCTGATTTAACCGATCTAATTGTTGAATGGAAGCAAACGGAATGATCAAATAGATCCTTTTATCCAGGGCTGTATCATTGGCCATATTGGTAAAGACCCCTATCATTTTATGACCGGCTTTATGCAAGGCAGGAACATAGGCCTCCTGAAGATATTTGTTGACCTCTTTCAATTGAACCGAATCCCTGGCATGGTAAACACGAAGTTGGATATATTGACGATCTTGTGCATGGACATTAAAAGATGTACAACTAAAGGCTAAAATTACCAGGAGCATGGCTGACATCTTTGTGTTCATATCCTACGAAATTTGTGTAAATATAAACCAGTGCGGTTTTTAAAATATGTAAACAGCCACGGGGCTTCATCATTTAAATAATATAGGGCCGTGATGCATTTCACAGCCCTATCTCTACATAGTAGTTTATTGAGCTTTTTAGAATTTATACCCAAAAGATACCCCACCATAATAGGGAACAAAAAAGCCATTTCCAAATACAGGATTGATGAATGCCCTGAAAGTAAAACCACCATCTTTAGGTTGCATACGATATCCAAAAAGTATATGTCCGAATGTATCGGCAAAATCGCCTGTTCCAGTGCCAATTACCGGTGTTATGCCGGCACCCATTTCAAAATAATTCTTGCTATCCTTACCAAGAATATAGTTTAAACCAATAGGTACAAAAACAACGCCTGCACCATCATTTAAGCTAAAGCCACCAATACCAATACGCCCACCTAAACCATCTTCCTTATTGCTGAAACGGGTATCAAAATTAATAGATGCCAACCCCGGACCACCTAATTCTGCATACATAGATCTAGCCTGGGAATACGCAACTGTAACCAGGAGCGTGAAAATAAAAAGCGATACGATTTTCTTCATAAGGTAATTTTTCAGGGTCCAAACATACAATTAAGTGCTACAAACTAAAGAGGTTACCATAGAAATTATTGATTATGGAAGGATGATACTGAAATGTTTACCCTGAAATAGCTTTGGAAATAAAATAGATATTCAATAGCAAATAAGTTACGAGTACAACCTGCGCAGCTATCATATCAAATTTAAAAGCCTTACGCAACTTGTTTTGTTTGACAAGCAGCAATGAATAAGCAGTGGCAGTAATAATGGCAAAAATAAAGAACAGGGTTAATCCATGCAGTGTATCTACCAATGTGAAACTTGTGGATTCAGGCAAGGAGGAATCAATGATGTATTTATTACCTATTACCGCAAACAATGAACCCACACTGAGGCCAAACCTGGAATCCATTCCATCGGAGTGAATATAAAAACAAACATAGGCTATCAGGAAGGCGATATACATTCCCAGGAACATTTTCCAGAATAATCCTGATGCATCTCTCTTTATTCCCAATCTAACTTTGAAAGAACTATATTCTGTGTGAGGGGTAGCCATCGTTTCGTCCCCAAAGGCCGTTTCGTACTTTTTAATACCATTAGTAATTATACAACTATCAATTGACCACCCGCTTAGCGTAAAGCGTGGATCAAAATGTTTCCCTACAGTATCGGGTATAAAGACCAGGGACCTGGAATCAAATTGTGAATTTTCAAGAGAAAGACGAAGCGTTTGCCTGTCAAAAGGGAATTTGGAGATCTTCCAGGAATCCTTCATTATGCATTGCAGCTTCATTTGCATAGTTACTACCGGTCCTGAACTATCAACAGTGGCAAAAGACCTGGTGACAGATTTTGCCTGTGGAACTTCAAGGTTTTGGAGGAAATCAAAATGCCTGTTCCTGTATTTTAACCAAAGCCAGAAATTGATAGCATATTCTTTTTGTTTAAAATCAATATCGTGGATGCTGGTAATATAAATGCCCACTTTAACCTTATCGGGATGTGTTTCCTGCGCAAGGGATCTAAAACTTAGAGAAACACTGCAAAGGATGAGGGATAAAATCAGCAGGGATTTGATTGGTTTATGTTTCATGATACCGGATCACTTTAGAGAAATATAAATTTACTCAGGGAGCTTTTCAACTGCCAAGTTAATTATTTGAGTGCATAATCAAAGAAACTGACTAACTGCAGCATTTATCCATCATTATGTACAAGCGTAACGCCCTGTAGAGACAGGGCGTTACATTGGGAAATTAAATCTCAATACGAGATCTGCGAACTTATCATTGAAATGTTTCTTTAATGTTGCCTTTACATTATGTAAATGTTAAGCCTTATTTGCCATTGCCTTTTCTTTGGGTATGTTTGATCACCTTGGCTTCCAGGTAAAAAATGATCTCTTCAGCAATATTTTCCGCCTGGTCACCCACTCTTTCCAGTCTTCTGATTATCGATAAAACATTTAAAGCCTGTTGCAGATCTTCAGGATGATCTTTCAGATACGTGATCAATAAATTATTTGCCTTTTTATTGATCTCGTCTAAAAATTCATCTCTTTTAAATATTCCCCGGGCGTCTGTTGTCTTTTCATTCTCAAAAGCCAAAAGGATCTCCTCAACTAATTTCACGGCTTCTCCATACATCTCCACTACCTTGGTATGGTCAAGCAAAGCCTGCTTAAATGGCTTATCCGTATCTATGATCAATTTAGCTATTCCTTCGGCTATATCCCCTACCCGCTCCAGGTTCGTATTGATCTTTAATACGGCCAACACAAACCGCAGGTCTACAGCTACAGGAGAATAAATTGCTAAAATATTTTCGGAGTTTTTATCGATCTGTAATTCTGCAGCATTCACCCTTTTTTCTATCATCACGATCTCCCGTGCCAGGTCTTTATCAAAATTAAGCAGGGCCGACAAGCCTTTGGTAAGCTGGGAATGTACCAGTTGCCACATCTCGATAACCTGCTCTTTTAATTGTTTGATCTCTGTTTGAAATTGTGTCATAATACAGTTTTAAAGGAATCCAGGATCAACTAAATCGTCCTGTAATATAATTCTGTGTTCTGCTGTCCTTTGGATTAATAAACATTTCCCTTGTATCATTGTATTCTACCAGTTCTCCAAGGAAGAAAAAGGCAGTTTTATCACTAACCCTTGCAGCCTGTTGCATATTATGTGTAACGATCACCAGCGTATAATTCTTTTTTAATTCATGCATCAGCTCCTCGATACTTGAAGTTGATATTGGATCAAGGGCCGAAGTAGGTTCATCCATCAACAGAATTTCAGGCTCCATAGCAATGGCACGTGCAATACATAACCTTTGCTGCTGACCGCCCGATAAAAATGTGCCTTTCTTATGCAAGGTATCCTTTACTTCATTCCATAGGGCTGCCTTTTGCAGGGAATGCTCAACGATCTCATCACGCTCTTTTTTGGAAAGTTTGAAGCCATTGAGCTTATATCCTGCTATTACATTATCATAAATACTAAGGTTCGGAAAAGGATTAGGACGTTGAAAGACCATACCAATCTTTAAGCGTACCAATATTGGATTCAGGCTGTAAATATCTTCTTCATGAAGAAGCATTTCTCCCTGCACACTCGCACCCGGGATCAGTTCATGCATACGATTGATACACCGCAGGTAGGTTGTCTTGCCACAACCAGAAGGGCCCATGACCGCAATGATATGATTCTTCGGAATGTCCATGGATACATTCTTAACCACATGATTGGCACCAAAATATGCATTAAAATTCCGGCTACTTACAATTGTACTTTCCATCTTCTAGTTATCAGCTTTGTTATTAAGTTCATTGACAGCACCCAGATCAATAATATAAGGGAAGCACCCCATGCCAGGTCGTGCCATTCATCATAGGGGCTGGTAGCATAATTAAATATGAGCAATGGAAGTGTTTGCATAGGCTTTAAAACATTTGTTGTCAGGTAAGGATTACCAAAGGCTGTGAATAAAAGAGGAGCTGTTTCTCCGGCGATCCTTGCTACCGACAACATTACCCCTGACAGTATCCCAGACATGCCACAGGGAATGATCACTTTTAGTATCACCTTATGGTAGGGCAATCCCAGGGCAAGCCCGGCCTCCTTTAATGTGTCTGGCAATAATTTCAAAGTCTCTTCTGTGGACCTTATCACGATGGGCAACATCATTAAGGCGAGTGCGATACTGCCTGAAAATGCAGAAAAGCCACCTCTTGGTTTTACCACCCAGAAATAAATGACAATACCAATTACAATTGAAGGTGTTCCCTGTAAAACATCAACGGCCAGCCGGCTCCAGTAGGAAAGCTTTGCATTTTTATTCTCGCTCAGGTAAACACCGCAGAGGATTCCAAAAGGAACAGCAATAATTGTTGCCAATAAAACAATGAGTATGCTACCTACCAGCGCATTGGCGATACCACCGCCCATCTCACCTACCGGCTGGGGAATATTCGTTAAGAATTGCCAGCTTAGTTTGGAAAGGCCGGTTTTCAACACATAAAATATGATTGCAATTAGCGGTATGGTGATCAGAAATGAATAAATGGAAATAACCACTTCTGAGGCTTTGTTCTTGGCGATACGGTATTTTATCTGGTTGTGTATATTCCTTCTATTCATTTGAAAACCGTTTGATGATCATTTTGCCCAGGATATTCACTACCACAGTAACCAGGAAAAGCACCAGGGCCAGTTCAATCAATGCTGCCAGGTAAACAGACCTGTCGGCTTCCGTAAATTCATTAGCGATCACACTGGCCATGGTATTGCCTGGAGCAAAAATACTCGTGGGCATAATGCTTGTATTTCCTATGACCATTGTTACAGCCATAGTTTCACCCAATGCTCTTCCCAATGACAAGAGCATGCCTGCATACAAACCCGATTTGGTATAAGGTAAAATAACATGCTTCAGAACTTCATAACGGGTAGCACCCAGCGAATAAGCACCCTCCTTTAAAGCAGAAGGTACCATGCGGATCAGTTCCCGGCCCAGAGATGCTGCATAAGGAATGATCATTACAGCCAACACCAGCGATGAGGTAAATATGCCAACACCATAGGTGGCCACACCCAATTTTGCTTCCAGCGCCCGTACAATGGGAACCAGCACGACCAGCGCCCAAAAACCGTATATAACTGATGGAACAGCTGCAACCAGTTCCACAATATTTTTCAACAGGCCGGATATCCAACCTGTGGGTTTATATTCCCCCAGGTATATGGCTATGGCATACGAAAATGGAATTGAAATGACCAGGGCCAGGAAAGATGTGAGCAGCGTTCCTACAAGGAATGGCAGTGCACCGTATACATTACTTACAGGGTCCCAGGTCTTTCCCCAGAAATAGGAAATGCCCAGGGCCTTGATGGAAGGCATGGCATGCAACACCAGGGTAATAAAAATTCCCAGGGTAATCACCACCATGATCAGTGCTGTTAGAACCAGTGTCCTTTTAAATGCCGTTTCAGTTCTTATTTTCCCGTACGAAAAGATCTTGGAAACTCTTTGCATGTGAATATATAATGGTGACATTACCCGCACGATGCTTTGTTGGTAATGCCACCAGGGAAAAAACTATTTCTTTAAAATGGGCTGGCCATTGAATGTTGCTGATTTTAAAATATTCTCAGCTACTGTAATTGCTGCAGGTGAAAGACGTGCATAATTTAATCCTTCACAATATTCCTGTCCCTCGTGAATATTCCACCATAACAGGTTGAGTAATTTAGTTGCCTTTTCCTGCGAACGGTTGTTATAAGACTGCTCCTTATAAATAAGCGCCCATGAAAATCCACTGATCGGGTAACCATCAGCAGCTTCAGTATTGGTCAGGGAAACTTTAGCATCCGCTGGCAATTGAATATTGCCGGCGGCACTGGTAGAAGCAACAGATGGTGTAATGTACTTGCCGGCCTTGTTTTGAACGCTGGCAAAAGCCATTTTATTCTGGATGGCGTATGCAAGCTCAATATAGCCTATGGCTCCGGGCGTTTGTTTTACCAACCCTGCCACACCTTCATTTCCTTTACCACCAAGTCCAATCGGCCAGTTGATTGAGGATCCTTTACCGGGCTTGGTGTTCCATTGTGCATTTACTTTGGATAAATAAGTTGTGAAAATGTTTGTTGTACCACTACCATCCGAACGATGGACCACAACAATTGGTGTGGAAGGCAACCTGACACCTGTATTTACTGCAGCAATTTGCGGATCATTCCAGGCTTTTATCTTACCTAAAAATATATTGGCAATAATCTCCGGGGTCAGCTTCACCGTATCCTTTAAATCTGCCAGGTTATAGCTTAGTACTACAGCTCCTGAACACATAGGAATATGCAAGGCTGCCACACCCATCTTTTGCTCCTGTTCTTCATTGAGAGGTGCATCGGAAGCACCAAAATCAACTGTTTTATTGGTCAGTTGCAGGATACCACCACCAGAACCTATAGACTGGTAATTCACCTGTAATCCATTGGCCTTATGGTATTCAGAAAAAAGCTTGGAAAATAGCGGGTAAATAAAAGTACTGCCTGCGCCTAAAATGGTGTTGTCATCCCCTGACCCTTTGCCAGCCATTTGACCAGGTGTAGCATTATCTCCTCCATTACAGGCCATTAATGTCATGGCTATAACTGAAAGGCTAAAAAATATTACGCTTCTTAAATTAGATCTGTGTAATTGCATATTGAAGATTTTGTTGAATCATTTATCTACCAAAAACAAAATAAAAAGTTGCCCTGTATACCAGGTCATAGTCCTTCCTGGCTTTTCCTGTTACATCACTGCGTTCACTTTCATACCGGTTATACCATATATTGGGCATAAGGTGTACATTTTTAATGGGGGTGAAATCCAAACCCGCCGTCATGAACTGTTCTTTATTGTTGGGTTCAAAATTGGAAGAGAGCGGGTTATACACCTGGTAATAAGCTGCATTATATTTTGTGTCAGGATTATACCAATCATACCTGGCAAAAAAGCCGAGTTTATCTTTTACAATGGATCCACGTAAAAAACCGGAAATGCCTGTAGCATCTGCATTTAAAGTATCCCTGGCAGTACCACCCACAATAGGCCTTAATCCTACCACATCTTCCTGCCCATGACTTTTAAATGCTTCCACACCCAGGGTGAGATTGGGGGTATTGTACGCTGCAAATCCTTTGAGCATGTTCCGGGCATGATGAAAACCCGGCGTCCAGTTCAGTCGTTCATAATCTGCAAACAAACTTAACACCAGTTTTTTATCTAAAAACTTAGCATATACATCACCGTAAAAATGTTTAAACTTATTGGTTTCGGGCCTTGCGCCTGACCCGTTCCCCACCATCAGGTTATAACCAAAGTTGCCCGTTGCCGGATCGAACTTACCTTGTAATGAAAGCCCCAGGTCAAATGATGGCATGCGGCGGATATCTGTTATGGTGCGTTCTATAGAACGGTATCCCCACACAGGTTCTTCTACCAGCGAAAATACAGGTGTAGCGGCCTGCCCTATTACCAGATCAGTGCCTTTCCAGATATTTTTCCATCGCAGATTGGCATATTTAATATAGAAAGTAAACTTACCGTTTGCTGTAAGGTCACCACCGATGGCACCCGTGGGGGCACCTGCATTATCCTCTGCAGCCAGCAACAATTCTGCAGAAAATTTTGGATGAATATCATAATTATACCCCAGGTAAATACGGCGAAATTGAAAAGCATTTCTTCCCTGTTCAATACCCGTATACTGATTAGCTCCACCCCTGCTGAGCGAATCACTATGCCCTTTGTAATAGTAATCTCCGAATGAATAGCCCCAAAGCTTACCGCTGGGCTTAAAACTGGAGTCTGCCTGGTCTTGTGCGTTGGCACTGGATGCTAAACATAGATCCATGCACGCCAATAAAGTCAAATACATTAAATATTTTACCCGCATATTGATTTAATTTTCCCACTGCAAAAAGAGGAAGACTATATTACCAAATTGTTAAGCCAGTATTACGATAATGTTATTCCTGCTGATAGACTATAGCAGAAACCCAGGTATTAAAGGCAGATTGAAGAGATGTTTGGAGAATTAATATTGAACCAGGACAGTTGTCTTAACTTAAAACAAAATATAATTTACTTATTGTTAATCGATTGGATAAATTAACCTAAAGGAAAAATAAAAAGTATACAGGTTAAAAAATATTTACTTCCCTTTCGAGTGTTATTCCGAATTTATCTTCCACTGACCGGATAATATCTGTGCTCAACGCAAAGATTTCACTCCCGGAAGCGTTTCCATAGTTGACAAGGACCAGGGCTTGTTTGGAATAGCAGCCCGCATCTCCTTTTCGGAATCCTTTCCAGCCACATTGTTCAATAAGCCAACCTGCCGGTACTTTAATAAATCCTTCATCTGCAGGAAAGGAAGGAATACCAGGGTATTTTTTTTCCAATACGCTGAATTTTGCCTGTTCCACTATTGGGTTTTTAAAAAAACTACCAGCATTGCCAATCATTTTTGGATCGGGCAATTTTGATGAGCGTATGCGTATAACCGCTTCTGAAATAGTTTGAATACTCAGGTCCCGGGCACCCATTGCATCAAGTTCCTGCCTGATGGCCCCATACTTTGTATTGAAAGCGGGAATCTTATTCAAACGGTAAGTAACCGATGTGATTACAAATTGTCCCTTGTATTTATTTTTAAATACGCTCTCACGGTATCCAAATGCACAATCCTGTAATGAAAAGCGGGTAAGTTGTTGCTCTTGTAAATGATAGGCTTCCAGTTCATGAAATACATCTTTTATCTCTACCCCATATGCTCCTATGTTTTGCATTGGAGAAGCACCAATATTTCCGGGTATCAAAGAAAGGTTTTCCACACCGGCATATCCTTTAGACACACAATACAAAACAAACTGGTGCCAGTTTTCTCCAGCCCCTGCTTTTACATACATATGATCCTGGTCTTCATGAACCATTTCAATACCTTTCAACTCATTTTTTAAAACGAGTCCATCATAATCTTTAGTCAATAAAATGTTGCTTCCTCCACCCAGTACAAGAAGATCGACTTTATTGGAATTCCTGTATGCCAAAAGGCTTTCCAACTCAGTTAATGAAGAAAATGAAGCATACAATCGTGCATTGGCATCAATACCAAATGTATTATAGGCTTTGAGTGAAATATTTTGCCGGATCTGTACCATTGATTTTTTAAACTTCTCAGTTGATAAAATTATATAGCGTCTACATCCGGAACAATGACCACTTTTTTAAAACGGGTTTCACTATGCAGCTGGCTGCTCTCATTGAGTATATCTTTTTTACACCTGGCGATCAACTGGCTGTCTCTTGGAAGCTTTACCAGCAATTCCATCAGGAACATATTTCTTACCCTGTTTACCACAGGTTCTGCCGGTCCAACAAGGTATTTACCATATGGTACTTCCAATGCCCGTGCAAACACATGCGCAGCATCAGTGACCACATCTCTTTCCTTGTGCCTGAACTGAACCTGTATGATCCTTGAAAATGGCGGATAAAAGAATTGTTTTCGTTTTTCAATTTCTTCATTATACATGCCAACGAAATCATGTTGCAACACATGCAATAGCACGGGATGCTTTGGATTAATGGTTTGGATCAACACCCTTCCGGCGCTATCCCTTCTTCCTGCCCTGCCGCTCACCTGTTCCATGAGTTGGAACGCCCGTTCATTTACACGGAAATCTGCAAAATGAACCAATGCATCTGCATCTAAAATACCCACGAGGTCCACGTTATCAAAATCAAGTCCTTTTACCACCATTTGTGTTCCCACCAGTACATCGATCTTCTTTTGTTCAAACTGCTGAATCAATATATCATGAGCATTTTTATTCCGAACAGTATCAATATCCATACGCCCAATTTTTACACCCTCCAGTTCTGTTGCCAACACTTCTTCTATTTTCTCTGTTCCAAAGCTTCGCTGTACCAACTTATCGCTTCCGCATGCCTGGCAGGTAGCCGTTATGGGGTAAATGCTGCCACAATAGTGACATTTTAATTTGTTGGAGAATTTATGGTAAGTAAGAGATACGTCGCAGTTTCTGCATTCTGCTATCCACCCACATACAGTACAAACCTGGTAAGGCGCATAGCCCCTGCGGTTTTGAAAAAGTATGCTTTGCTTTCCTTTAGCTGCTGTTGCTTTTATTTCCTCCAATAACCGGGGGGAAAGCATGATCTTTTCTCCTGTTTTTTTAGCAATGGTTCTTGTATCAACAATCTCCATGGCGGGAAGTTTTACATCTCCGAAACGCTCCGGTAATTCAACCAAACCATATTTTTCCTGCCTGGCATTGTAATAGGTTTCAAGCGAAGGCGTGGCGCTTCCCAACAATACTTTCGAATGCGTCAAAGAAGCCATATAAATCGCTGCATCCCGACCATGATAACGAGGTGCAGGGTCCTGCTGTTTGTAAGAAGAATCATGTTCTTCGTCACAAATGATAAGGCCAAGGTCGTGGTAAGGAAGAAATAAGGAAGACCGGGCTCCCAGTACTATTTTTAGTTCTCCTGTCTTAACCTTATTCCAGATCTCTACTCGTTCATTCTGACTGAATTTTGAATGATATATCCCTATGTATCCACCGAAATGTCTTTGAAGCCTCCTGATGATCTGGGAAGTAAGCGCTATTTCAGGTAACATATAAAGGACCTGCTGACCCTTTCGAATGTATTGTTCTATAAGTTTAATGTACACATGCGTTTTTCCACTAGAGGTGATGCCATGTAACAGGCAAACCTGCCTGGAATCAAAACACAGCTGTACTTTATGATAGGCATCCTGTTGGGATGGCGTGAGTTCAAAATCAACAAAGATATCTTTGGGTGCATAATGCAACCTGTCAACGCTTCTTTTCTCTATCCTCAGAACACCTTTTTCTATCAGACCTTTCACCTGGGCATCTGTAGCATTGCTTTTTTTAAGCAATTCTGTTTTTGTTACTTCTCCCTGCGTTTTCATCAGGTGCAGGTAGGCCAGCAGCAATTCCATTTGCTTAGGTGCCCGTCCCCAATTATTTAATAATTCAGACAAACGGTCCTCGTTATCATACTCATGTTCCAACAGAACAAAGCTTTCCTTTTTAGCATTAAACGTTTGCTTCAATGATTCCCAAACAAAACAAACCTTCTTTCCGATCAGGCGGTTGACGATTGGATAAACATGCGTGACATCGAGGATCTGCTGCACTTCTGATAAACGTAATTCATGCTTCAGCAATAATGCTTCAGCTACCAGGTATTCCTCGTTATCCAGCTCGGAAAAATCATCTCCAAATTCTTCATTATAGATCAGGATGGTTTCACTTGACAATTTGAAATGGGAAGGCAGTGCGGCTGCCATTACTTCGCCTTCACTGCACATATAGTATTCTGCCATCCATTCCCAAAACTGTAACTGGTAGCGCTGTATGACAGGTTCCGGATCCAGGATATTAATGATCTCCTTGGCCTCAAAACTCAGGGGTTCTTCTGAGTGAATTCGTTTGACAACACCTGCATATTTTTTATTCTTACCCAGGTTCACTTCCACCCTGCATCCCACCTGGATACCATCCAGCATACTATCAGGGATCTTCCATGTGTAATTCCTGGGTAGGGCGAGTGGTATGATGACTTCCGCAAACATTTCCTGCCTGTAAAAATAATGGAGAACAAAGATTAATCAGGATTTATAAAAATCTGGCTTCCTGAATAAAATAAAGACCAAGATCAGAAGCAATCAAACGCTTGATGTCTGCGGGGTAAAGGTGATCCATGCTGCATCCCGTTTTATTAGTTCTGCCTTCATTATGGCAAATACTTTTTCTTTTAATTGTGAAACATCCTTCGTTGTCAGGCCATCAACAGGAACTTCAGGCAAAAAGAGGGCACGGCTCCTACCGGGATTTAAAGAAAAAATGGAAGCATAGTGCATGCGCGAATAGGCGTCCAATAACAATACAGGTTTGATCGGTGTGCCTGTTTCAATGGCAATCCGGAATGCACCATCATAAAACTCTTTTAGCGGTTCATGACTCAAATTGAATGTTCCCTCCGGGAAAACCAGCACTGAAATGCCTTTTCGCAACACTGATTTCAGTACCTGTACACTTTTTGACCTGTTAGCCGAACTGCTTCTGTCAACGGTAACTATTACATTCCTGTATATAAATCCAAAGATGGGGATCCTTGCCATCTCCACTTTGCCCAATGGTCTTACCGGATGTCGAAAGGCCTTTGGAATGATGGCAGAATCCAGGTAGGAAATATGATTGGCTACATAAATGTAAGAACGGTCTTTCTCAGGTTTTTCAAGGTAGATATTTTGATGGCGGATGCATAGCAGGAAGAACCAAATATCTGCCCATACAACACAACCATAATAAATTATATTACCAGCCCTGATCCTTCCCAGTGGTAAAACAGCTAAAGCGAGGATAAAAACAGGGATCATCAGCGCCACGAAAAGAACAAAAGCATAGATCACGTACAGCCATTGAAAAGGCTTGAGGATAGCTCGCATCAGTTGTAGTTTTTCTGCGCTTTTTCATAGGGTGATCCGGGATCTCCGGGGCAATGGCATTCAAAGTCCTGGTCCAGGTTATAGCAGGTGATCACTTTAGTCTTTTGATCACACTGACCAAATATTACACGCAGGTGTTCCCTGTCATGCGTATATCCCTGGACAGCATATACAGGACAGGGAGACTCATTCACTTCACTTTTGGAATAATTGATCTCACCACTGCGCATGATATCTTCAATATCTTCCTGGCTGATATGACGGCATTTCATCCTGCATTTGGCATGGGCTGTATATTCGATATAGGACAATGTCCGATCAAACCCCCGGTTTCGTTGGCCCGCCTTTGTTTCCCTGTCCGCATGTTTTGGATTAGGGTCTTCTCCTTTACAGCGTTTAATAAAAATAACTAGTACCGCCAGCAGGATCAATACCAGGTATGGTGCAGCTTTTTTCATGAATGGCTTTAAAATGCCAATATAATAATTATAAAGCTGAGGCAGGAAATGAATAGAAACAGCTTTCTATTTTGATTACATGCCCGGACCCCTACCTCTAAGTGTAATCAATTAATTACTATTTATTTATGAGAGTTTTAATGTATATATATTAGTATTATGCGACCTTAGAACCAATGAAAGACCAATCCCTGGCTGCCAAAACAGTAAACAGGACAGCATCCTATTTGTCGCCAATCGATCCACTTAAATTACTCCAGTCAATTGTGGATGTTATTTTCGTAATAGACGAAAAAGGATATTTCCAATATGTTAGTCCTTCATGCTACCAGTTGTTGGGATATGAGCACACTGAATTAACAGGCGAATCATTTATAAAGTTTATCCACCCGGACGATATTGATAAAACATTACGCATGGCCAGACAGGCTACGCCTGATTCCCGAACCTCTAATTTTGAGAACAGGTATCTCCATAAGGATGGCACAGTAATACCTATTATCTGGTCGGGAAGATGGGATGAAAATGAAAGGATGCTGTATTGTACTGCCAGGGATGGTTCAGAAAAATATGAAGTGGAACACAGGCTTCAAAAAGCACAGCAGATGGCAAGGGTGGCGAATTATGAATTCGATGTGATAAACAACTCCTATACCTATACCTCCGATACCTTGTTTGAGATCTTTGGGCTCGACAGGTCAATTTACCCTGAGTTTACATCAGAGCTTTTTTGGAGTATGGTTCACCCTGAAGATCTTTCATTTGTCAGGCAAACGATATTGCAGCCAGATCTTTTTATCAATTCGCAGCATGAATATCGTATCATCCGTCCCGATGGCAAAGTGGTATACATCAGCAGGCATCGCGAGGTAATCAGGGATGAAGAAGGTAATCCTTTAAAAACCATAGGCACTTTACAGGATATTACCATTCAAAAGAAAGGTGAACTGGCTGTGCAGCAAAGTGAGGTGCGCTTTAGATCCCTGGTTGAAAATGGTAATGACCTGGTGGGTATAATAGATATAACAGGGAAATACATATTTGTCGGCATGAATGTTAATATCCATTTGGGATATGAAGCTGAAGATATGGTTGGCAAAAATGCTTTAGAATTCATTCATCCCGATGATGTCGGTGCCATTACTGATATCCTGCACCAAATTAATAATGCACAAACTATCAATATTCCCCCTTTTCGATTCATCAATAGTAAAGGCGAATACCGTTGGGTAGAAACTACCATTTCCAACCACCTGGATAACCCGGTTATTGGAGGATTGGTCACCAACTCAAAGGATATTACAGAAAAAAAATTAAAAGATGATGAACTCAGGTTAAGTGAACAACGGTTCAAAGCACTGGTGCATAATGGATCGGACCTGATTGTAATCATTGACGATAAAGGCAGCTTTAATTATATCAGCGATAATGTAAAATCGGTATTAGGCTATATTCCTGAGGAAATGTTAGGAAAAAACGCACTTGAGTTCATACATCCTGAGGATATTGAAAAAGCGTCTTTCGAGATCCAAACACTTTTACATGGGAATAAAACTCCGAAAGGAGTACAGCACCGATTTAGAAACAAAAATGACCAATGGGTATGGATGGAATCAAAGGGAAGCAATCATTTAAACAATGAAACATTAAAAGGAATTTTGGTTAACTCGCGAAACATTGATGACAGGGTAAGGCTGCAGGAACGGCTGAACCAGGAATTGATGAATAAGCAGAAAGAGATAACTTCTGCAGTAATAAAGACACAGGAAGCAGAGCGCTCACAACTTGGCCTGGAACTTCATGATAATGTCAACCAGATACTGACCACGGTGAAACTATATAATGAAATGTACCTGACCGGTTATTTGCAGGATAAGGAATTGTTGGTCAAATCCACACAGTACACACAGGATTGCATCAATGAGATCAGGAATATTTCTAAAAGACTTTCAGCACCTACGCTTGGAAAAATATCTATTAAGGATTCGATCAAAGAATTGATCAATTCCATCAATCTTACAAAACGATTAGAGATCATTTACCTGCCGCATGGCATTGACCAATACGCAGCTTCAGAGGACCTTCATTTATCCCTGTACAGGATCGTCCAGGAAAGCCTGAACAACATCATAAAATATTCGGATGCCCAGGTAGCCAGTGTAGAGATCATTCGGCAGGAAGGCTCACTGATCCTAAAGATCTGTGACAATGGAAAGGGATTTGATACTTCTACAAAAAGAGGTGGTATAGGCATTACCAATATGAAGACAAGAGCCGAGAATCTGAATGCATCTTTCCGGCTAACCAGCGCTCCCGGGCGGGGTTGCCAGATTGAGATCTGCTTTCCTTTATATGAAGAAGCTGCTGATTGAACCGGATGTTGTAGGTACGCAACCTGGTTATTGTCCATCATTTTCCGTGCAGGGACAATCTTTAACCAGCCTTTTTACATAGCAGGATAAAACACTGGTTTTCTCGCTGCATTGCATAAAACTGACCTGCAAGGTTTGCCCCCCTGAAATCAACCCCTGTAATACAATTTTGGGGCAGGGCCTATGGTTGCGGTCACTCCGGCTAAAATTAATAATGCCTTTAGTGATCACCCTTTCGATATCTTTTTCCTGTACCCCATAACATTGCTTTTGACATATTGCCTCCGCAGTATATACAATGATCCCGGGTTTCCTGTTGAATAATTCTGTCTTTCTGGGCTCATGTTGAATACGTGAAACAACAATGGCTAATACAGTAAGCACCAGGCAAAGTGAAAAAATGACATTCTTCTCTTTCATTGGTTGCAGCAATATAATTATTCTTCAAGCTACAATCTACCGTTTCCTCTTTAAGCTGGAAGGTTTAGGGTAAAATACCCCTCTTAACATTTTCATAATACCTTTTGATGATTTCAGCCATCCCCACCCTTTTGCCTAACTTTGCCGCCTCATGGAAAAACAGCGTTCAGTTGCCTTTCATACTCTTGGTTGTAAGCTGAATTTTTCAGAGACATCCACTCTTTCCAGGACACTGGAGGCGGAAGGTTTTCTGAAAAAAGAGTTTGAAGAAAAGGCTGACGTATATGTGATCAACACTTGTTCTGTTACAGATAATGCTGACAAGGAATGCCGGCAACTGGTGAGACGCATTCAACGGAAAGCTCCTGAAAGCCTGGTGGTCATAACGGGTTGTTATGCCCAGCTTAAGCCCAAAGAAATATCTGGCATTCCCGGGGTGGACCTTGTATTGGGAGCCGCCGAAAAATTTAATATAGCCCAGCACTTAAAGGAGCTCACAAAAGGCGATTCTGCCCGCATAAGCAGTTGTGATATAGACGAAGTTTCGGGATTTAATGCTTCTTATTCACTTAATGACCGCACCCGCACTTTTTTAAAGGTGCAGGATGGTTGTGACTACACTTGTGCTTTTTGTACTATACCAATGGCAAGAGGTAAAAGCCGCAGTGATACCATTGCCAATGTCATCCATAATGCCCGGGAACTGGCTCAAAATGGAGTTAAAGAGATTGTATTGACCGGGGTAAACCTGGGAGATTTTGGAAAGGGAGCAGACGGAGCCAGGAAGCATGCTGAAGACTTTTACGGTCTTGTCAGGGAATTGGAACATGTGGATGGAATTGAACGTTACCGCATCTCTTCCATCGAACCCAACCTGTTGAATGAAGAAATCATACAGTTTGTAGCAACCAGCAAAAAGTTCATGCCTCATTTTCATATACCGCTCCAAAGCGGGAGTAATGAGATACTGGCACTAATGCGCCGGAGGTATAAAAGAGAATTATACGCAGAAAGGGTGCAACTGATCAAAGAATTGATGCCCGACTGTGCCATTGGAGTAGATGTAATCGTTGGTTTTCCAACTGAGTCTGATGAACATTTTAATGATACTTACCAGTTTTTACATAGCCTGGATGTATCCTACCTGCATGTTTTTACGTATTCAGAAAGAGACAATACCAGGGCACTTGAAATAAAACCGGTTGTTCCTATGGCTGTCCGGCATGAAAGAAATAAAATATTGCGCAACCTGAGTTATATGAAGATGCAATATTTTACCGAACAGCACAGGGGAGAAACCCGGAAAGTCCTATTTGAAGGACATGAAAAAGCAGGAATGATGGAAGGTTATACAGATAATTACATCCGGATCAATACCCCCTACCGTGCGGAATGGGCCAATAAAATAGTTGATTGGAAAATTTAAGGCACCCAGAAATGAATAAATACCTGGCCATAATAGAATTTGTCTGGAACGAAGAAGCGATGAAGATCATCCAGGAACACCGCGAGTACATCAATAACCTTATAGATGAACAGGTGATTGAACATTACGCAGTCAGTATGGAAATTCAAACAGTATGGGTCACTATCAATGCACAGAATAAAATGTCTGCCCGAAAGATCCTCAATAAATCACCTTTTAAGAAATTCTGGAAACTGCAAATCCACGAACTGATCATATGGGATGGCCAGAATTATCGCTTGCCCATCGTTCAGTTAAATTGATAAGGTATTAGCCTTTTCTTATCCACTGACCAATGGCAAGCGCCAGCGCTAAAAATAAGGATGCTCCGGCCAATGCCAGTTTTTTGGGATCATTTTTCATAGCTTAAAGGTAGGAATAACAAAAAGTAGGATGAAATAAAATAAGCATTTTAAAATGGCTTACAATCACTATTTCCAAAAATTAGCGCATATGGATCTACATCAGGATAAACCAACAATCTTACCATCCTCATCTATGTCCATCAACTCAGCCGCGGGGTAAGAAGGAAGACCAGGCATGCGCATAATATCTCCTAAAATAGGAACAATAAAGCCGGCACCAGTGGCCCATTCAAATTCTCTTACAGTAACAACAAAATCATGGGGTCTTGATAATTTCTTTTCATCATCACTGAGGCTCTTGGGAGTTTTAGCCATACATACCGGCATCTGGTCGAAGCCCAGTTTCTTGATCTCCTTCAGGCCCTGCTTGGCCTTTTGCGAATACTCCACTCCCTTTGCCCCATACATTTCGGTGGCAATACAATGAATTTTTTCTTCAACAGAAATATTCCAATTGTATAAAGGCTGAAAATGATTTTTACTAACTTCAATACTTTTAACCACTTCATTGGCCAGTTCTACAGACCCTTCACCACCATCGGCAAATGCTGTTGATATCACCGCCGTGGTCCCCATTTTTTCACAACATTGTTGCGTAAACTCTATTTCTTCTGTACTGTCGCCCGGGAAAGCATTCAGAGCTATTAAAGGTTGCAATCCATACTTCTGGATGTTCTCTATATGTTTCTGCAGGTTGGCTATGCCTTTTTGTACTGCTTCAAGATCAGGATATTGTAAAGCATCTTTTTTTACACCGCCATGATGCCTTAAAGCCCTGATGGTAGCAACAATTACTACTGCCTCTGGTTTTAGCCCACCGGTCACACATTTAATATTGAAAAACTTCTCAGCGCCCAGGTCAGCTGCAAATCCTGCTTCTGTGATCACATAATCCGACAAGGATAGTCCCATCCTGGTTGCGATAATTGAATTGGTACCTTGCGCAATGGAAGCAAAGGGGCCACCATGCAGGATAACAGGTGTGCCTTCCAGTGATTGCACCAGGTTGGGTTTAATGGCATCTTTTAATAAAACGGCCATAGCACCTACAGCTTTCAGGTCCCTGGCGAAAACAGGTCCACCCTCGTAGGTAAGACCTATATAGATATTACCCAGCTTTTCTTTCAGATGATTAAAATCTCTCGCCAGGCAAAGTATGGCCATTATCTCTGAAGCAGGTGTTATATTAAAACCATCTTCCCTTGGCACTCCATTGGCCGTTCCGCCAAGGCCTACTATAATCTTACGCAGGGCGCGATCATTCATATCCATCACCCGTTTCCATACGATGGTCCGGGGATCTATATTTAAGCCATTAGGATGTTGCAAATGATTATCAATCAGCGCGGCCAACAAATTATTGGCCCTTTCCACTGCCGTAAAATCGCCTGTAAAATGCAGGTTGATGTCTTCCATGGGAATGACCTGTGCATAACCACCTCCTGCTGCTCCCCCCTTCATGCCAAACACGGGACCTAAAGAAGGCTCCCTCAATACCGCCATTGCTTTTTTGCCAATCCTGATCATTCCATCAGCCAGGCCAATGCTCATGGTAGTCTTACCTTCACCCGCAGGCGTAGGTGTCATGGCTGTTACCAATATTAAATGGTGTTGCCTGATCTTATCTTCATCTATCAGTGAAAGGGGAAGTTTGGCTTTATACTTTCCATAATATTCAAGCAATTCTTCATCAATACCAACCTGGGAAGCTATTTTCTTTATATGCGTTATTGGTGCTCTTTGGGCAATTTCGATGTCAGAAGGAAAGGTGACCATTGCTTAACATTTTGATCACAGCAACTTAGTAAAAGAACATTACCAACAGGATGAGCAGAATCAACAGCTATACTTACCATTATCATATGATATTCCTTGAAATAATTAAATATTTCAATTACAGTTATCTGTTAGGTTTAGAAGTTGATAATCAATTCATACAATCAACTCTTTATTTCTTCAATTACAGGAAAAGGATTTAACTAACAGATACCCCGATCAGTTTTCCAATTCCAAATGTTATAGCTGCTGCTATAAGACCAAATAGCACCTGCCTGAATCCGGAAAACCAAAGGTTCTTACCTGTAAATAATGTAATGGCACTCCCTATGAGGAATAGCCCTATTGCACTGAAAATGACGCTTAGTATGATAGCTTTCATGCCGGCTGTGAAAATGAAAGGACATAGCGGAATTATTGCGCCTACTGAAAATAAAATAAAGGAATAAACAGCTGCCTGTAATGCCGAACCTTTTAATTCCTCCGTATTGATCCCTAACTCTTCTCTTACGAGTATCTCATGTGCTGAACCTGTATCTTTCATGATGTCTGCTGCCATCTGGTAAGCCTGGTTCTCTGGAATGCCCTTAGCGATATATATCAGTGCTATCTCTTTCATCTCTCCTTCCGGATTCGTTTCCAACTCTTCCAGTTCTATGGCCATCTGGTTTTCATACAATTCCTGTGAGCTTTTTACAGATATCCACTCTCCCAAAGCCATAGACAAGGCACCGGCCAATAGCCCGGCCACTCCTGCCAGCAACACTTCACTTCCGCCAGCAGTAGCACCTGCTACTCCCATAACCAGGCTAAAGTTTGACACCAATCCATCATTCCCGCCCAGCACAGCAGCGCGGATCGCATTCCCACCTACCGAGCGGTGCCTGCTTTCAAATTTAGATAGCTGTGTCCCCGTTACCTTTTGTTGTTTCTCCAATATGGAACGTAGAATATTAACATGAGTAGCTTCTGTTCCTTTTAGTTTCTGCCTGTTCTTTTCCATACTAGTGACCACTGCATTGGAAATGCTTTTTTCTGTATCCATCAATGAGCCCAAAACATAGTCATAGCCAAAAACTTTTCCAATGATATTAAGGGTCTTTGCCCGCCAGGAGGGTTTTAGTAATTGACCCAGGTCTAGGTTTTGCTTTACAGCAAATGCTTCCGCATGACCTTTTTCTATACCACTCATTTGACGGTATACATAGGCGATCGTAGGATCTTCTTCGTGCGTTGCCAACTGCTCATACAGGTAATGGGCATCAATTTCTGTTTGGATAGCTTTATTATTTTTCACTTCGATGCTTTTTAATCTACTTTTTGATTATTGACTGGATCAACATCCACCATTTTTCATTGTATTAGCATGCTGTCAAACTATAAACAGGGGGTGGATCCTTAAATGTAGAGTAATTAAACTTCCGCAACAATAACGGTAGTCATGCCCGGTAATGATCTATAAATATATTGTGGATGCATTCATTGTAAGATGCACTATCAATTATAATCCTATAAGAGAAAGGATATAAAAGGGACAAATCGGCCCTATATACGATTCTATGTATAAATAATATGACAAAAAAAGCCCCGGCAGTGCCAGGGCTCTTCAATATATAAGTTGTTATCAAAAGGCTTTCACCTTTTGGGATGCTGCATGGGAATTTTTATAAGATACGCCCATCTCATTAAAAAGGAAAGCAAAACGGTCTGCAATTTCATCTATGACCATGGAGGTAGGTTTTCCTGAACCATGCCCCGCCTTTGTCTCAATTCTTATAACAACAGGGTTGGTGCATTGTTGCGCAGCCTGTAATTCAGCTGCAAACTTGAAAGAATGTGCAGGCACCACGCGATCATCATGGTCTCCCGTAGTGATCAGGGTTGATGGATAACATACTCCCTTCCTTACATTATGAACAGGTGAATACTTTAGCAGGTAGCCAAACATTTCTGCATTATCATCAGCAGTGCCATAATCATAGGCCCATCCCGCGCCGGCTGTAAATTTATGATAGCGCAGCATATCCATAACCCCAACGGCAGGCAATGCCACCCGGAAAAGCTCTGGTCGCTGTGTCATGCAGGCCCCTACTAATAAGCCTCCGTTGGAAGCGCCGCTGATGGCCAGGAATTGAGGACTGGTGATCTTCTCTTTTACCAGGTATTCAGCAGCAGCTATATAATCATCAAAAACATTTTGCTTATTCATTTTAGTACCAGCCAGATGCCATTGATCTCCATATTCACCGCCTCCTCTTAAATTAGGGACAGCGTACACTCCGCCATTTTCCATAAATACAATATTGGAAACGCTAAATGCAGGCATAACATTCACATTGAAACCACCATAACCATACAAAAGCGTGGGATTCTTCCCATTTAAAGCAATGCCTTTCTTATGGGTAATGATCATTGGGATCCTGGTACCATCCTTAGAAGGATAAAACACCTGCCTGCTTTCATATTGAGACGGATCAAATGATACATTGGATTTTTTAAAAACAGTTGATTTGCCTGTAGCCAGGCTATATTTAAAAATGATAGCCGGATATATATAGGAGCTAAAAGAATAATATACATCCTGCTCATCCTTTTTTGCCCCAAACCCTCTTGCGCTGCCCAGTCCGGGAAGTTGGATCTCTTTTTCTTTTTTGCCTGACAGATCATATTGAACTACCTGCGAAACTGCATCCTTTACATACGCAGCAAAGAACTTTTGTCCACCAGTGGAAACATTCAATGGAAATTTTGTTTCAGGAATAATGTCCTTCCAGTGCTCCGCTGTAGGCGTGATTGCATCTGTTACTATCAAACGATTGTTGGGAGCGTTTTTATTGGTTAGTATATAGAGCTTGCCCCTGTTGGCATAGACCACATTCTGGGTTGTTTCAAACCCTGTTACTACAGGAACAATAGAAGCTTCCTTCTTTGTCAGGTCCTGGATATACAATTCATTACCTGTAGTAGCAACAGCAGCCTGGATAACAAGGAAATTCTGATCTTCGGTAACATAGGCCTGCACATATCGCCTTGGGGTCTGCGCACCCCCAAAGACCAACACGTCATTGCTTTGTGGCGTGTTAAGCTTATGAAAATATAATTTGTGCTGATCGGTTTTAGCAGATAACTGGCTGCCATCCTTCGGCACATCATATGTGCTGTAAAAAAATCCCTCATTTCCTTTCCATGAAATGTTGCTGAACTTAATATTCTGTAGCGTATCGCCTACCCGCTCTTTGGATGCAGCATTAATTACTATGATTTTACCCCAGTCCGATCCCCCTTCAGAGATGATATAAGCGCATAAGGACCCATCCCTTGTAAAATGAGTGCTGGATAGAGAAGTGGTTCCATCCACTGAAAACTTGTTTGGATCCAGGAAAATTTCAGCCTTGCCACCTTGCTTCTGCCGATACAATATGAACTGGTTTTGCAAACCATCATTTTTATAGAAATAAGTGTAGCCACCCTCCCTGAATGGAACAGAATACTTTTCATAATTCCATAACTCCGTCAGACGGTCTTTGATGGCATTACGAAAGGGAATCTTTGTGAGGTAATTATCGGTTACTCTATTTTCCTCTTTTACCCATGCCGCTGTTTCTTCACTCCTGTCATTTTCCATCCAGCGATAGGGATCCTTTACAGTTGTCCCGAAAAACACATCTTCCTGGTCGCTCATCCTGGGTTTGGGGTACTGATCTTTTGTAATTCCTTGCTGGGCCATAGTGGTGAGGCTAAAAAAGCTGCAAATCAAAAGCATTCCTTTCATGTGCGATCATTTTCAGTTAAAATATTCAAGCTTAAGGTGGCTAATGGCCATATTGTTGAACCCTAAACTTTTATTGATGGCTAATATATAATTTTAAATACTTTTAATCTTCCCGATTTACAAACAACCAAATTACCGGGAAGAATTAACCGGGATATATTGTAAATGTCCAGGAATAAGCAGGAGGAAATTACATCCTTTGCTTTCAGGAATTATGTCCATGGGATTGAAGGGCCTTTTCAGTATTTTCTTCCGATGATCGGATGGGCAGCCTGACGGTCAATAAACAACCTTTGCCTTCTGAGGATTCAATTTTTAATTCACCACCCAAAACTTTTGTACGGCTTAAAATATTATTGAGACCAATGCCACTTCTTTGAGCGTGTACATCAAAACCCTTTCCATTATCCTTTATTTGTAATGTTGTTTTATGTTCTTCCTGGGATAGGCTAATGAAAACTTCTGTAGCTCCGGCGTGTTTCACAATATTATTCAATTGTTCCTGCATAATCCGGTAAATAGCCAGCTTCTGATCTTTTACCAGGGATATTTTATAACGCTCATATTCAAAATGTATAAAGATCCTGGATGAACTCGCTACTGTTTCTATTAACACCTTAAGGGAATCTACCAGCGAATGTGTTCCCAATGTGGGAGCAGATAAGGCATGAGACAGATTTCTTATTTCAGTAATGCAGTTCATGATGTGGTGAATGGATTTTGGCAATAACTGGTCCCGCATATCAGGATTTCCAATAGCCATATCCAGGTATAGTTTAACAGTTGTCAAAATCTGGCTTACATTATCATGCAGTTCATGACCAATTGATTCTCTTTCCCTTTCCTGCGCTAAAATGATCTGCTTTGTCAGCTTCCGCTGAAAACGCTTTTGCTCCTTCAATAAATGTTGCTCCATTTCCTTACGCAGTGTGATATCACGAATGTTGATCACCAGGTGATCTTTATTTGTAGAGTCACGGAATATGCTGCAGGCAATTTCACCGATAAAGCTGGTTTCATCAAGGCAGGTAAAACATACCTCTTTTTCCAATTCTGTTTTATCCGAACAGGTAAATTTTCCCAGGTCAATTTCAGGCGTTGAATGAAGAAATAATTGCCTGAATAATACCTGTCCACTATCAGCTACCCCTACTTTAAATAGATGGAAGGCTGCTTCGTTGATAGCTTCAATATGTCCGCAAGGTGCTAAAAGAATAATGCCATCATGGCTATTCTCAAATATAGAGCGATATCGGGCCTCACTATCCTTGATCTTCTTGTCGCTTTTCCTTTGCCAAATCAATACTGCGCTGATCAATACCGTAAAAAGAACGAGCATTATGGTTACAATCGCCGCATACAGGTAATCTCTTTTTGCCCGTTCATAGAAATTGGAAAGCACATCTTCCCTGGCACTGCCAACGGTTGCAATTACCGGGTAGCCTTCCAGTTTCCTGTAACTAAAAAAACTTGGGATACCATATATGGCATCCCTGGCAAAATAATTTCCTACTGGCTGTTGGGCAACATGTTGAAACAATGGACTTTTACGGATATTTTCACCTGAGCTTTCCTTTTTCCCTTTTCTCCTGGCGTAAGTAATCCCATCTGTAGCAATCAATGAAAGTATATCATGATCTTTAAGATTAGCGTTGGAATAAAATTGGGTAAATGCAGAAGGCTCTATTTGAACAGCGACTGTGCCACCAAAGCTTCCATCAGGCTTATTGATCCTCCTGCTAAAAACTACCACGGTTTTATTGATAGTCCTTGACAACAGGGGCCTGCTTATATACAGATCATTCTGGTGTGTTATATGGTATTTAAAATGCTCCCTGTCTGCCAGGTTGGTTTGAGCATTAGGATAGAAATTAAAATCATTCAATACAAGGTTTCCCTTTTCATTTATTATGGCAATTCCTTTAAAATATTTATTGTCAATCACTCCATGCTTAAAAAGGGAATTGAAATCTATTCGTCCGCCACTCTTTTCATATTCCATTTTCACCAGCAGCAAAACGGCATCTGCATTTTTTATGGTACGGATGGCATACTGCTCTAAAGAAACAACAAGGTTAGCATTACGCTGTATCGCTGTTGTTACAGTATGGTTTCTGTCCCGTTCTATTTGTTGCAGTATCTGGTTCCAGATAAGAAAAACGAGAAGCACGCAAAAGGCAGCCAGGATGAGAATCAACATCCTGGTCTTAACATATAGTTTATTCATGGCTGGCAGTAAACCCCGGAGCAGATAATAAACACTTCATAAAAACGGCAGGTTGCCAGGGATTTGAGATGGTTCATAGTATTGGTTCTTAATGCATAGCAAAAAAATACATATTTTTTTATACTTATGAGAAAAATCATACCCTGTAAGCGTATTCCCTTATAAAAAATCGTATACCCAATTGAAAATTGGTTTGCCTTTGCTTAATGAATAAATTTTTATAATAGTTTATTGGTGGCTAATCATAGAAATGATGAGTTATAATTAGAAGAAACTTCCTTTTAAGTAATTTACACAAACAGCATTTATATCCTAATCAGCAAATAAGGGTATAATTTTTATAGCATTAACACTATTACACAACCACTAATGAAGAAGAAACTTTTTGCTTCAAACCTCGTACCCTTAATAATCACCATTTCAACCTGTTGGCTTTTCTCTGGTTGCAGCAATATAAATTATGATTTCCCCGTAGGATATGATCTCAAAAAACCCCAGGTGCAGCAATTAGGAAAAGTAATGAATGAAATCTCGGGACTTGCATACGATCCTGTGGGACCCTCATTAATAGCCATTTCAGATAGCAAGGACAAGATCATCCAGATTGGACTTAAAACGAAAAAACTTAAGGATCTGAAAGAACATATTGTTGGTCCGGATAGTGATATAGAAGATATTGTAGCATCAGATACTGCTTACTACCTTTTATCCAGTTGGGGCGAGATCGTTGAAGTTCCGGTAAAAGCTACAGACAGTACTACCAATCGAACTTTTGATCTCAATTTACCAGGTCAAAATGATTTTGAAACCTTGTATTTTGATCCAACAGCAAATGGTTTGATTTTAATTTGTAAGACCTGTGCTCATGAGAAAGGTAAAAATATCCGTACAGCGTTTCGCTTCGATCTACAAACAAGGACATTCGACAGTTTAGCTTTTTTTACTTTCAGTAAAGATGAAGTTCAACGCATATTGAAAGATGATGATGTACAATTCGACCCATCTGCTGCTGCTATTCACCCTATCAATAAACGATTATATATTCTTTCAGCTGCCAGTCATTTGCTGGTGATCGCTGACACCAGGGGAAAGATCATGGAAGCTTATAAACTTAACCCAGACCTCTTTCCCCAGGCAGAAGGAATTGCGTTCGCACCTAATGGAGATATGTATATTTCAAATGAAGGTAAATTTGGAAGTCCCACCCTGCTATTTTTCCCTTATAAAACACCAGGCAATAAAACTTCAAAATAACTGTTCCGGGCTTAATGCCACCTGGAAAATCAGTGAGTTTGTAATTACTTACAAATTATTCAACAAAGTGCCAGCATACGCCTGCCAGGTCAATAATGTTTACTTCCTTTCCATAGGGTTGCATTGTTACTGCACCAACCCTGATTCCAAATCTTTCAGCCAGTTGCTTTTCAATGACCATTTGCCGGAATTGCTCTACGTTATCCACCCTTACATTGATCATAAGATTTTCTGCAAATTCCTTGTTATCGTAATGCTGCAAAATAAATTTACATCCATCCCTCTCAAACCCTACATAATCACCGGCATCCCAATTGATCGTAAATCCCAATTCCTGGAACAGTTGTTTGGATGATCCGTGTTCCTTCCCGGAGGGAATAAATGGCTCTAAGGACAGAAGCTTCATGAGGTCTATTTTAAATTTCAAGTTAGTTAATAAGCAGTAACCTTACGGTAACAATTATGTAACAATAAGTAAAAATAGATCCTGCCGTATTTATGGCGAATCGTTGTTTCTTTGGACTCTCCTCAACGTACCAGTTTCCGTCCTTGCAGTCAGAAAAAAGCCAGGTTTACAAACCTGGCTTTTAGGGTGTTGTAATGAATACTTATAAAAATTGGAATTTAAATATCTATGCGTTGATAACTGACCATAGGCAGGTTGTGTCTTATCGTAATTAAAAAATGGATGTAGGTAAATAAGCTTATAAAAAATAAGACTATCCGTAATAGATTAAATTTATAGACCCGTGTCAAATGTATTCATTCGACTCCATCGGGGTCGCCTTCTAATTTAGCTTTTGGTACCATAAGATTTGATGTCTTCAACATCATTTCTCTCTCTTTATTATCCCGAAAGGATATATGTTTATAGCAATATATGCATCTAGGATATTCGACCCCATCGGGGTCGTATGATGTTTTAATATATGAGCTATAAACATGTGATGCTTTCAGCATCAGCTCTTTGTTTTTTATTCCTAAGGGGATTATATGTTTATAGTTTTAGTTGAATACATGAATCCCGACACAGTCAGTGTCGCACATTAACTTCTTAATTGGATAAAAAACAATTGATGACTTCAGCTCCAGTCTTTTACCTTTTCAATCCCGAAGGGATTAAATGTTTATAGTTTAATTGTACCTATAGGAACTCGACCCCATCGGGGTCGCATTCTATGAACAACATATGCCGTCAACACCTGGATGATTATTGTTCTAACCAATCAAATAAATATTCTGGCTTATGCTCAATAGCAAATTTGTCTAGAAACTCTATATATTCTTCCCTGAATGTTTTCTTTCAATGATGCTCTTTTTGTCGCCCGATATAGGCGATAACATGATCCAATGATGAATGACTGTAAGAAAACGCACCATATCCTTCCTGCCATTGAAAATGACCCGGAACTAAACGCTTGTCATTTATAAAAATATTTGATGCCTTTTTTACTTCTCTTACCAAATCTGCTAAACAACAAGAAGGACGCATACCTATTAGAAAATGTATGTGATCAGGCATCCCATTAATAGCTAGCATCTTTTGTTCCTTATTTTGAACAATGCCTGTGATATACCTATATAATTCTTCTTCCCATAAAGATTGCACCTGGCTTTCCCTACTTTTAACAGCGAATATAACCTGAATGTAAATCTGGGAAAAACTACCTGCCATCGTAAGATTATTTGATACTTATTATTTCCAAAAACGTATACAATTCTTGCCTAACAATTACAAGTTTAATCAATAAAGATTATTTTCCAAATGCTCCTTGCCAACTTAACAGTTAAAAACTCAATAAATAAGAATACTATTATTTTAATGCAGACCTGCAGGATTTAACTCATAATCTGCCACTGCTTACAAAGAATTTTACAGGGAGAAATACTTTGGCTGTCAACCCAAAAATTTGTTCCAGGCCTTACTCCTATTAACTTTCATGGCACTACCCCTTCCTTTGACATGCTGTTTATCATACAAACATGTTCCCAACCTCCTTTACTTGCGGCATAGCTTTGTTCAATAGTTTAATACCCGTTACAACTTCTTATAACTCTTTCGTATAGCAAGCAATCGTTAGCGTCCGCTGTTTCTACAGTGGACTTTTTTTATAATCCAGGGAAACAGGTTCTGCTAAAAATGAAGCCTGCCGGAATAAAAGGTCACCAGTTGCGGAAACCAATAGTGCTCCCAGGACAATATTGATCTATACATTTTAAGGGATAACCGATTCCTGTTTATAATTCTCTCATTTTTTACTTTCTTTACTGATGCCTTCCTCCAGGTTCATGATCATACTTACCCATATTGGGAGTTGGATATTGTTTTTCAGCCTTATATTGGGATTTACAGCCTCTTTTGAAGGAAACAATAGCCTGTTTCACCAGTTATTCTCTCTACCTTTTTTAATTTTCAGTGCCAGCTATATGGCCTTGTATTACCTCAATGGACAGGTATTGGTTCCTCGACTCTATTTGTCAAAGCGCCACCTGGCTTATTTTGCCGTATTGCTCTTCCTGTTATTTCTTGTGTTCTTACTGAAGCCTTTTGACCATTTTAACGGCCCCCATTCCCATCACCGTGATCTGCGTTTCCCACCTGGTGCTCCTTTTAACAGGCCCCCTGAACATCACCCACACCCGCGCATTGATATTATAAGCGTCATACTGTTCCTGATGGTGTGGGCCGTAAGCACTTCCCTTGTTATCATCAATCAATGGCGGCAAACTGAAAAGAGAGCCGCACAGGCGGAAGCTGATAAAACACAGGCAGAACTTTCTTTCCTGAAAGCACAGATCAATCCCCATTTTTTGTTCAATACACTCAATAATATTTATTCACTTGCCGTTATGAAGGCAGAAGCTACACCCCAGGCTATATTGAAACTATCGGGTATCATGCGCTATGTAACAGATGAAGTGGCGCAGGATAAAATGCCTCTTTCCCTGGAAGTGGAATGCGTCAGGAATTATATAGACCTGCAACAACTCCGGTTGAATGAAAAAGTGACCGTTGATTATGCCGTAGAAGGCTCAATGGAGCAATTGCAAATAGCGCCACTGGTCTTAATGACCTTTGTAGAAAATATTTTTAAGTATGGCATCAGCAGCCATGAAACTTCCGTTATTACAATCAGGATATCCGTAAAGGATCACCTGCTTGATTTTTTTTGCCAGAACAGGATATTTCAGACTGGCAACTCAACTGGGCGGCCTGGAATAGGTATTGAAAATACTAAAAAACGTTTACAATATTTATATCCCGGTATGCATACTTTGCAGATACAAACGGATCATGATCAATACATCGTTCACTTAGAAATGCATTTATAATATATCATCTTTTGGCTCCTAAAAATTCCATAAAATGTATTGCAATCGATGACGAGCCACTGGCCCTGGAGTTGCTTAAAACCTACGTAAGTAAATACCCCGAACTTGAGTGGGTGCAAAGTTTTACAGACGCTGTTGCGGGGCTGGAATTTTTGCGAAGCCATATACCTGATCTGTTATTCATCGATATCAATATGCCGGATCTCAATGGACTTGAACTGGTTCAGGCCCTGCCCGTGAAGCCTATGGTTATTTTCACAACGGCTTATAAAAAATTTGCCGTTGACAGTTATGATCTGGACGCAATAGATTACCTGCTAAAACCAATTGAGCCCGAACGATTTACCAGGGCGGTTCAAAAAGCCATTGAACAGTACAGGTACAGAAACAGCATTAATAAAAAAGAAACTGAATCCTTTTTTGTCCGGTCGGAATACCAGCTGGTAAAGATCTATTTTGATGCCATTGAATTTATCGAAAGTGTGGATGATTATCTCAAGATCCACCTACGCGAAGGAAGACCTGTTATGACCCTTATGACCCTGAAATCCATACTCGAGAAATTACCCTCCGATCAGTTCAAACGCATACACCGGAGCTATATAATACCACTTTCGAGAATTCAATCTGTTGTGAACAGAAAAGTAAGGCTAACCAAAACCGAATTACCTGTGGGTGACAGCTATATCAGCCTGCTTCAGGAATGGATGCGCAAATAAGTAAATCGCGAACTCCGGTACATTCTTCCTCTTCATCGATAGACTTTTCCTGATCATTAAACCAAAATACTTCAGAAGCATCTACACCCGTTGAACCAACCAATGTTTGCCTATAATAAAGTTTTACCTGCTCTATTATTTACAAAAACAATTATTTATGAAGAAGACTATTATCCCTTTAAGGACATTACCCGTTATTGCAACTGCCCTATTGATTTTATCATCCTGCCAGAAAAATGACCTGGGCAACAGCCAGCAGGACACTACTTCCACCGCCATTGCAGTACCTGCCAGTTTATCATCTATTTCGGGTGCTGCTTCCGGTTCCGGCGTAACAGACAGCGTGTATGTGATGCAAAACTGTGGACGCGGCGGACACCGTGACTCAGTGGCAGCAACAACACTTCCTGCCACTATTGAAACATACCTTTCTGCTAACTATGCTGGCTATACATTTAATAAGGCCTTTGCCATTAAAAACAGTACAGGTACGCTTACAGGTTATGTCACTATTATTTATTTCAATGACAAACCGGTAGGCGTGGAATTTGACAGCGCAGGTAACTTTGTGCGGGTATTGGAACAGCGTGAAAAAGGAGACCTTGAAGGAGATGGCCACCACAGGGGCGGTCGCTTCGAACATAGAGATGGCCAGCAAAGAGATACTATTGCACTGGTTGCCCTCGATGCTTCCATTACTTCCTATTTTTCTGCCAACTATCCTGCTGACACACTGGTAAAAGCATTTCGCAACCGGGATAGCAGCATAGTGGTATTATCCCGGAACAATGGTATTTATGTCACCGTTTTCAATGCAACTGGCGGCTTTGTTCAAAGAAGCACGGTCGAACATACAAGAGGCAAATGTCAATCCATAGAATTGTCTCAACTTCCCTCAGCAGCTGCTGCCTATCTTGCGCAAACCTATCCTAACTATGTTTTTGATAAGGCCTTTTCACTGACAGAAAATGGTACCGTCAAAGGCTATGTGGTTATTATTGACGCCAACAATACTAAGTATGCCGTGGAATTTGATGCATCAGGAACTTTTGTCCGGGCCATCACCATTCATTAATTTATTAAAACACAAAAGCCCCGTGTTATTCCGGGGCTTTTGTGTTTGACTTGTTGCATAGTTTGCTACATGCTATCAATATTTAAATACTTTGCCGCCTGCCATCACCTGCCTGGTTTTCTCATCAAAGCTTGCTTTTTGTCCTGTATGCACTGCCGCATTGGTCATGATGCAGGCTATAGAATGATTGTACCCTGCTTCAACAGGTGCATTGGGCTGTTTGCGACTGCGGATGCATTCCATCCAGTTTCGCATATGCGCATTAGTCAGGGCATCACCGCCTGTATTGGCAGAGGCAATAACTGGCATATTCTTGTTCACCAGCTCCATTTCTGGCAGCAGGTTCGGTACCATCTTCATTTCATCAGCGAAATTCTTTTGCAGCCCTCCCGCAGGTGATATTTTATTGGTGATCAGGTTCAGCTCTCCCCCGTTGGAATAATAGATCTCCGAGGGATGTTCATCCCCATTATGCATGCGCGATGAAAACACCACCTGGAACCCCGTTGTAAGATCTTCCTTTGGGCCATAATCAAATACCGCTGTCATGGTATCCCAATTGCGACGCCCATCTTTCCACATATAAATGCCGCCATTGGCCACCACCGTTCTTGGGTGTGACAAACCAGAAAACCAATGCACTGTATCTATCTGGTGCGACATCCATTGACCAGGCATACCGGAAGAATAAGGCCAGAACAAGCGGTATTCCAAATACTTCCTTGGATCCCATGCCTCATAGGGCCTGTTCATCAAAAAACGCTTCCAGTCAGTATCCTGCTGTTTTATTTTAGCCACCAGTGCCGGTCGGCGCCAACGTCCCGGCTGATTGACATTCCAGCTTAATTCGACCATGGTGATGGGCCCAAATTTCCCTTCACGGATAAAATCTGCTGCGGCCATATAATTGGCGCCACTTCTTCTTTGCGAGCCCACCTGTACTATTTTCCCGGATGCTTTTACCGCTTTCAATGCTGCATTGGCATCATCCATTGTTTCGGCAAATGGCTTTTCCACATACACATCCCGACCTGCTTTCACTGCTTCAATGGTATGAAGTGCATGTTGAAAATCGGCAGTGCTGATAATCACTGCATCAATGTCTTTATTTTCATATAAGGATTCATTATTGTTATGAGCTTTCACCTCATGCCCGAATTTTTGTTGTAAAAGGTCACAGCCTTCTTCCCTTCGAAATTTCCATATATCGGAAACAGCCATTATATCGAAATTCAATTCTTTGTAGTGATTTAAAAAGCAGGGTAAATGCGAAAACCTGAAGCGGTCGGAAAATCCTATTACCCCCACATTTACCCTGTCATTCGCACCAATAATGCGGGCATAGCTCTTCGCACTAAGACCCATGGTCCCTAAATACATTCCAGCAGCAGCCTTAGAAGAATGGACAATAAATTTTCGCCTGTTGACTGACATACAATGAAGTTTAATGATTACAGATCATTTGGGTAATTATGATCTAAGTGTTGTTATTTCAATTCCTGTATCCTGATACTCCTGTAAGAAACGGCATCGCCATGATCCTGGATAAGAATATGTCCTTTTGGCGCCATACCAAACTCCGGCCATTTTTCATACTTGCTCCTGGCCACCAATGCATAATAATAGGGAGCACCGCGCTGGTATTCCAATACTTTCCATCCATTCAGCCAATGCTCTACCCTGTTGTCCGGATACACCACGATCATCCCCCGGTTCCACTCACCTATGGGGCGTCGCGCCCTGGGTTCCTTTAAAGAAGGGATCAGGTCATATAAAGAAGCCAGTGTCCTGTTACCTACCACACCCAGTTTGGCATCAGGATGCCTGGCATCATCCAGGATCTGGTACTCTAACCCTATGGCTGATCCTGCATTATTTTCTTTCTCCGTTACAAAATATTTAATACCACTGTTGGCACCTTCAGTTAGTTTAAAATCGAATTGCAAAATGAAGGCACTATACTCCTTTTCTGTAACTATATCACCTCCATTCGAAGACTCAGCGCCCCCCGAAGGAAGGACACTTAATATGCCATCTTTTATTTGCCATCCCTTTTCCGGGAACCTGTCTTTGTACGCTCCTCTCCAACCATGGGTGGTTTGCCCATCCCATAACAGGGACACGCCATTTTTTTTCTCAGCCGCAGATACATTGTTGGGTATAAGGTTGACTATAAATTGATGGGGGTTGGCCACAACTTTTGCAACGGCTTCCTGGATGCGCAAGTTGCGCCACCGGATCTGTTTTCCTTTTTCTTCTTTCTTGTTGATGGCATGAACCTGCAATGCAATAAAACCTTTGGGTCTCAGATCATCAATGACGTAGGCTGCAGGTACACCGTTGATCCACGTGCGTATTGATGTCCCATTACATTCTATACGCGCCTTATTCCAGTGTCCTTGCTTGAAAGCTGTTTTTGCGGAAGGATTCAGATCAAGGGGATACAACCAATCTCTACCAGATTCATCATAGATACCACCCGTCCAACTTCGTTGGGAAGGATCGATCTCATACTGGTAACCATACACCCTTCCCTCTTTATAGTCTGCCTTGCTGGCGCTTCTGAATTGTACGCCTGAATTCATACTGCTATCGACAAGGAATTCAAACTCCAGAATAAAATCACCATATTCCTTTTCAGTGGCCAGGAATGAATTGGGTTCATTCATAACGGTGGTTCCTATGATCTCACCATTTTGAACAGCATACTTTGCTTTACCATTTAACTGTCTCCATCCGGACAGATCTTTACCATTGAATAAATTTTTCCATAATGATGGAGATTGTGCTGTGCCTTGTAAGCTTGCATATAAAGCAGCAATAAGTAATAAGTTTTTATACATACGGTTACCGGAGTTGATAGTCATTAAAAAAGATCAGGATCAGCATTTTAAGGTAAACCATTTTGTTTCAGCGGAAAAATAATAGGCATGGGAAAAAAAGAAGGCTTAAAAAAAGAACTTGGAAATAAACCAGCCAACAGCCCAGAATGCGCTACAGCAAAGGATTTTAAAGCATAAAACCTTTTTTGCCATGGTAAAAAACAGGTAAACATGTATGGAAGGAGGAATTTTGATGGATTAGTTTTACTATACAAAGAAAATGATCAGCACCTGCTCATTTTGACATCATTGCTTGCAAGCATTGCTTGCTTTATTGATCAGTATTTTTTCACTAATAACTATTCAATATGAAAAAGCAATCGATGCCTCTAACCACGAAAGCCTTCAACTTTTCACGCTTTCGCTTGCGCCCTTTGGCTGTTGCAGTTCTTTTATTAATAGGTACACAAGGCGTTAAAGCTCAAACCCAAACCAGTTTGGCCAACGAACCTGTTGTCCATTACCTGGGTAAGATAAACGGTCAACCTGTTTTGAAAGTAATGTTTGAGAACCAGCAGGGGCAATCTTACGACCTTGACATTAAAGACCCGGAAGGAACGGTGATTTATTCAGACAGGTTCAGTAACCGGAATTTTACCAGATTATTCCAGGTAGCACAGGAAGAACCCGGTGATATGAAACTGACCTTTACCTTCTCAAGTGGTAAAATAAAACATGCCCAGGTAATAGAGATCAGTAAAAAGAACTATGTAAAAGAAGACGTATTTATTTCTAAACTGTAACCAGTTTTACAGTTGTATGAATTTCTGCTAAATGCCCTCTTAAAAATTATTACACGCACATGAGAGAACAAGTAGCCGGTGATCATTGATCACTGGCTGCTTTATTTCACCTAAACAAAGTTTCACTTATACTGAACGGAAATTGATAACTGAACAAAAAATACTGCTTACGCCAGGGCAGGCATGCAGGTACAACGAATAATGATCTGTCGTTCCGATGTTACTTAATGCAAAAAGATTACAGAGTTAAGTTTACACCCGGAATATAAATGTTACGTTTGACCTGCCAGTGGTATTACTATAGCGCGGATTTATTACCAGGAAAATAGGCAAGTAATCAATGAAGCGCCGAACTAGCGGTCCGGCATGACCGAATTATCATTGTGGGAGATAGATAAAAAAAGGGTAAGCCATTGACCTACCCTATCGTATTAATTTAAGCTACTTTCATCTCCTGGGCAGTTGCGGGCATTTCCACCTGTGCCGATTTCACCGTTTTCACTATTTGTGCAGCCACTTTATAAGGATCTGCCGAACTATTAGGGCGGCGGTCTTCCAGCCATCCCTTCCATCCCCGCTCAACAGAGCCAATAGGAATACGGATAGAGGCTCCCCTGTCGGAGATACCATATTTAAATTCATTGATGGCGGCAGTTTCATGTTTACCCGTCAGTCGCAAATGGTTGTCATGGCCATACACAGCAATATGTTCTTCCACCACCGGGCGGAAGGCTTCACAGATCTGTTCAAACACTTCGCGTTTGCCACAGGTTCTAAGCACAGAATTAGAAAAGTTGGCATGCATGCCGCTACCATTCCAGTCCAGGTTGCCCAATGGCTTACAATGCCAGTTGATGGCAATGCCATATTTTTCACCAATCCTTTCCAGTAAATACCGAGCCACCCAAACCTGGTCTCCTGCCTCTTTTGCTCCCTTTGCGAAGATCTGGAACTCCCACTGACCGGTTGCAACTTCGGCATTGATACCTTCCACATTCAATCCTGCTTCCAGGCAGGCATCCAGGTGCTCCTCTACCATGGGACGTCCATAGGCATTTTGTGCACCTACTGAACAATAATAAGGGCCCTGGGGACGAGGGAAACCACCTTCAGGGAAACCAACAGGCTTATCTGTGTTCACATTCCAGAGAAAATATTCCTGCTCAAAACCAAACCAGAAATCATTATCATCATCGTTGATCAAAGCCCTGCCATTACTGATATGTGCCGTTCCATCAGGATTCAATACCTCGCACATGACCAGGTATCCATTTTTTCGCTGGGGATCCTTAGCTATAAATACAGGTTGTAGTAAACAATCAGATGAGCCACCAGGCGCCTGCTCTGTGGAAGAACCATCAAAACACCAGAGCGGACAATCTTCCAGCTTACCTGAAAAATCTTTTTCAATCTTAGTTTTGCTGCGAAGGCTTTGAACAGGTTTGTAGCCATCCAGCCATATGTACTCTAATTTAGCAGTTGCCATTTTCTATGATTTTATATTAAAAAATGAATTTTGGACGGAATGAAGTGCCGTACCTCTTGCCCTATCTATACACATTGGGACTAAGCTGATTGCCAATGCTTCTTACCCATTCATAAAAAAGGTATTGCCATAAATTTCCCTTTGACAAGAAAAGCAAGCAATACCTTTTTTGAATGTCACTTCAGGATTAAAAATAGGTAAATTCAGAACTAATGCAAACATATTTTTAAATAATATGTGTGTATTGTGGTGATAAATGCAATGTTTTTAAATAAATGCGGACTCGAAATCCAGTTTAATCATTAGAAATACGATTGTAAATAATTAATCATTCTATATATAACATATTATAATTGTTATTATACGTTTTAATAGGGCCAAAATCCTAATACCGTATTATGAAAATCTCACCGGTGTAAACTATAATTTTTACAATACGAGGAGGAAAAAAAGAAAGGTTTTAAAAAACGAGATTAATGCAGGGGGTGCTTCTTTTTATATTCCCTGATCATTTCAAAAATGAATAGGATCATTCCAGCACCTATCATACTGTATCCGATCATTTTGATATCACCCAAAAAAATTCCTAAGGTTATCAGGGCCAGGGCAGCAAGCGCGGCAGGAGTAATTCTTTTTTCTGTGTTCTTTTTTATATAGCCGATCGAATGTACCAGGGCAAAAACCCCGATCAAAATCGCCATAAATATAAAGGTTGCTTATTTTTTTGTATTGATCCTGGCACTCTAAAGGTAAACGGAAACACCGGGCTGTGGGAAGAAAATTGTAAAGCCATTATCTACGTTAACTGTAGAGTCGAACCCTCCTATCCTTCCATCTTCGTCAGGTTGAACAGTATAGGATCGGAACATTCAAGATAAAAAAATCGGGTATTGATCTGGAACTTACTGCATTATTTTTTTGTACTTGAGTTTTACAAATAAGCAAAAAACAATATCAAATTTTAAAACACAGAAGTGATTATTTGAACATCGGAATCTGCGAATGCTTTTGATCTTTGTTGTTGCACAAGAAGCTTGACTTTAGATTTCCCTTGTTTTGACAAAGCAGTAGCCAACCCCGTAAGTGACCATCCATTTTTTGGATTTATTTTCAGATCTTCTGTATATTCTTTTTCTGCCTCGGCATACCTTCCCGCTTTTAAAAGCACATTACCCAGGTATTGCCTTGCCGGATGCACCCAATCTTTTGGCTCATTGTATTGCATACTATCTTCCTGCACCACTGCATTCCTTAAAAACCTAACTGCTTCCGGATAACTATGTTGCTCTTCTGCTATTACGCCCTGTAAAATGCTTAAAGCTAATGAACCCCCGACAATCCCGGAATTGGAATAGGAAGGAGCAGGTGCCTTCATTTGGTCATTCTTTATATATGTTTCCATAGCTGACATTTCCTTTCTTGCATTGACAAAATCGTGCTTCCGGGCATAAGCCAATCCTCTACCATAATGCCAGAGCAAGCTGGCATAAACATGAGTTGAAGGTACCCTGGCAGTGTTCAATATTTCATTCCATTTTCCAAAACGAATGAGCGTTAAGTAGGGTGTCATATAAATATATTGCATGTAGATCCCTGTAAAATCAGGCAATCCCTGCCAACTGCTATCAAAACTATTTCTGCAGTCAATAGAAGCGGTTAGGGCTTCCTTATATTTCCCGCTCATGTTGGAACATGTAGCCTGCATATGAAGGTTATGCACCAGGTATAGGGCGGCGTTATTGGTAACCAACGCAAATTTGCCCGCGTAATCGTAATAGCTTTTTACTGCTTGTTTGTTCACATTTTCACCCTGGCTATAATAACCTGAACGTATATAAATATGCGAAGGCATATGTACTACATGCGAAACTCCAGGCATTAGACCAGGCAGTTTCCTGGCTATAGCAATACCCTTTTGGGGATGTGCAGAAGCTTCAATAGCATGAATATAGTAATGCGAAGCCCCGGGATGGTTGGGGTATTTTCTTAAGAGCTTTTCGAGAGCATTTACAATTTCCGGCGTCCAGGGTTTTGGTTGATAGTCTTTTCCGTAAAGATCCCAGGGATGCTGGACCATCAAAGCATCCACATATAGGGCAGCTGCATCTGCACTTTTCGGAAAGCTTTGGTATACCTCTTTCATTGCATTGGCGTATAATTGGTTTAAATGTTCCCTGGTATCAGTAGAGTCCAAAGAATAACGTACCAGCATGGCATTGATTAATGCCTTTTCTACATCCGTACAGGCAGTGCTAAGGTTTTTTGCATTCTGTATGGCAGATATGGCACCAGGAGACGCACTATAACCAAAATCATTAATGTTGGGTCCATATGCCAAAGCCTTTCCCCAATAACCCATGGCAAAATTGCTGTCGAACCGGGTTGATTTTTCAAAGGATGCCAAAGCTTCTATGATGTGAAAACCATAGTACATATTAATGCCCTGTTCAAAGTAAATTCCTGAACTATCATTTGAAGTTGTAACAGGCATGTAATACTTGCCCCAGCCATCCAATAATGGTATGGTGTTAGCGCTATCCTGGAGATCTATCCCATCCCGGTTGACACTGCAGCCTATCGAAAACTGTTTCTTATAAGCCAACAGCCTATTTTGTGTTTCATCACTCAATTTCTGAGATGTGTTATTATATAAATATGCGTAGCCGGCCGCAATGGATATGCCTAGAATAAATAGAAAGATGACCTTCATGATAAAAATTTGATGTCTATTCCAAGGGGAGAATTAAAACAGGCTCACAAAAATTAGCCTGTACTGCAGAATGATAACTAAAGTTAATCGATTATCTATATTGTAAAGAAAGATTAATTGTGGGCATTAGTAAAGGCTACGATATTGAGCATAACTAATGATTAGACATCAAAGAATTACCTCCTTGCTAATTGTAAATTATGGATAAAAACTTTTTAAGGTTTACCTTATCCCGGTTGAAACTAAATGGTTGATTCGCATTTCCATCAGTTCGCGAATTGAATAAAATTTCATGGTCTGAAAAAACAATTGTAATTATTTCTCCCCATGATGTTAAGGATAAGCTTGTATTAGCAGTAATAAAATGCTCACCTGTTTCCTTAACTGCCCACCCCAGGTTTTCCAAATAATATAATAGCTTTTCTTTTTGTTTGTCATGAAAAGGAATACTATAGAATAGCTTTTCTTTTTCAATTCTTTTAATGCTATAGTAACCCAAAAATAAGCCGAAGATCAACATTATAATAAACAGAGGAATTGCGCTAAATATATCCTTTGCATATAATTCATATGGATGTATCATTCCTTTAGCAACTACAATTATAGGAACCAGAATAAAGAATAATGGAGCTGCCATGATAAAGTAACGATCCCAAAAGTCAGCCCAGGAGAAAGGCCATTTATGATTAAGAGTTATGTAGTCAATTGTATCTTCAGTCATGTAATAAAATAATTAAAAGCTAATATGAATCCTAATAGCTTATTCACCTTTATAATAAATGACAGTGATTAAAAGTTTACAGAATATACTATTCCTGTTCTTTTATTATTAGATTCATTATTTGCCTTTTGCCGGGTATAACATTCTTAAGGCATTATATACAGCCTGGTGCATGATCGTTGCATGATCTTCCTGAGGTAAATAATCGAAATAAACATTTATAGATTTACTTTTTGAGGCCCTTATTTTTTCAGCCAGGAGATTGGCATCTACTTCCATCACGCGGGGCGGGTCTGTATACGTTAATCCCTCTTTTCCTACGCCTATATAAACATCAGTAGTATGGGAATATGCTTCCTGCAATACTGCAGACTGCAGGTTCAATAAGGAGCCATTGTCCCACCATAAGCTGGGGCTTACAATAATGTATTTACTGAACAGGGCCGGCTTCTTCAATAAAATTTCCGTTGCCAGCAAGCCACCCAGTGATTGCCCAATAATGGTTTTGGACGAGTTAACCTTATACCGGCTCTCTATATAAGGCTGCAATTCCTTTTCAATGAAAGCAATGAACTTATCTGAATGTCCCGTGGTTGGATATTTCTTTTGATCCTTTTCAATAGTTGTGGGATACGTGAAATCCCTCCTCCTGTCCACTGTGGCAATACCTACAATAATCGATTTAGGCACCCTGTTGATCCATTCAAAACTATTGAACTGGTAGAGGCCTGCTATATGAATAAAGTCTTCGTCTGCAGATCCATCCAGTAAATAGGTGACTGCGTATGTAGTTGTATCGTTTTTATTAAACCCTGGTGGCAGATAAATGTTTATGATTCTCTCCTCCCCCAGAATCTGCGATTGGAGTTTGTCAATCATGCCGAGAACAAATGGTTTGAGGCCATCTTGTGGTACAGTGTGTTTATTTTGGGCAGGTTTTTTATCCTGGGCAAAAAGCTGGATTGTGAAAAAAGTTAAGAAAATAAATGTCAGGGTCTTCATTGTGTTTTTTGTTGTTGGTGTTACCAGCATAAATTATATCCTACTATTAACCTCTTCCAGTAGTTTACTGATACAACCATGCTTTTTTCCAAAATTAACAGGAAGTGAATTCAACAAAATAGGGAATTATTGTTAAAAGGATAAGTCATTTCACAAGAAGCATCTCTTTCCGGCACTTCATATATTCTAACTTTAATGATCATACTGTTTAAGCAGCTATTGGCTTTAAAAATGGCCCCTATATACTCGCATCCCTGGAAAGAAAGATTTGGAAAGTCATTGGCTTTAATGTAGCTTCCTGATTCTATCTACCCTCCTACAGTCTTACCCTTTCCTGAAGCAATTTCGTTTAAACTTACCCGCTTTACTTAGAGCAATTTATTTTTTCATCTAAAAATTTAAACCGATGTTAGTCATTGCACATCACAACATCAGCGACCCTGAAGGTTTCTGGTCCAAAGCTCAGGAAGTAACAAAAAATTTGCCTGCAAACTTAAAAGTGGTTGGAGTTTTTCCTTCTAAGGATGCCAAAACGGGTACCTGCCTCTGGGAAGCCGATAATGCCCAGGAAGTGCAACAATTTCTTGATGAGTATGCAGGTCAATATGCTACAAACTTCTGTTATGAATTGGATGTGGAGAAATCAATGGGCCTGCCCAAGATTCAATTAGAAGAAGTTCATACCAGTTAAAACCTTGAAGCTTCTGAAGTAGCAGGCATTGTACCTATTATGCCTGCTTTTTTATTATGCTATCAAACCGCTGAACCATTTTATTCCCGGCATTTTCCCACTGTGAATATTTTTATAACGAATTGCCTTTGACCAGTATGGAATACTGGCTCTTTTAATTTGCTCTGTTGAAAAAAAGGCGCCATTAATCGGCGCCTTTAGATTCTAAGTATTTATTCAACTGCTATTATTCAAACTTAGCAGCCTTCAGTGGCTAATTTTTTACCATCTTGGAAAAATCTCCATAAAGACCTTCATCGATAATTTTTCCTGCACTGTTAAAGCTATCGAACTGAACAAAATCAATCTTTACAACAGCTCCGGTTTTCTTTGAAGTTCCAGACCACTGCCACCATGATTGAACATATTTTTGATCCTTATCTTTATAATGCAAATAATCCGGGTAGCCAACCGTCGTTAACTTAATGTCTGAATAGTAATCAAAATCAGTCATCCATTCTTTAAAAGCCTCAGCTATTGGAATAGGCTTTTCCATTCCTGATACCCAAAATTTAGCCGTATCTGAATAAAGGCCTGTAATGGTGGTAACATCTTTGACCAGGTAAGCTTTTACTGATTTATTGACAACGTCAATGTAGGGATGTGTAATGTAAATGATTCCATTTTCTTTCGGTGATTGTGAAAACCCCACCGTCCCGATAATGGAAAGAATGATCATTAAGCTAAGCTTTCTCATAATTGTTAGTATTTAGTAGGTGATAATTACTTTAATATACGCTCCAGTAGGACGGAAAACATGAGTGGGTAAAGAGTAATAAACGGCGTTGATTTCTCCTTAAAAACTATAATAGCTGTCAATAAAAAAATAGAAGGGTATCAGGTTCAAAGCAAGAAAGCAAACAATAAAAATTGTGTCTTATTGAAAATACGCAATTAAACTGTAAAGTGGAAAATCAATTTTAACTGTTTCTCCAGCAATCGGGAATAAGTTTTTATGATACATGCCTACAAAAAGAATTTTGCAGCTCTTTTTTCTTTATCCTGGCGTCAGTTACAAATACCCTTTCTTTTTAGAATTCAATAATAAAGCCAATGGAAGGTGTAACAGATGCATCGCTGTTATCCAGGCGTACTGGTATAGCATTACTGCCATCGACCTTAATAGCCTGGCCATCGGTGGTTACAAAAGCCGTGTTATCTTCATTGCGCTTAAATGTATAACTATCTGGTTGCGGGCTTTTGGCCAGGTACCAGTTGGTCACATCTAAAAACAGGTCGATGGTTGCCCGGCTAAAGTTCCATTTCTTATCTATGCGGATATCACTTGAATTGAAGCTGGTGAGTCTCAAAGTATTCAGTTTGGAATAATCCAAAATACCCTGCCCGCGTGATAGGTAATTTAGCTTCGATACCTGTTCATCAAAAGGCGTATAGGGCGCACCACCCTGGTAACGGAACTTTAACCCTAATTCCCAATTGCGCGGCAGCTTGTATCCCATAGTGGCACTCAGGAGATGCCGGTTATCCCAACTGCTGGGAATAAAACTATGACTGCTGCCACTGTATTCCGAGCGGTAAAAAGTATAGGAAAGAATACCAAAAAACCGGCTGGTTAGCTTTTGTTGGGCAAACAATTCAAAGCCGTAGGCACGTCCCCTGCCATTGGTGGTAACTGCTTCATTGCCTAGCACATCAAAATCAGATCCCAGGTTGGAAAGCGAAATCCCGTTGCGAACGGATACCGGCACATGGTCGTATTTCTTATAAAAAGCTTCTGCTGTAAAGCGAAGAGCACTGGAAGGCAAAAACTCCAAACCCGCAACATAGTGTTCACTGCGCAGGTAATTGCTGGATTTATTAACCAGTACACCATTGTTATCAGCAAAACCTAAGATCGTATAGGGCGGTAATTTATAATAGCGGCCTATGGAGGCATTGGCGGTCCATTTTTCAGCCAGCACATAACTAAAAGCCACACGGGGTGATAGTGTCTGAAAAGGATTGTCGCCACCGGATGTGAAGGTATTCATATCAGTACGAATACCTGCGCTTATGCCCATCCGTGAGTCAAAAAAACGGCGGCTGACCTGCGCAAAGCCACCAAGGCGCCAGAAACTTTTAAGTGGGCTATCAAAGATCAAACTTTCCCCAGGTTGTATGACGGTGCCATTCTGGTCTTTCAGTTCACGACGGATCACATTAAAGGTGTTGTTGCTATATTCCGCCAATTGCGCCGATGCCCCATAGGCCCACTTCCATCCATTGCGGTATTTGTTGACATCAATGCGCAACTTATTTTCTGTTTCCTGCGACAGGTAAGCCAGGGTTTGTTCGTCCGCCAACCTGGTTTCATTGTCCTGGTATTGCTGTATATCGTTGTTGAATGTATTACGGCTCAGGGCTATATTCAGAAATCCATCTTTCAATAATCTTCTCAAATTAAAGCCTGCCGTATAGTTCCACTGGTTGATAAAAGGATTAGAATTCAGTACATATAATTTTTCAGGCGTGGCATCCTTTATTTTGGCAAAACTAAATTCATCAATAGCTCCAAGGCCGATAAACGAAAGCGTGGTTTTGTCGTTTAGCTGGTGCGTTACCTTGGTTTGGAAATCCCAATAGTTGGGCCGGATGGGCAGGTCAATAACGGAAAATAACAACTGTAGGTAAGAGCGTCTTGCAGATGCCAGGAAGGTTGTTTTTTTATTGTGTGACAAGGGGCCTTCCAGTGTAGCCGAAAGATCAGTAGCACTCAGGCGCACATTGCCTTGTACCCTATTTGGATTACCCGTGCGTTGCCGAAACTGGAATACCGAACTCAGTGCATTATCATAACGTGCTTCAAAAGCAGAAGAACTGAGTTTTACATCTTCGATGAATGATACGTTCAATATGCCTTGCGGTCCACCTGAACTTCCCTGCGTTTGAAAATGGTTGATCACTGGGATCTCGATACCATCCAGATAAAATACATTTTCATTGGGTGCACCACCCCTGATAATAATATCGTTGCGAAAGCCACCCCCACCTATTCCGCCTCCCACTCCCGGCAATGTTTGTATGACCTTACTTATATCGAAGTTGCCACCAGGGTTGCTCCTGATCTCTTCTGTAGTTAGCCGTTGCACGATTAAAGGCGACTCAATAGTAGCTGAAACCGCTGTGCGCCGGGTGGAACGGATCACCACTTCAGAAAGTGATGTAACATCAGGTTCCATTTCGATAGCCAGGGATATTTCGTTACCTGCGCTGATAACCAGGTTGTAATAGGTTTGCGGCTTGTAACCAACTCCTGTAAACAACAGGTTATAGGTTTTCATATCCAGGTCTGTAAATCGAAAACTACCTGCCGTATCCGTTAAAGTGATTCTTCCAATATCCTGCAGCGCAACCGTAATGCCAGCCAGGGGCTTTTGCGTTGCACGGTCTACTACCGTACCAGACAATCGGCCATTGCCCTGGGCGCCTACTGCGATATAAAAGAATAAAAATGTAATAGCTAAAAGCAGCCGAAGCCTTTTTCCAATTGGGTAAAACATCACATGGATTTGCCTTATCAACAGATGAATGTGGGTTGATAAAAATTTTATTTCAAAAGGTAAACAATATTTACATAAACATACAAGGTGTGAAAAGGTTCAGGAGTGTATACCTATTAACAGGTTTTTATAACAAAGCAAGTACTACTTAATCCTATTTCAAATTTGGCTTGATAGCTGAAGTACCTGGAATACAACCTTAGATTTCAACTGCGATTATTTTTCCTTACTACAAAGGTTTCCCATCTGCATTATTTAAAACTTAATTGTTTGGCCATTTTTCTTAACGATGCCTTTAATTAAAATTTCACCGCACCGTAAACTGGTAGCAATTACTTGTCAGAACCACTTCCCGGGTTACAGCATCTATTACCTGAAAATGAATGTCAAATGTAGCACCGGTAGCTGCCGCTGAAAGATCACGCCATAATTGTACGGTTCCGGTGCCTTTATCATCGGTAGCAATTGTTTGTGGCTGTAGTCCTTTTCCCAAAGTAAGCCAGGTTGTGCTGCTACAATTGCCATCTAAATTAGTATCAACGGCACGTTGAAGCAGGTATTGATGGTTGGGATCTAAATCCCGCACCCAAACATCTAATGTTACAATTTTAGCTACGTTATTGTCCTGCCGGAATTTTACATGTCCAAAGCTATTGTCCGCACCCCGGAGAATGACTTCCAAATTAAAATTGGGATTGGCCGGAGTTGGTGCTTTTTCTTCATTGAGGGCAATTGTTTTTGATATCGTAGAATATGATTCTTCCTTAACCGAACTATTTTTTTGACAGCCAGGAACAATTAAAGAGATAGAAAGTGTCATTAATACACATAATAGAAAAGCAGTTGATGATTTTGTTTGCATAAGAAATCATTTAAAAAATTGATACAATTAAAACTTCTCATTAGAATGATTTCACAGTGCAAGGAGAAACAGGTAAGTATAAAAGAGGAGATGATTATCTAAGGGCGTGGAGTTCTGATACACAATATTACAGCAATTTCAAATCATTTGCTTAAGAAAATAGAATAATCTCAAATTAAAAGATTCAAATATTTACCGGTTTATTCTCTCAGTGTTCATCTCCTTCATAGATCCACATGGGTTCAGTATGCCCCGCACGCACAAATCCCATTTTACTGTAAAAATTAATCGCTTTTCCGTCTGCGGTTAACATTTGCATATGAAAATGCCCATACTTTTCCTGCATTCTTGCTACGATCATCTGGCCGATGCCCTTACCTTGATAGTCTGGATGAACAAGTAAGTGCGGGTAATAAACGACCAAATGACCATCTGAAATGGCGTTGCCAATACCCACTAATCTGTCTTTGTCCCATGCAGAAAACAGTGAATGAGAATTTATCAAAGCATTGTATAATTCAGTTGGTTTGTCCGCAGAACTCCATTTATTTGCCTTGTATAATTCAATGATTTCTTCGACTTTAAGATCCCTCCTATCTGAAATTGTAATTGTCATTGAATCCTTTAATACGCTCATTGTTTATTTTGTTGTTTTAAATCTCAAAGTTTAAACTCGCCTTCAAATGTTATGACAGCCTCTCCATAAATTAATACTTTGTCATTGATTAGTTCTGTTGTCATAATCCCGGTTCGTGAAGAGGATTGATATGCTTTAAATTTTGTTTTGCCGAGTTTTTTAGCCCAATATTTTGTAAGAAAGGTTTGTACACCACCAGTCACAGGATCTTCATTCGTGCCTGCCCATGGCCAAAAATACCGATAGTGAAAGTCGAAACTGGTATCATTGGATTTGGCTGTAACTAAAACGCCATTGATGCCACTATAGGAATTTATCAAAGCAACGAAATCAGGCTTCAAATCGGCAAGTTTATCAGTGTCACCTAATTCAATAAGAATGATCTTGTTTTTGGAGCTAAATCTGGTATCTGTTGCGTTTTCAATACCCAGGGCATTAAATACAGGTTCAGGAACAGTGATTGCAGTGGTATCATAGACTGGAAATTGCATCACGATCTTTCCATCAACCTGCTCAATATTTAATTCAATGTTTTCGCAGTTAATGAAATTGATTTTGTCCAGGGATGAAGTCTCAAATAGTATTTTTGATGCCGCTAATGTTGCATGCCCACATAACGGGATTTCCAGTTTTGGTGTATAAAATTTAATGCTATAATTATTCCCTGAAATGTATTTGATAAATGCCGTCTCTGAGAAACCAATTTCATTGGCAATGTTTTGCATTGTTTGACTCTCTACATCACTTTCTACAATGCATACAGCAGCAGGATTACCCTTAAATTTCTGATTGGTAAAAGAATCTACGAAATAAGTCTTCATGAATTCAGGTTTATGAAACCATAAACATAACCAACAATTGGTGTCTAAGTGTTGATTTTTTTCCGCTGTTTATCAAAAAAATAAAGCCAGGCTATTTACTTCCCCTGTGAGTATCCGGCTAGGGTGCCTGAATGTGACTCGCGGATACATTGATACATATTTTCCCGATTCAATCCTTCTAAATAATGTATCACTTTACAGTATCTATGGTTGTTCTTATAACAGAATAAACAGGAAGAATGAACTTCATTGTCTTTAGCTAACATCTAATTACCCTTTACAGCATTATCATGAATATATGAAAGCTTTTGTAGCAGCAGCTTTTCTACCCGGTGATAATAGTTACTACAAAATATTTTTATTCCATCGGCACCCATTCATCTATGATCTTTTCCCTTGGTTTGGTCAATATGGTTTGGACTCCTAATGATTTATTACCAGCCACCAGGTGGCCTGCAAAGCATATGGGGATCTTGTAATCTTTGGGAAATTCACCATTAAAGACTGCTTTCCAGTTGTAGTCATCCATATCATTGCTAAAAAACTCTTCAGCTTCCCCGTCAAGAGGTGCATCAATGACCAGCAGGAAATTTTCCTTCCCGGGTTTTGGAGGCTTTTCTCTTTTCTGTGCCTTGCGGGCGTCTGCTTCCCTGATCATGCCGGGCAGGTACAACTCCAGGTCTTCAGGCAAAATGGGTATGCAATGCAGGGAAGCCAACAAATCATACAATGACCGGATCACCTGATCATCTTCTATTCCCTGGTTTTTAAAAGCTATAGCTTTTTTCTTACAAAGGTTATATAGCGTATTACACTTCCGGTTGGTATATACATAGCGGTAAATAAGTGAAGCCAGTGTATTGGCCCTTCCAAAAAATCCGGAAGTTCTCCTGGGACCTTCAAAGGCAGGATCTGAATTAAAACGATCAGTGTCCACACCGGGTTTGGTGCGGAGCCGGTATTCCCCTTCGGAGCGGTAAAAATTTAAATTGCCATCAATGGTGCCAATACCTTTAATAGAACCTACTTGTTTTGGCATAGGTGTACGAATTTGTTTGTTAATTGGCAAATTACTAAAATTTTTAGTACCTGAAAATCGATCTCCCTATTTTATTTATCCACAGCAGGCAAATCAACTATCCATAGGGTGAGCTGGTGCATAGCTACTCCCTGGCTACTTCCGGACTACTCCCTATTTCCGGTATAGATACTCCGTGCGAACACGGAGTATCTATACCGTTGCTATACTGTAGATAGGGCGCAGGTAGGGAGTAGATCTAAGATTTATGGGATTAAAAGGATTATTGAGGAGGAAGGGCATATCGAACAGGTGAACAAGGATTATCGAATGACGAAGGTTTAGGTCGTGAGGCTTTATTACAGCAGACAGCTTTAAGGATTTAGAAATTTTCAATTTTCAACGCTCAATGCTCAATTTTCAAGGGAGAGAAAAATAAGATTTTGGGTATTGAAGTCATTATTTAGGAGAAAGAAATATTAAATGAAAATGTAGTTCAGTATAGAGTTTCTTTATTTTATTCCTGGAAGATCCACCGCTATTTTATTTCTGCTTTTTATCGACAGCATGATGAAATAGATTACGCTTATGATGACAATGAAAATAAGGGTTGAAAGAATTTCCCAAAAGCTTAAACTGGTTAGTAACCCCACGATCGTAGCAATCCCGATAAAAGGTATGGTCAACCCAAATGGGATAATAAATATATTTTCTGTATTACCAGCTTTCTTCCTTCTCATTTCAATGGTGGATAAAATAACTGCCAGGTAGATAAACAATATGGCTGCACTGGCCATGATGGCTAATTGTTTAAATCCACCGGAAACTGAAAAAATAAAGATCAATGTACCGTAAGTTATCACTGCCAGGTAGGGAGTGGCAAACCGGGGATGAACCTTGCCGAGAAATTTGGGAAAAGTTCCGTCATTGGCACCCGCAAAAAGTGACCGGGGAGTGGCAAGCACGTCGGCACCAACAGCGCCAAAACAGGAAATTGCCGCTGTAACCAGTAGTAAGGTTGCGCCCAGGGGTCCGGCAATTTTTTGGGCCACCGCTGCCAATGGGGCATCTTTAAAAGTTCCAATATCTCCACCCAGGATCCCCTGCGTAACCATTTGCAATAACATGTAAACGATCAATATCATGATCCCCCCTAATAAAATCCCCATAGGAATGGTTCGTTTGGGATTTTTAAGTTCACCACTCACCCCTAGTGATGTTTCAAAACCTGCAAAGGCAAAAAATAAAATGAATACAGTATGGCTAAAGGTTGGCAGGGCAGGCACCCGTTCCCAAAACAAATTGTCAACTTTTACCAGCTTAAGGCCAAAAACTATAATACAGAGTAAGGGCAATAATTTAATGACAGTAATGATTTTTACGAACCCAATGCCTTGTTTTGTACCACGCACATTTACAAGGATCATAAAACTTATCAGGATAAAAAAGAAAACAATACGGATACCGGGGTTTACAAAAATTGGAAATAACAGGACCAATGAATCAGCAATGATATTCATCAATGCAGCACTTCCTAAAATGCCCCAGCCAAAAAAATAGAGCCAGTTGATTATATAACCGGGAAACTTGCCAAATGCAGCTTCTACGTATGCATAGGATCCCCCGCTTGAGGTAATACGTGTTCCAATCTCTGCATAACACAGCATAATGGCAGCCATCATAATGCTGCAGAATAGATACCCGAATACGGCAAAAGCTCCCAATTCAACTCCAACGATCCCGGGCAAAACAAAAATGCCCGCACCCAGGGTACCATTAACAATTGCAAGGGCCAGTCCGCCGATACCAATTACACGTTTTAATCCTTCCTTAGATGGGGCAATTGGCATATGAGTCTGGTATTACCTATTAAGATAGGCAAGTAAAAGCATAAAACCAGTCATAACTTCAGACGCATATCAATCAATTGTTCTGAAAATATCTTACTGCAGAGATACTTTTTCTTCAGGCAACCAGGCCACGGGCAATACTTAATTGTTCCCGGAGCTTAAAGGGATGGACATTGAGAATAATGGCTGCTTCCAAATCATTAAAGCCTATGATATCCACTAATAAATAGATGGTCCATACTGGCAAGCTCATAGGTCTTGTTTTATGGAAAGTTAAAGACTTTGGAAAAGGTTTCAGTGCCTGTTCCGGGTTGCCGGGAACTGGTTTTGCCAGGAACATATCCCGGCTTACCAGGAACACACATTGACGGACAATTTGCTTTGCGAGCCACAAACGTGGTGATATTTCTAAGTCATTGGACCATTCAGAAGAGAAAGAACACCTTACCTGTTGTAAGACCTGGCTGGACCCAGGTTCAGTAAAGCCAAATCCTGATGTTATCTCCTTAAATACATGCTGATTTTTCAGCCATACATCTTCAATAGCAATACACAGGTTATACATGACCGTTATTTAAAAGCTTGGAGATCAAGATATGTAATAGTATTTGTGCTGTCTTTAATTGACATTTCCATGGGCAATGTCAACCTGGATGACATGGAATGAAAACGATGATTTATAAACCAAAGGTTGACCCTATTCATTCTTCTTTCGTCTCCTATCCTACAATGATTTGAGGTATTCAATAATATCCCGCTTCTCGGCAGCAGTTAAACCAAGGGCGAAATGATCATTATAATGTTCGATCACATCAGCATAGGTGGCAAACCTGCCATCATGGTAAAACCCGCCTTTGGCTCTTGCAAATAATCCTCCCAGTGGTGTGGTTCTATATTTTCCTGTGGGTGACCGCATGGCTTCAAAATCATCTATTCCCAGTTCTGCACCGGTGTGCAGCATATTATCCGCCAGTAAGGGTGCTGCATGGCAGGTGTTGCATTTAGCTTTTGACATAAAGATCCCCTTGCCTCTTCCAGCCATTTGCAGGTCAAAACTTCCTGCTGGCGGTGTGGGTGCCTTTATGGAATGCTGGTAAGCCCTAAGTGCTGGTAGTTTGGAGGTGATCAGGTCGGGATTGTGGGTCACATTCCAAAATCCATTTTCAACTGCAATGGGATATTTTATGGGATAATTCAACCTGTCATCGTGAAAGTTTCCTTTACCATGCATTTCCAGGTTGGCTACAAATGCATTCCAGTAGCTGATATCTCCCCAACCGGTATAGGTAGTGAGGTCTATGCCTTTTAATCCAAAGGCTGCAGGAATTAAATTGGCAGCTACTTTTCCATCAGGTTTCAATGCCTTTCCATCCATGAACAAAACAGCGGCAAACTTTCCAGGTCCCCAGGCGCCCAATACCGAACGCAAAGTGGGTTCATCCACATGAAGCATGCTGGCTATGGGTTGCGCGTTATCAGTTAATGAAATTATAGTTCCTACATTGAGGTCCCTGTTAGGCCAGCCATCAAGCCGCTTGCCTATTCCGGGAGCAAAGGAATTATCTACCGTGGAATGACAGGAAGCGCAGGTAATACCTACCGATGTTAAATTACCCGAAGTATTAAAGCTTCCTTTAACGCCAACAACCGCGTTCAATTTTAAAAGCGCCACCGTGGTGGCAGGATCATCCAGGTTAATAGCCCCGGATTTTATAGCAGATACTACATCAGCAGGCAGCGCATCGGCATCTACTTTTAGTCCAACTGCAAGGGCTGTTTTTGGACTGACACCTCCACCATATCCGCCGTATTTAGCACCTATGATGGCTTTGTCCAAATGCAGCAATCCGCTCCAGAAATCCTCATCACCAAAAGTATCATGCCTGAAGATATCCTTTCCTTCGGCAATCAATGCCGGGTCATTATCCCTGTCCTTGTCTTTATTGTGATCATCTTTTCTGCATTGTGACAGGATGGTAATTGTCATCAATGAAACAATTACCATCATTTGATTTCTGTAGCGCATAGTTCTCAGTTTGATTTAATAAGCAATAGTGAGTGGATCCTATTCTATCATACAGGTCTTTCTCCTGCGATCAATCATCTCACCTGTATTCGTGCATAACAGGTAAAGACCATTACTTAAGAAATAGAGTGATTCCAACCTAAAAGGTTACAGAAAAAAGCAGGTTTTTTTAACAGTGTTGTTTTATTACAGGGAGATAACAAAAACGCTTATAAAGAGAGCTTCATAATAACTACAAGACCAGGAGTTATTATTTTACAGCAGTGGATGAACTAAACCTACACCAGAAAGCTAGCCCTGGTCATAGGTTTCTATCATGGTTTTAATTTCTTCAGCACTTGAATTCTTAAGGGTTTCAATATATAAATGTTTACCTATCATACCATGGTTGCCCTGGAAAACAAGGAAACAGGAGCCCTGGGGCATTTTATTGCCATACAAATCACTTTCCATAATAAATACTCTATCCAATGAAGGGTATTTGAATACACGGGCACCAAGGTCAACCTGGGCATTGAGAGGTTCAGTAGTCAATTGAAGTTTCAAAGTATGAATGGTTTCATCATTTATATTTTTTCCGGTACTATCTGTCATTTGTATAGTTTTTCAGTGTTTTATAAAGGTCACAATTATATAAGTGGTTTGCTTACAGCATTGCAGAAAAATGTTGCATTATTATTTGATTCATAGCTCCTGCATCTTTCATTATCTTCCAACTTTCCATTTAACCTTTTATTGCTGCGTATCACTAAAAAATAAGGCTACAAGGAAAGCTACATGTCCTCAGAAAATTGGAATACATTCACTTTCATGAAAAAGGTTCACCTGGTACTGGGTAGTGGTGGCGCAAGGGGCATTGCACATATAGGTGTCATAGATGTGCTGGAAGAAACAGGGCACGAGATCATCAGTATTACGGGCTGCTCGATGGGGGCAGTAGTTGGAGGGATGTATGCGGCTGGTTATCATAAAGCCTATAAGGAATGGATGCTGAGGCTTACCAAAACACTTCTTTTTAAAATATTGGACTTCACCCTTACCAGGCAGGGATTTTTAAAAGGGGAACGCCTTTTCAACCTGTTGCAAAAAGTGACAGGACACCAGCAAATTGAGCAATTGCATATTCCTTTTGTAGCTGTTGCCACAGATATGGTTCAAAACAAGGAAGTTTATTATCATTCAGGCGATCTGTATAGAGCGCTGCGTGCTTCCATTGCCATACCTGGTGTTTTTACCCCGGTGCTGGAAAACGGACAATTTTTGGTGGATGGCGGGGTTTTGAACCCCTTGCCCCTGAACCTTGTTAATAAGAAGGACGACGAGTACATTGTTGCTGTCAATGTAAATGGGGCTGCATCTCCCACTATGACCACACAGGAGGTAAAGCAGGAAGTGACCGCCTTATGGAAATGGCTCAACCCACTGATGCAAAAGGCCAGTAAACCCAGGGACCTGTTGCCCATTTCGGAATATTCATTAAGAGAGTTGCTTCTTTCTACCTATAATATGACCCAGGACCGCCTGACCTCCTTTTTGCTGAAGAACTATCCCCCTGATGTTTTAGTTGAAATACCCAGGAATAGTTGTTCCACCTTTGAATTCTACAAGGCGCAGTACATGATAGACCTCGGAAGGAATGCCTGCATCAATGCCATTGAAACAGGACCAACCACCTGATTGAAAACATACATTTTGTTGCCTGGTCCCCCTTTAAGCTTCAGTTTCAATAACTAATATCAGTGATTATCATAAAAAGGTCTGATGCAGGTCATCAATTTTGAGTTTTATATTTCACAGTTTTGTGCCGCGAATAGAGAAACATGTGAAAAACCTGGTTGCTATATCTCCTCTTCTTACTAACCTGGATCCATTTTTTGGAGATGGCCATGTTACACAACATGTCATCGTAAAAACAAGTAATCAATATATACCCCAATCAATTGTAAAAAATTCAACCATCATATAAATAGTTTATTATGAAAACGATCATGTTTTTTTTAATAATGAGTATTTTCTCTACAACTGCATTTTCGCAGGTAAAGGCATCTAAAAATGCCATATCACATCAAACTGTCCAGGGACTCAAATGCTGTAAAAAAACAGATGTGTCATCAAAAGAACAAGCTAAAACTGAAGTAATTAAAATATCCACCTGTCGCATGCACCCTGACGTTGTATTGGATAAGGATGGCAACTGTTATGAATGCACCAGGTCTATGTCTGCAAAGATCTATACCTGTCGCATGCACCCTGATGTTGTATTGGATAAGGATGGCAATTGTTATGAATGCGCCAAGTCAGCTTCTGCAAAAGGATTTTAATAATTGATCAAAAGATATGATCATCCAGGTTGCAGGTTTGCCTTCAACCAACAAACCTGTAACCTACTCCCGATTCTGTCAGTAAATAAACCGGCCTGTTAGGATCATCTTCAATTTTCTTTCTCAACTGGGCAATAAATACACGCAAATATTGTGATTGGTTGATATAACCGGGTCCCCAGATGGCCCGCAGCAAATACTGGTGAGTCAATACCTTGCCTTCATTGCGCACCAACAGAGCAAGCAGGCTGTATTCCGTCCCGGTAAGTTTCAGTAGCTCTCCTTTTTTCTTCACTGTCCTGTTGACAAGATCTACCTGCAGATCCCTGAATTGTTGGAATGGCTCTCCATCATCCAGGTTCAGGCTTCTGAGTGCCGACCTAATTCGGGCCAGCAATTCACCGGCCCGAAATGGCTTGGATAAATAATCATTGGCGCCATTATCCAATGCCCTGATAATGTCTTCTTCATTTTTCTGAACTGAAAGAATAATGACTGGCTTGGTGTACCAGTTCCGCAGTTTTTGCAACACCACATGCCCGCTTTCATCAGGCAGGCCAAGGTCGAGCAATATTAATTCAGGGGGATGATTGCCGGCCATGATCAATCCTTCTTTTGCATTGCTTGCCTGCCTGACCACGTAATTGTTGGTTTGCAAGGTTATCTCCAAAAGCCTGCGGATCTGAGGCTCATCATCAATGACCAATATTTCCTGCCTATTCATGTATATAATTAAAGGAACTCGTTTTTACCGGTATAAGAATGATAAACCTGGCACCTCCCATTACACTTTTTTCAAGACTTACATTACCTGACAGCGCTTCGGTGAATCCTTTTACAATGGAAAGGCCCAACCCTGATCCGGCTGTACCAGATTTTCTTACCCGGGAAAATTTATGAAAAACATCCTTGATCTCCTTTTCATTAAAACCCTTTCCATTGTCTTCCACTATCACTTCAAGCACATCGGCAGGACAGGTGGCAGATACCAGTATCTCGCTACCCGCTTCCGTATGAATGGCTGCATTATTTACCAGGTTATAGATCACCTGGTCCAGCATGCCTTTATCCACAGAACACAATGGCATATTTTGGTTGATGCTGATATCAATTTTCCTGTAAGGATTGTTCTCTTCCACTCTTTTTACAACATCATAGATCAATTCAACCACATCGGTCCAATCCTTTTTGGGTTGTATATGTCCTGACTCCAATCTTGATATATTCAGCAGGTTTTCTACCTGCTGGTTCAGGCGCAGCGAAGCCTTGGAGATCTCGGCTATAAGCATATCCCTGTTGGCCTGCGTCAGGTTGTTATTCAGTTGTAAATTGTCAGCTGCCCCTATAATGGCGGCAATGGGTGTTCGCAATTCATGTGAAAGGGAATTGAGCAAGGTATTATACAAGGCTACACTGTTGGCCCTTTCTTCTTTTAAATGGGAGGCCTTTTCCAGTTGCCTGATCTTGTAGGTAAGCACACCATTGATCAGTGCAATGACAAAATACATGACCAGGAGAATTTTATCTTCCGTAGTCTCCACATGAACCGTAAAACGAGGAGGTATAAAAAAATAACCCCAGATCAAGGCGCTCAAACTAGCCGCCAGCAATACCGGCAGGATGTCAAATGTAATGGCCAGGAACGATACGGTCAGTAACAACACCAGGGCGATAACACGGTATCCCATAAAATGCGAGAGCGCAAAACAAACCGCAGATACCAGGATTACAATAGCTGTACTGTATAGGTACTGCTTCCCTTTTTTTACTGTATGCATCAAATAGGTACTCATCTCTGAAAACTATACAAATGTAGATGACTAAGCAGGATAGAAAATGATTAAAAAAGAGTGTAAAGATTTTATAAAGATTTGATGGCAACCAGCCCCAATATACCTGAATATCCGGTGCATCACTATAGTTTTGATCCCTTGAATATTTTTGAATGTCTTCACACAACAGGGTTTCGCTGGCAGGATTTTTAATTGCACTTGGGATCATTTATGGTGATATTGGTACCTCCCCTCTGTACGTACTGAATGCCATTATCAGCGGAAAGACCATTACTGAAAACCTGGTAATAGGATCTTTATCACTCATTATCTGGACACTAACCTTACAAACAACGGTCAAATACGTCATTCTCACCTTACAGGCGGACAACCGGGGTGAAGGCGGGATATTTTCTTTATTCGCCCTGGTGCGCCGAAGGAAGAAATGGCTGGTGATACCGGCTATGATGGGGGGAGCAGCATTGCTGGCAGATGGTATGATCACTCCTCCTATTTCGGTGACCTCCGCCATTGAAGGACTCAAGCAGATTCCATCATTGGGTCATATCACCCAGTGGACCATCATCTATATCGTCATTGGCATTTTATCAGTGCTTTTTTTTATACAACAATTTGGCACTGCCTTTATCGGGCGCTTCTTTGGGCCCATCATGACTGTCTGGTTCCTAATGCTGGCCACATTGGGCGCATTTCATTTCATGGACCAGTTAACCGTATTCAAGGCCTTCAATCCCTATTATGGTATCAGGTTATTAATGACCTATCCCAAGGGGTTTTACATTTTAGGGGGTGTATTCCTGTGCACTACAGGTGCCGAAGCATTGTATTCTGACCTGGGGCACTGTGGCAAATGGAATATCCGGTACTCCTGGATCTTTGTAAAAACCTGCCTGGTGATCAATTACCTGGGCCAGGGTGCCTGGTTGCTTTCACACCATGCGGGAGAGCGGATTTCATCGGACATGATAGAGGGTGGCTTTAATCCTTTTTATGGGGTGATGCCAGACTGGTTTTTGTATTTCGGCATTGCCATTGCCACGGCAGCCACCATCATTGCCAGCCAGGCGTTGATATCTGGTTCGTTTACACTTGTCAGTGAGGCCATGCGTCTCAACCTATGGCCCAAACTGAAAATCAGCTATCCTACGGAGGCCAAGGGACAATTATATGTACCGGCAGTGAACCTGCTGATCTACCTGGGATGTATTGGCATCGTGCTCCATTTTCAAAAAGCATCCAATATGGAGGCGGCATATGGGCTGGCCATCACCATTACCATGATAGCCACTTCCATCCTGTTTTCCAACTACCTGGTCATACGACGCACCAGGAGCCTGCTTGTGTATTTATACCTGTTGGTGTACCTGACCATCGAAGTGAGTTTCCTGTATGCGAACATGGATAAATTCCCGCACGGCGGTTATGTTACCGTATTGGTTGGAGGTCTGCTCTTCATGGTCATGTACAACTGGTTCAGGGCCCGCAGGATTAAAAACAGGTATATTGAATTTGTCAGGCTGGATCATTACATTCCTAAAATACAGGAATTAAGCAATGACAGGTCGGTGATTAAATATGCTACACACCTGGTGTACCTGACCAGTGCCGATAATCCAAGAGAAATAGAACATAAGATCATTTATTCCATTCTCAATAAAAAACCCAAGCGGGCGGATATCTATTGGTTGATTCACGTTGATACAGTAGATGATCCTTATACGGCTGAATATAAAGTGGACCACATTATTCCCAATGACATCATCAGGGTGGAGTTCCGGTTGGGCTTCAGGGTGCAACCTCGTATTAACCTGCTGTTTAGAAAAGTGGTAGAAGACCTGGTGGCCAATAAAGAGGTCAATGTGATCAGCCGTTACGATAGCCTGGAGAAAGACAAAGTGGCGGGTGATTTTCAATTTATTGTTTTGGAAAAATACCTCAGCCAGGATAATGACCTGCCTATACTGGAAAGAATGATCATGAAGCTGCATTTCTGGATCAAGGCCATCAGCCTTTCCGAAGAACGGGGTTTTGGACTGGATCCCGGCAGTGTGACAGTAGAAAAGTTTCCATTGATCGTATCACCAGTTAGTAACCTGAAATTGAAGAGAGTAGAAAAGCAATATGGTTAACTCCAAACAAAAAATAAAAGACCTGTTTTTTGTTTTGCTTTCCTGGTTGATAGCACTGGCCCTAGTGTACCTCGTAGTGGTCAAATTCAGGATCTTTCTTCACAGGTAAAACATAATTTTTTGGGGAAACGGTTCAACCTGCTCAATATTTCCTGGCATAGCTCCAAACAAACTGATTGTAAAATGCAAAAACCAGGATATAGTATTTCCCTGCTTTGTATAAGGTTTACATCTTTTGCCTTTCTAAAGCCTCAACAACATACCTACCCGTTTGTAAAACCATAGATTTTACCTAATAGTTAATGGTAATTGGTATAATATTTTAAATGGTGAAGTACTACCCTTTGAATGTATTTCCTATTCATTAAAAATTATAACCAATGGACAGTATCAATCAACAGCAAGAGGAAAAAAATCATGAAGACCTGCAGGCTTCGAATGCGGGTAAAAAAATAAAGGAACTGGCAGGGAAAAGTAATACCTGTTTTTTCTGTACGGATATAAGGGCAGGCAAACCTTTAACCGTTAGACCTATGTCGGTGCAGAAAATGGATGATAGCGGGAACTTCTGGTTTTTAAGTGCTTCCGACAGCTATAAAAACAAGGAAATTGAAACAGATAGCAAAGTTCATTTATTGTTCCAGGGTTCGGCGCATTCCGATTTTTTAAGCCTGTATGGTGAGGCTTCTATTAACAGGGATAAAGAACTCATCAAAGAACTATGGGAACCCATTTTAAAGACATGGTTCACTGAAGGTGAGAATGATCCGAGAATCACGGTTATTCATGTAAAGGTCAATGAAGGCTATTATTGGGACAATAAACATGGCAATGCGGTGGCATTAATGAAAATGGCAGCAGGCGCCGTGCTGGGTAAAACTATGGATGATTCCATTGAAGGCAGGCTGAAACCTTAATATCCTAGAACTATTTACCGGGTATAAAACTCATGATTATGTAATTCATACCCGGTAAATAGTAATGATCATTGTACAGATGTATAACCTTGTTTTTCAATAATTTCTCAGGTACCGGAAACAACACCTATCATAATTTCTTCAGGCACCGGCATCACCAGTGATCCTTCTCCTTTTACATTTTCATAGGCACCTGTACCAGATAAAATTTTCCAGCGTCCATTCAAGGTACCCATGTTGCAATTCATGCGTATCGTGAGTGTACCATCCGGAAGTTCAAGCACCAGGTTACAGTGTAAGGCCATGCCCAGGGCTTCCGTTTGCATTACAAAGGTCCCGGTTTGACTGATGGCACCAATAATAGAAACAGTCCCGGTATAGGTTGTTCCGTCAGGTTGAACCCCCGTAATAGAAGTATGGATAGTGACCGGCGCATTCCCGCCTTGTTGGATGGACAATTGTTGACTTGGCTTTTGATCCATTCTTTTATTAAAGCTGCTTAAACTAGTTAAAGAAAGCAGGGCTACTGCAATGAATGATGCAGAAACTAATGTTCTTTTCATTGTAAAAAAGTTTAATTGTTAGAAAATGGAGTTCACAATGGAAAGGAAAATTGGTTCATAGTTGCAGGACTGTGGTAGGTTTGATATGCACTGAAACAGAGTAATGGACAGGAGATTACATTTCCAACAGGAGGTAAAATCTTTAATCATTAAAGCTACCATTATATAGTGAAAAAAACACAGATCAGTTAGTTTATATGTCAATCATTTTACTCATTCAAACCCTACTGTTGACCATTTAAAACACGACCGCCCATTTTTTTGTTGAAATGCTGTAACCAATTGATCACTTGACTGCTCTATTTTACAAAAACCACAAATTATGTCAACGATCACAGCAAACTATGCCCATGAAACGGGTGCCCGGGCCATCAGTAATATTGAAAAGGTAAGAACCATTTTAAAATGGACCTATGGGCTGGTACCTATAGTGGCAGGAGCAGATAAATTCACTGATATATTGACCAATTGGGACCAATACCTGTCACCTGTAGTAACCAGGATCATTCCATTGCAGCCTCATACTTTCATGAGTATTGTAGGGATTATAGAAATAGTAGCTGGAATCATTGTATTGACCAGGCCCAGGCTTGGAAGTATAATCGTGAGTTGCTGGCTATTTGCCATAGCAATCAATTTATTGTTAACTGGTCAATATTTTGATATTGCCGTCAGGGATATTGTGATGGCCATTGGTGCTTTTTGCATGCATCTTTTATTGCGGGATGAAAATGAAAGAATAATGTAAAAATACTCCGATCATCTGCGTTATTTCAGTAATTATGTAAAGCCAGGCTAAAGTCTGGCTTTTGTCCATATATCATGGTCATTAATCTTTAATAAACCGGAATATCAAACCCAAAAGTACTCCCCTCACCAATTTGACTTTTGACCCAAACATGTCCCTTCATAGCCTCTATGAATTCTTTACATATAGCAAGCCCGATACCTGAGCCTTTTTTATCTGATCGGGCGGGTACCTGAAAATAACGTTCAAAAATGCGGCCTAAGTAGGCTTCATCAATTCCTGGGCCCTTATCTATTACGGAAAATGAAATCAGGTCATCTATTTTATGGCAATCTATCGTAATAGTACTGCCAGCAGGTGCATATTTAATTGCATTTGTTAGAAAATTATTCAGTACCCAGCTTATTTTATCTAAATCAGCTTTGATATTAGGCAAGCCTGGTTTAGTCTCCGCTACAATATTAATATCCTTTTCTTTTGCTGCTGAATACACTGCGTTTGTGGAATTTTTAATGATCTGGAAGGGATTAGCAGATTGAATATCGAGTTGTATCTTCCCAGCTTCTACCTGCGACATGTTTAAAAGCTCACTCAAAATCCGAAGCATTCGTTGATTGTCCTTCTTCAACTGAGTTACTAATTCTTTTTGTTCCTGTCTACCAATTCTTTCATCTTCCAAAAGTTTCAGGCTAAAATCCGAAGAAGCCAAAGGAGTTTTTAATTCATGGGAAATTGTAGCTATGAAATCGGTTTTAGCAGCGTCCAACTCTTTAAAGGATGTAATATTTTTGAGAACGATCACTTTATTGGAAGCCTCACCCTGAACCACGTCTATAGTTTCTTTCACATAGTAATTTTCTCTTCCATCAACGACAATTTTAAATGGATTTTTTCCTTCATTATCCAGTAAAAACTGAAACAAATCATTTCGTTTCTTAACATCCTCTGTTAATTTGCCTACCGTTTCATCTGCCCTTAAACCCAACAATTGCAAGGCTTGTTCGTTTGCAAACAATACTTTGTTATCCTTGTCTATGCCGATGCTGGCATCTTTCAGACTGTTTATAACTGCTTCGGCACGGCTTTTTTCAAACATCAACCTGTTAAGGTTGCTATTTTCAAAATATTCAAGTCGTTCCGCCATTTCATTAAATGCCCTGGCCAGCTCTCCAAATTCATCCTTTGAATCTATGTGAATGCGGTGTGAATAGTTTTTTTGGCCAATTTCCTGTATGGCTTGTGTCAATTTCCGGATTGGATTTGTTAGGATGTTAGGAAAATTATACGCAAAACTAAATCCAACCAGTAAAATTATAGCGACAACCGTAATAAGAAGAGACATTGCATCTGTCACAGATTTTTCAGCCTTATCGTTTTTATTTTTGATAGCTACCATATTGAGCAACAGGATATGTTGAAGTTGATAGCTGATCTGATCATAATTTAATTTAGTTGTATTTCCTGATTTTAATTTATTAAAGGAAAGGTGAAGATTCCCTGTTGCTTCTGTTTCTCCTGGTTCAGTAATATTTGTTTCCTGTTTTTTTAATTCAGCATCAAAAGAATCAATAAAGTTTTTTTTATTATCCTTAATACTGTCCAATGCTTTCTGCATATTGTGGCAGAATTGAATGGTTTCATAATTGGATTTTAAAACGTTTTGAGATTGACTTTTTAATTGGGTGAGGAAATATATACTGAAGCCACCTGAAGCCAGGACGAGCAGAAAAAGAAAGATCGTTCCCAGGCGAATTTTATTTTTTACGCTTTGCATCAGGATAAAATAATTAAGTCAACGTCGTTTTTGGAAAGTGTTTTCAATAGTTGATTAAATACGCCAGTTTTTAAAATTATTTGCCAAAGTGTTAAATGCGGCTTTCCAAGGCATACTGTAGTTATACTTTTTTCTTCTATTGTTTCAATAATTGCACTTGCAATATTTTCCGCTTTTTTCTGAATTAATTCCGCCCCTAGTTGAGTGGAGTTCTTAAAGTTATTGATTAAATGTCTTTGTTCTGCCAGGCCAATTTTATGTGAGCTTTCTTTTGGCGTCTGTACATACAGGACATACCATTGGCTGTTATAATATGAAGCCAGCCTGGCAGTTTTACGAATAATGCGTTGGGCAATTTCATGGTTGCTGGATATGCAGGCCAGAAACCGTTCATGCCTGAATGGCTTTGTCTTTGCTGTGATCTCATAATCTACTTTTCTTTCAACCTGGCCAGCTACTTCTTTTAATGCAAGTTCCCGCAACTGCAAAATCTTTTCGGGTTGAAAAAAATTTGCCAGAGCTTGTTGAACCTTAGTATGGTCGTAAATTTTCCCTTCCCTCAACCGGCGAATCAATTCATTTGCGGGCAAGTCAATATTCACAACTTCATCTGCTAATTGCAGTATCTTATCCGGCACTCTTTCTTTTACTTCAATGCCGGTTATTTCTTTTACATCTTCATTAATACTCTCTATGTGTTGGATGTTTACTGCAGATATCACATCAATGCCAGCTTCCAGTACCTCCAACACATCCTGCCAACGTTTTTCATTTTTACTCCCGGGAATATTGGTATGGGCCAATTCATCAATCAGGACTACCTGCGGATGCAATAATAATATTGCTTGTACATCCAGCTCCTCCAGTCTTTTCCCCTTATAAAAAACCTCTCTTCTTGGAATAATCGGAAGCCCTTCAATTAACGCTTCCGTCTCCTTTCTCCCATGCGTTTCAACATAGCCTATTCGGACATTTATGCCATCCTGCATCAGTTGATGTGCCTCCTGGAGCATACGGTAAGTTTTACCTACACCGGCACTCATCCCGATGTAAATTTTGAGCTTGCCTTTTTGCGACTCGTTGCGTTGCACCCGTTTCAACCATTCTTCGGCGGTATATTTAAGATCTTCTTTCATTAAAAACTAATAGCAGTGGAAAAAGTTATGGCAGTATTCTTATTTTTTGCTGTTCCTTCTTTTGCAAAAATTGCATCCTTGCTATCCAGATGCCTTGCTTCGAGCCTGAGAGCTACATTTTTCATGGGCAGATAATCCACATTTGTAGAACCCCCTATGGTTTTAAATCCGTTTTGCGTTCCAGTGCCAATGATCACACCATGTTCGTCGCTGTAATATTCGATACGTAAAGCTACGGCCCATTTGTTGTCAGGTGTATACCGCAATATTCCAATGGGTGTATACCAGGTATAACAGTCTTTGCCGTTCATTGTTTTTTGCTCCATTCCAATATCAAAACCGGCTATGAATCCAATTTTATCAGTGATTTGGAAAATACCATACATATCATGAAAGTTCCGCCACAGCCTTGCGGTATCGGGTTTGTCGGTGCCTAAAAATGTACTGTAGTTCAGTAAAACTTTTCCAGATGGTTTAAAATAAACCTGTGTTCCCCAACTCATTAAGGAGTTTCCATCCAACCGCTGTATGCGTTGCCACCCGTTCAGGGCCATGGCACTCAAGACCCATTTACCATTGTTGGTTGTGTAGGTAAGTTTAGCACCGCTTTCAAAATAAGGAGAGTTATCTGCTCCAAGGCTGCGGGTTAAGGTCCAGCAACTGGGAGAATGGGCTGTTTCAAATCCAATATGCGAAGGCATAATACCAATGTCGAACCACAAGTTTTTATTCCGATTTAACTTATAGCCGGCATCGGCTTCATAGATGTTTTTCAGCACTCCCGGTTCAGCTGCATAGTTGGCATTCATATACGTGCCCACCGCCACGGCTAGGTTGGCTCTTCCTCTTTCTTTAGTATAGCTTCCCCGTACAAAAGCCAGGTTAATAGTAAACTCATTGTGCCGGTTATGACTGTATAAAAAGGCAGGTTTCTTATTGTTTTTCGGTTGGTTTAAATCGTAACTATAATAACCTTCGACAAAACCATTAAAATTTAATGCACCTGATGATTGTGGTTGCGTGTTTGATGTAGTGTCCTGTGCACTGGCAGCCAGGCTAAGGAGCATGGCCGCACTCATCATTGTTCTTTTCATTTGATTATCTTTAAGGTCCGACTTTTATTCGACAACTTGTTTCTATTTACCCCCGGTTGCGTAGCACACTTGTATGCAACCCGCTTGTTTGATTTATTTCCATTGTTTATTTCAAAGCATCTAGAGCCACATTTAGTTGTAATACATTGACTACATCGGGGCCTACGGGGTTGACGTCAACCATTTTGTCAACTAAATCTTTCACTTTCGATTCATCAAGTCCCCTTGTTTTTGCTACCCGTGCTACCTGTATATACGCCGATGCAGGAGAAATATGAGGGTCTAATCCACTACCTGAAGCAGTTACCATTTCAGCAGGAATTTGTTCTTTAGAGACACCGGGATTGTGTACTAAAAATGTATCTATCCTATCCTGTACAGTTTTTAAATAACCAGGATTGGAAGGACCTTTGTTACTGCCTGCCGATCCTGCGGCATTATAATCAACAGCCGATGGACGGCCCCAGAAATATTTATCCTCTGTAAATTTTTGACCGATGTTGGCATAGCCAACCACCTTTCCATTCACCACCAGTTTTTCTCCATCACCGCCGCCTGGTGCGGCCTTCCCTGCAACAGAAACCAGCAGGGGATAAAGCACCGAACAAAGAAGGATCATAACAAGTGTGAGTTTTAGTGATATCAATAAATTCTTTTTCATTACCAGTTGTTTTTTACATGAATAATCCCAGCAAAAGATCAATGAGTTTGATGCCGATAAAAGGAGCGACCACTCCACCAACGCCATAGATCAATAGATTCCTGCGCAAAAGTGCAGAAGCACCGATCGGCCGGTAGGCAACGCCGCGTAAGGAAAGAGGAATCAGTAATGGAATGATGATGGCGTTAAAAATAACGGCGGATAATATGGCACTTTCAGGGCTGGTTAGGTGCATAATATTCAATGCCTGTAATGCTGGAATAGAGGTGATGAACAATGCCGGAACGATGGCAAAATATTTAGCCACATCGTTGGCAATAGAGAAGGTGGTGATCGTACCTCTGGTGATCAACAACTGCTTTCCAATTTCCACCACTTCAATCAGTTTGGTGGGATCATTATCCAGGTCGACCATGTTGCCAGCTTCTTTAGCCGCCTGTGTTCCGCTGTTCATGGCCACGCCCACATCGGCCTGTGCAAGAGCCGGAGCATCGTTTGTTCCATCACCCATCATGGCTACCAGCTTCCCACTTTGTTGTTCTGCCTTGATATAGTTCATTTTATCTTCCGGTTTTGCTTCGGCAATAAAATCATCTACGCCAGCTTTTGCCGCTATGTATTTTGCTGTAAGCGGATTGTCGCCGGTAACCATTACTGTTTTTACGCCCATTTTCCGCAGCCGTTGAAAACGTTCCTGTATGCCGGGTTTGATGATGTCCTGCAACTCAATTACACCTTTCACTTCATTATTTACTGAAACCACCAGTGGCGTTCCTCCATTTTCTGCAATTAGTTTTACCCTGTCAGTTGTTTGCGCAGGCACCAGGTTATTAGCTTTCGTCACCATGTTTTTAATGGAATCAAAAGCACCTTTCCGGATCTTCAGGTTGGATGTATTCACACCGCTACTCCTTGTTTCGGCAGTGAACTGAATAAATTCCATCCCCAATTCTTTGGTTTGGGTAACGCCTTTTGTTTTGGCCAGTTCCACGATGGATTTTCCTTCAGGTGTTTCATCAGCCAGGGAACTCAAAACTGCATATTCCATGAACTCTTTTTCACCAATGCTGTCGGTTGGATAAAAATTGGTGGCCTTGCGGTTACCAATGGTGATAGTTCCTGTTTTATCGAGCAGCAAGACATCCACATCACCAGCCGTTTCTACCGCCTTACCACTTTTAGAGATCACATTGGCCCTTAGTGCCCTGTCCATCCCGGCAATACCGATGGCACTTAATAAGCCACCGATCGTTGTGGGTACCAGGCAAACGAAAAGTGAAATAAATGCTGCAATTGATATGGGTGTGTTTGCATAATCGGCAAAGGGTTTCAAGGTTACACAAACGATGATGAACACCAACGTGAAAGCTGCCAGTAAAATGGTTAATGCAATCTCATTTGGCGTTTTCTGTCTTGTGGCACCCTCCACTAATGCTATCATTTTATCTAAAAATGTTTCGCCAGGCTGTGTGGTTACTTTAACAACGATATGGTCTGAGAGCACCTTGGTTCCTCCTGTAACGGAAGATTTATCTCCACCAACTTCACGAATGACTGGAGCTGATTCGCCTGTGATGGCGCTTTCATCTATGGTGGCAATGCCTTTGACAATCTCCCCATCCATAGGAATTACATCTCCTGCTTCGCACACAAAAAGATCGTTCAGCTTTAGTTGAGAAGATGATATCATTTCGATGTTATCAGCGTAAATATTTTCCAGGGATGGAACTCTTTTGGCAGGTGTTTCTTCTCTTGTCTTGCGTAAACTTTCCGCTTGTGCTTTTCCCCTTGCTTCGGCCAAACCCTCTGCAAAATTGGCAAACAGTAAAGTAAGGAAGAGTACAATGAAAATGGCGATATTATAGCCGAAACGGCCAATGGTTGGATCCTGAACAGTGAAGGAATAGATGGTGACGAAGAGCATCACCACCGTTCCGATTTCCACTGTAAACATTACGGGATTCCGGAACATCATCCGTGGATCGAGTTTTATAAAAGATTGCTTCAGGGCTGGCAGTACCAGTTCGGGAGCAAACATGGATATTTTTTTCTTGTGTTTCATTTTAATCATTCTTAGTAATTCATGCTGAAATATTCTGCAAGGGGTCCGAGGGTTAGCGCAGGGAAAAATGACAGGGCAGTAATGATGATGATGACAGCAAAGGTCATGACACCAAATGTCCACGAGTCGGTTCTCAGTGTTCCTGCAGATTCGGGAATGTATTTTTTGTTGGCCAAAAGACCTACTATGGCCACCGGACCAATAATGGGTAAGTACCGGGCAGTGATCAAAGCAAAACCTGTCGTAACATTCCAGAAGACATTGTTATCACCGAGACCTTCAAAACCACTTCCGTTATTGGCGGTGGAAGAAGTGTATTCATACAACATTTCTGTAAATCCATGATAGCCGGGGTTATTGAGCCATGCCGAAGGTTTGACGCTCCAGGCAATATCGGAGTGATGCACCACATAATACGCTGCCAGGGCTGTTCCGGCTTTGATTAAAAAATTCAGGAATATGGTTACAAAGGCAGCGATCTTGATCTCTCTTGCCTCCACTTTGTGACCCATAAACTCCGGTGTACGGCCCACCATCAGGCCGGAAATAAAGACAGCAATAATGATGTAGATAAAGTAGTTCAAAAATCCTACACCACATCCCCCGTAAAATGAATTGATCATCATTCCCAGTAATTGCCACAAACCTGTCAACGGCATCGTACTATCATGCATGCTGTTCACCGAGCCAGTGGAAATGATGGTTGTCACAGTACTCCAATAAGCAGAAATGGCAGGACCAAACCTGACTTCCTTTCCTTCCATGGCTCCGGTTGCCTGGCTAATACCCATTTTTGCTATGGCAGGGTTGCCATTCAATTCACTGATGATGGTAGGAACAACAAGACAAAGCATCCCGAGTGTCATGATGCCAAAAACCACGTAGGCAAATTTTTTATTCCGGATATAGATGCCCAACGCGAAAAGCATGGCTATGGGAAGGACCACCTGTGCGATCAGTTCAACTGAGTTGGTAAAATAATTGGGGTTCTCCAGCGGATGTGCCGAGTTGGCGCCAAACCATCCACCACCATTTGTTCCCAAATGCTTAATGGCGATCATACCCGCAGCCGGGCCCCGACTAACATGAACCGTATCGCCCTGCAGGGAAACAAAACTATCCTTGCCTTTAAAAGAGGCAGGCGTTCCGTTAAATACCAAGATGATGGCAATCACTATACTGATGGGCAATAATATTCTTGTAATTGTTTTGGTGAAAATCTCAAAGAAATTACCAAGGTTATTCGAAGTTTTTTCTTTGAACCCATTCATAACACCCACCAGGCAGGCAATACCTGTGGCTGCACTTACAAATTGCAGGAAGGTGATTACAGCGAGTTGAGTAAGGTAGGTCAATCCTGTTTCACCTGAATAGTGCTGCAGGTTACAGTTCACCAAAAAGGAAATGGCTGTATTGAAAGACAGGTCGGCTGACATGGCAGGATTACCATCTGGTTTGAGCGGGAACTTGTCCTGTAACAGCAACATAAAAAACGCATATACAAACCATACAAGGTTTATGGTAAGCATGGCTTTTAAAAACTGTTGCCAGTTCATTGGCTCACTGGGATTGACACCGCAAAAGCGGTAAATAGCTCTTTCTACAGGAGCCATAAATCCCATGGCGCTTGGTTTGCCTTTGAATACATTGGCGATGTAAATGCCTAAGGGAATGGCCAGCAAAACGGTCAACCCATAAGTAATGACAACGCCTGGGAGTTCGTTATTCATACGTTTGTTTTAGTTAGAATTTTTCGGGTTTGATTAATACATACACCAGGTATATAAACACCAGGATCGAGAGAATAAAGAGTGCATTCATCATGGCTTTACATTTTTTCAAAAAAATCAATGGATTTAAAAAACAGCCAGAAGCAAAGAAGCCCGGCCAGGAGTAACAGAATTGTCAACATGTTTCTTATTTTATTTTTAATACAGGTATGAGAATATTTATATCGTTAACCATCAAACGGGATTAATGCAACCAACCGAACTTATAATATGCCATCCAGGCAAAAGCAATAAGCACTGCAACTATAAGAAGCACAATTAAAAAATCTTTTACACCCGGCGCTTCATCACCATAGAGATTAGGCCTTATATTTTTGTCCTTCAACATTTTGGAAAATTTTGTTTATAGGCAAATGCCAAACGGGATGCCTATCTTTTTTGCTTTGAGTAAGGCAGGGTGTAAGTCATGCCAGGTAAGCATTTATACTGTTTCTAAACAATTGGAGAAAAGGAAAGGAAATAAAAAACCCTTTCAAAATGAAAGGGTGAATTATCAAAATGGAAGGGTTGTATTATTTAGGAATGCCATATTCTTCCATTTTACGGTATAGCGTTGTAAGCCCTATATCCAGGCACTCTGCAGCCTTGGTCTTATTTCCTTTAGTATAGATCAGCACCTTTTCAATATGTTTTTTTTCTACAGATGCCAATGTCAGGCTAGAGGCGTTATTAGTATTGTGCTTTTGAATTTCGTAAGGGAGATGTTCCGGCAATATAGTATTACCGTCTGTTAACACCACTGCTCTTTCCATTACATTCCGAAGTTCACGGATATTACCTTTCCAGGGATGTTGTAATAATAATGATAAAGCTTCTTTTCCAAGGTGTAATAAGGGCTTATGTGCTTTAGTGCCAAATGTGAACAAAAAATGATTGGCAAGTAAAAGGATGTCTTCCGACCGATCTCTCAATGCCGGAAGCACAATGCTGAATACATTAATGCGATAGTATAAATCTTCCCTGAATGTTCCCATAGCAACGCTTTTCTCGAGATCCCGATTTGTTGCGGCAATAATGCGGACATTTACCCTGGTTGTTTTTATATCTCCCAATTTGATGAATTCACCATTCTCTAAAACCCTCAATAACTTTGCTTGCAGCTCATAATCCATTTCACCAATTTCATCAAGGAATAGTGTACCATCATTTGCCAGCTCAATTAATCCTTTTTTATCTTTGGTTGCACCGGTGTAAGCTCCAGCCTTGTGTCCAAAAAGTTCTCCTTCGAGTAATTCCCTGGTAAAAGCGCTGCAGTTGATCGCAATAAATGGTTTTAGGTAACGCTTGCTTGCTGAATGAATGGCATTGGCAAAAACCTCTTTTCCGGTACCTGTTTCACCTAGAAGAAGAACAGTAGCATCAGAGGGGGCAATTTTATTTGCCAAGGATATAGCATCTTTTATAAGAGGACTGTTTCCGATAATGTCATTGAAATTGTAAGTGCCTTTTTCCTTAATCTTTATGGCATTTGCTTTTTGGATCGTTACTTTATTCAAAGCCTGATATAATAAAGGCAGTATGCGATCATTGTCATTTCCTTTAGTGATGTAGTCAAAAGCTCCGTTTTTAATTGCCTGAACGCCATCTGGCAAATTGCCATAGGCAGTCAGTAAAACAATCTCGGTAAGCGGATATTGAGTTTTTATTTGTTTTACAAAGTCAACTCCATTGCCATCAGGAAGTTTGACATCACAAAGGATCACATCAATTTCTTTCCTTTTTAATGTTTCAAAACCAGCTTGAAGAGTCCCAGCTTCACTGACAGCAAACCCTTCCAAACCAATGATTCGGCCTAAAAGTTTTCTAAGACCTTCTTCATCATCTATTATTAATATATTCTTACCCATTCAATAAACAAAGCTATACAGAACGTTTTTACAAAGAAGATTTTAACTTAACACAGTCATACGCCTGGCATTTTCCTATATAGTTCCGTTTACATTCAGCCGCATTCTGACTTCACAATAATGCTAATCGTTCTTTCCCCTGCTACTAATTGTCAAACAGATTGTTGTGCGAAGTACTCAAAATTTTAGTTTAACAATCTGCAATTGGGTCCGGATTTTGAGCAAGCCTTTATAAAAAACGGTTATGAAAAGTACTATAAAAGCACAGGCCAGCATTCATATTCATGCACCCATCTCCAATGTTTGGGAGGCATTAACTGATCCTGGAATAATTAAGAAATATTTCTTTGGCACAAATACGATAACGGATTGGAAGGTTGGTCATCCAATCAAATTCGAAGGAGAATGGGAAGGAAAGTCTTACAGAGACAAAGGGACCATCCTGGACATTCAAAAAAATAAGTTACTGAAATATGATTATTGGAGTTCTATGTCTGGCATTGAAGACAAACCAGAGAATTATGTAATTGTCACTTATCAATTATCAGGGGAAAACCAAAATGTCAAGCTTACTGTTCTCCAGGAAAATATTCCTGATGAAAAGATGAAAGCGCATTCTGAGGAGAATTGGAATAAGGTTCTAAATGGGTTAAAAAAAGTAGTGGAGGAAAAATTTGTTAACGCTTAAACTTGCTGAAGTGTGAAACCCTTCTGAAGGTTATCTTCTGTAAGACCAATACCTTAACGACCTAAGGTTGGTGAATGCAACATGTAGGCGCAAAAAGGCATAAAAAAACCTCAGTTTTTTACTGAGGTTAATATTGTGGGAGTTGATCCCGCATGTTGCGGGAAACCGCCGCCCCTGCCGCCTTTAAGCGGAATGCTTTGAACCAGCTATAAGCCTTTGAATTTTTATTTTGCTCTTCCATGCTTTTATTTCCCTTTCTCGTTTGTAGGCCAACTCTTTGTTATCTAAAATCTCCTTGTAAACTATCTCCCAATCTCCGATTTTACCAGTAAAGCCTTTATGGTTTGAATTGTGTTTACGCAATCGTTCCTGAAGCTCTTCTCCAGTATGACCAATATAGTATCGACCCCTGGTCAGCGAATACAATATGTAGGTGTAAAAAGGCATAAAAAAACCTCAGTGTTTTACTGAGGTTATTGTTGTGGGAGTTGACGGGTTCGAACCGCCGACCCTCTGCTTGTAAGGCAGATGCTCTGAACCAGCTGAGCTAAACTCCCAATATTTGTGAGATCTTTTACCGAACCGTCGACCCTTCCGCATTGAAGCGGAATGCTCTGAACCAGCTGAGCTAAACTCCCTTTTTTGTTTTGGGAGTGCGAAGATAAGGGCTGAGCCTTTTTCTAAAAAATTTTTTTGAATTATTTCTTTTAAAATCTCCCAAAGTACGTCAGCCCATCATTTTAAACTCAAAAATACCTGTAACCATATTTTATTTTTCCTTTACGTTTTCTACCTTACGAACCTTTTATACAACCAAAACTGGCCGATTAAAAAATGGAATAGCCTATTATAACCATTTCAATACCGGCGGGTTTTAACATTCTTACAATGAAATACCTGGTTCTGATTTGCACCCTATCACTTACTATATCTTCATGCGATAATACCAAAGCTTCTTCTGAACAAGCAGGAACCTCATATGATATCGCCGATGATGATTTTCTCTATCAAAAAACGATTTTCAAGGCAAAGGACAGTATTGATTTTTTTGTACAGCATTACCAGCAGCATTCAAATGATACCAGCTACAGTTATATGATCAACTCCACTTTTAAACAAGCTGGAAAAATTGAATACATGTGGTCATATATTGTTGATTTTGATGGCAGTTCTTTTAAAGCGGTTTTAAATAATACGCCCACCTATGTTACCAGGCTCAAATTGGGACACGAGTTCAATATCAAAAAGCACGATATCAATGATTGGATTATCTATAAAAATGATTCAATCATATATGGCGACTTCATAGAAAGATACTATAAGAAATAAGGCCATAGCTAATATTGAATGCTTTACTTTAATTTACCTGCACCCTTTCCCTGGCATCATCTCCTGAAGAGTGATTTCTTTTTCCTTTTAATTTATCATTCCCGAAATTCTGTGACCAGGTGAGCCGGATGGTTGGGTAACTGAACTGCAACTTTGCCCTGACTACCAGGTTTTGATCGGGCAGGTCAATACTTGGCTTGAACTTCAGGCTGTTCAACACATTATCATAGGCAAGGCGAAGAGATGAGCGCATTTTACTGAACTTTTTCTGTACCCCCAGATCCAGCACTCCAAATGAATTGGATTTGTAAATACCAAACAACCCGGGTGAACGGAAAAAGCCCGAAACTTCCATAGAAAAATCCTTTGGCAAGCGGAAAGTCTGCGTGCTGCGGCCAAAGAATGTTTTTTGCTTCAACACCAGCGGATCGCCTTTATAGATAGCATTGAGTTCCTGGGAAGTTGCAAATAAATTGTTTTGCATATTCCACCATTTGGTAATCCGTATGGGGAGCGATACAATGATATTAAAGGTCTTGCGGTTGTCCTGGTTCTCAGCTGCCAGTGTTTGCTTATTGGTAACAGGATCTACCTTGGGAGAAAAGTTAGTTATAGGATCCTGCTCCACTGTGTACTGAAAGGAAAGCACGAAACTCTTAAACAGGTAATCAGTTTTGAAATCATTGGAAATGGCGGGTTGCAAACCAGGATTACCAGAGAACAAAGTATTAGGGTCTACAAAGATGACAAAGGGGGCCATATCATTGAATGTTGGCCTGGTGATACGCCGGCTATAAGACAGGTTAAATGAATTTTTATCGTTGATCTTATGGGAGTAAAAAGCCGTAGGAAAGAAATTGCCATAGTGCCTGTCAACAATACCTTTTTGCACTTCGGTATTAAGGGTTGAATTGGTACGTTCATAACGCATGCCCAGCTTCATGGTATTTTTTTCATTCAATGAGATTCCCACAGAGGCATAACCTGCGAAAATGGATTCTTCCAGGTTATAGTTGGCGGTTAGCTCCGGATCCTTTATCCATGACCCCTGCTGGTAATTTTGTACAGATACATTGTTTTTAAACCGGGAGACAGTTCCTTTGACGCCAGCTTCCAGGTCCACTTTTCTTCCCAGTTTCATCGAATAATCAGCATTACTGACCCAGAATTTAATCGGTGTTTCCTTACCGCTTTTCGTTAACTGATCAAACAGGGGCATGTCATTGCCATTGAAATAATAATTATTATAATCAACCGGATTATCATCTTTATAGAATATATAATCAGCGTCAAAACTGATCTTTTCGCGATCGCTGAAATTGTACACTATGTTTCCATTAAAACCATAGTTGCGCAGGTTATGTACCTCCTTGTTTTTTATTCTTACAATTGTATCCAGCATATGATCCAGGAAAATTTTGGATAGATTATTAGCATCCATGGTCCACTGGCGGTCGAAAGCGGAAAATAATACACCGGCTACCATCTTTTTATTCACCTGGTAATCCATCCCCAATCTTAGATTGGTAAAATAAACCAGCGGGTCCCTTGTAGAAACAATATCGCTTTCCACCTGGGTGCCCTGTTTATCTACCTTCCTGTAGAAGGAAAACTCCTGGTCAACAGCGGTCCTTGAAAAAGAAACATCTCCGAAGAAATTGGTCTTGAGCGTGCGGTGATTGAAATTTATACTGGGCGAAAAGGAAAGACCATTGCCATAACCTACGGTGGCAGTATAAGACCCATTGGTGCCAAAGAGGGTGTTTTCTTTCAGCACGATATTGATATATCCCGCATTACCTTCCGCATCATATTTGGAAGGCGGGGTGGTAATGAGTTCTATTTTTTCAATATTGCCTGCACTCATGCCTGCCAATAGCTGTACCAATGCAGCCATGGGCATGCGACTGATCTTATCATTGATCATGACCACCACCCCATCCTTGCCGTTCATGGAAAGAGCATTATTTTGGCGGTCAACCGTAATGCCTGGTGATCGTTCCAGTACATCCAACGCTGTGCTTCCTACACCCGTGATGCTGGAAGCCACATTGATGACCATCCTGTCCATTTTTTGCTCGAATAATGGCTTTTTAGCGGTAACAGTTACTGCCTGCAGGTCTGCCTGCTTTTCGGCAAGCCGGATGAATGGCAATTGCACTTCTTTTTTACTGTCGTACTCAAAAGAATCTGTATATACTGGCTTATACCCTACGCCTGTTGACATGACCCGGTATTTGCCTGGAGGGACATTAGCAAACAGGAACATGCCAGTTTTATCTGTAAGTGATCCTTTGATTAATGCAGAATCCGAGCTACTGGTCAATAAAACACTTGCATTCGGCATCGGTTTTTGGTTGGCATCTACCACAACGCCTTTAATAATAGATTGAGCCTCTGCATTGCGGCTTACAATAAAAATTGTCAATGAACAGATCAGAAAGCGTTGCAGCAGTTGGCATAACTTATCCTGAGACATACGGTATCCCTTTAAATGGTTAAAAAGCAATCAACCAGGACAATTAAATAGAGAAAGGATCGGGGTGGAACGGGATCTTTACGTAGAGAGGATCAGAATCGTAGAGTAGATTGGGTGTTACAAAGGGAGGTATCAGGACAAAAATAGAAACATTTCAACGGGGGTTTAAAAAATTATTACAAATGACGCCTGTTTACTGTGAGCGGTAAGTGAATGTGAGCGATGGCTTGACTGCATATACATAGTTCTCCAGGATTTTGAAAAACTAAAACTTAACTCAGCAAAGAATGTCAATGAACTACCTTTAGCTAACAATATCTGTTATGCATTTCAACCTCCCCATTACCATCCTGGTCATCATTGTGCTGCTGGTATTGATTGTATTACTGGTACTTAAAAACCAGAAGGATAAGAAGGAACTCGAGCACAGGCTTAATGAAGATTATGAAAAGCCAAAACACCATGAAGACGATCTTGATATCAATATTTAAACTTAATTCCTGTTTGTTATGTCCACTGTAGTTCACCATGTATTTTTCTGGCTTAAAAACCCATCATCCCAAGAAGACCTGGAACGATTGCTGAAAGGATTAGAAAGCTTGAGGTCTATTGAAGTAATTAAAGATATTTATATAGGTGTTCCGGCAGCAACAGAAAAAAGACCTGTGATCGATGACAGCTATAGTGCTTCTGAGTTATTGATCTTCGACACACTGGAGGACCAGCATATTTACCAGGAACATCCTGTTCACCAGCAATTTATTGCTGATTGTTCATCGCTATGGGAAAAGGTGGTAGTGTATGATGTTGCGGTGAAGGATCAATAATTATGGAATCACCAGATTGAATTATTGAAATAAAAAAAGCTCCTGCCACATAGGGTGCGGAGCTTTATAATGATCAAAAAACAACAACCTCATGTTGAAACAAAAGGGTTAAGCCATTGACGGATTATAGATCCTTCAACAGGATTTGGATTTTTTGACGAGACATAAATAATTCATTTGTTGAAAAAATACAAGCCCGCTGGGATATTTTATTCAACAAAATTTGTATGCTATTGATTTTCAATAATTATACAAAAGGGATTAAGCTACCTTCTCTTCTACGATCACCGCATCAAAGCCAGAAACGGCCAATTGGATCTGCGTGTCATTGAATTCTGCTGTTAAGGTAAGCTGGATGGTATTGATCTTAAAATTGCTGGTGTTGGTCGTTAGCTTGAATTCCCATAGCACATTAAAGGATGGAAAACGGAGGGTAACAGTTTTCATAACAGGGGTACGTTTTGATTAAAAGCCGGGAGCAAAATACAAGAAAGGATGTGAAACTGCAAGTGAGAGGGCAAAAAGAAGGGCTGGGGTAGAAACCTCAGCCCGTTTAAGCCGTATCCTAATTATGAAAACCTAAAAAAACTTTAACCTGTAAGGTCAAATATGGTTTTCCTCAAAAAATAATCCCCTTTACAAAGGGGACAGTATGTTCAGGCGATAATGTTACATGTTCTGGTTAATCGATACCGGACGCCTGGATCTTCTATAGGTTTGGAATGAACGGATGGATGTAAAAGCCTTCGTAAGGAAAAGGAGAAGTTGATCGATATTGGATTATTTCGGTACCGGTCTTTTGCCGGCTGGATCATACATTCTAAGGGCTGTCTTCCTGGGATACTGGATGGATTGATATACTATCAATCAACTTCTACCACAAAGCTATACTACTTAACCAGGCCCGTCAATGGCATTTATGCTTCATTTTCCAATTAGGGTATATACGTAAACAAGGGAGGACTTTTACTGGAGCTATACGTAAATTTACGAATAATCTTTCATTATACGGCCACAGCAATATGGCAATACTCATTTAAATATTCAAAACATGCAAGACCAGATCCAAAAGGTATATTGTTTGTCTCATTAAAGCTTGCAGAATTAATAGGTCTATTTTGGTAGCACTATCCGGGAACTGGTTTTATGGTAAGCTATCCTTGTTCCCTGGTACAATCCGGTAGTCTTCGTCTGTTAATCCTTTTACTCCTTTTTTCTTTTTGGGGATGTGTTCAGCATCCTTCCCGGGAGCGGCAGGTGGAATAATGATCACATCACCCCGATCCTTAATTAACGCATTGCTGTCTGGTGGAAGGACAGTTGGTTGCACAAATCTATTTGAATCTACCAGTATAGTTGATGGGTTTGCAACAGCATTTACAGAAGATGATGGCTTAACTTTTTTCACTGGTCGTTGAGGCTCGCGATCATTCGGTTTTGAAACAATGGTGGGTGCTGTTATCGGATTGGAAAATTTTGTAGGGTTAGTATGATCTTTATCTTTAAACAGGTAGTAAACTAATAATACGGTTAAGAAAACAATGCTCACTGCACCTAACATCAAGGGCCCGGGTTTTGGAAAACGGGGAGGTTGCGTAGCATCTGCATCTCCCCCTGATGGCATATCAATATCTAGCTGGAATTCAATACGCTTCCAGATGGCTGCCTCCATATCCGGTACAGGAAGGGCTTCCAGTTTCCCGGTTATAGTTTGTTCATATGTAAGCTTTTGATTCATCCTGTTCTCAAATACTGTATTTGTTTTTGCAGTGTTTTTCTTGCTTCGCTCAGGTGCCATTTTGAGGTTCCCTCACTGATACCCAATTGCTGGGCGATTTCACGGTGGTTATATCCCTCCACCGCATAAAGTATAAAGACCGCATGGGTAGCCGGAGGTAATTTTTTAATGATATCCATGATCTCTTCTGCACCCATTTCAGCCAGCACACTATTGTTGACGGAGGGCTCAGCCACAGTTTCCAGTTCCATGTTTTCACTAAAGCGATAACGCCCTTTAATATGATCCAAACCTTCATTGACAACGATCCTTTTGAGCCAGGCATGAAAAGTTCCTTTGGAAGGGTCAAAGGCCCTGATGCTTTTAAAAACTTTTATAAAAGCCTGGCTGAGAATATCCGCAGCGTCATGTTCATCACGGGAATAACGCAGGGCTATCTTCATGGCAAAGCCGTAGAACTGGTGATATAAACCATGCTGCGCCTTGCGGTCATTCGCGAGACAGCCTTCAATAAGTTGGTTGATATCCTGTTCTACGGCCTGCATGAAAGGGAGCTCTTTATAATTTCCAGACCATCTATATAATCTGATGGCCTGGTAGCTTGCTATTGTACACTGAAAATAAATCGGGTGGAATCTCCATCAGCTGTGTTGATGGTATAGCCAAAAGAACTATGATCCACTTTTAGATTATTACCTATTACGCTAAGCCCCATGGAAGCCAATCCGATCCTGATCCTGGTATCATTATTCAACAATTCATAGATACCATCTGTGCCAGACTCGCCGCCCTGGTCAATATAGGTTATGGAGCCATCTGCTTTGTACGTTTGACGGATCATGGAATAGTCTTCCTGGTTATCGGCTGCCCCACGCTGGTAGGAAACGGTGGAATTACCTGATGTATATTCAATGACCTTTTCCATTTGCCAGGTATGAGCCATAAGATTGTTTTTTACAATCGATGCTTTTGCAGGCACATCATCTTTTTTACAGGAGCTAAAGCCTATCATTCCAATGGCAGCCGCAACTACAATTGATTTTACTTTGTAATTCATCTGAATAAAATTTAAGGTTAAGGGTGATGGTTTGATTGTTTATTTATAAAGAATTTCGAAATAGTATTTTATTGGTCAAAGCTTTCCCTGTCTTTCTCCACATCCTGCATTCTTTTCAACAGTATAGCAGAGGAAATAGCAGACAATATCATTTTTTCTTTGGGCTCCAGGTCATTGTAGATCCAGATATTATTGTCCAGTATATCAATGATGGCCACTACCCCACCATCCCATTGCAGTTCGTAGCCTGATAACATCTTACCCCCAAGCACCCTGGTTTGCCTGCCATTTTTAGTGGTCAACTTTTCGATGCGTAATGGGCGAATGGTAATATTTTCTTTTCCATCAGTAGCATATCCTTCTTCTTCAACATAAGGTTTGTCAAAAATTCTATGAGCGGTGTCCTTATTGATGTCATAAGAGTTAACCAGCACCAACGACCATGGTTCTACATTTCTTTCTACCGGCACAATGGCAGCAGTAAACGAATATTCGTATTTCTTTGTCCTGGATGCATTGCCTATCCAGGGATTGTTGCTTTTATATACCAGTTGCTTTTCGCTAAATTTTTCGGTGGCAAATATTTCCGCCAGGTTATCGCCGTCAGTGATGCTATACTGGAATTTGCTGCGCTGTTTATTAATGTTGTTATCCGTTGAGATATCAAAAACTTTTAGTACAGCTTCTTCAGGACGAATCCGGAATTTGGTGTATTGTAATGATGAAGTAAAATCCCATCCTCTTTTGATGGTAGAAGTGGCAAAAGCACCGAAAGTTAATTTATGTCCAACCTGCCATCCATTAATGCCTTTTACATGCATCCTGGTAGCCTGTGTACTGAATTTTTCAGGCACTGAAAGTTTGGCCGTTGTGCAGGAAAACAAAATTATCAGCAGGCTTAGTGGTGCTGTATACCTGTATGTAGAAACTGAACTGGTTTTTACTATTGCTTCATTGGTGGTAAAATTTTTTTTCATGGTGATCATTTATAGGAATACCCCTGTGGCTCACAAAACCGTTGGGTAGGAATGATTGCATTAACAAAACTTTTACAGATCCTTCCTCAAAGCATAAAATTGCAACAGGTCATGAATGAATACTTTGCATAGTGCACGAAAACGCATTATCAAAGAATGAAATGAAAAAAACCATTACTGAATATATTTCATGAGAATAAAAGGCTGCAAATGATTGCAGCCTTAGACCTATTCTTCCTTTCGCTTATTATTGCCTTAAAGTTGAGGGGTTGGAATAATAATCCAGCACTTTCTTTCTTAATACAAAATCATATTTAGCTATGATCAGATTTATATTAGCCCTGTCAAGCCTGTCCTTGGCCGTTAGATAATCTATAGAAGTGCCAACACCTGAATTGTAACGTACTTCTGCCGCTTTAAAAGATTCCGTATAGGCTGCTACCTGTTCCAGCAGAACCTTATAACGGTCATATGCATTTGTCATATTTAGGTATGCCTGGTCGATCTGTTGCTGCAGCAAAGTCTTTGTTCTTTCTTCTTCCAGCTCACTGTTCTTTAATTGTATATCTGCCAACTTAACGCGGTTGCGCTGTTGTAACCTGTTGAAGATCGGGATACTGATTCCAAGCCCCACTGATGTGGAAACATTGTTCTTTAACTGGTTGTTATAGGAGATCTTTCCAGCCGCATTTTGAGCAATACTGGAATAGTTGGTATTGAGACCTCCACCGATTGATACTGTTGGAAATAAAGCACCCCTTGCAGCTTTTGATCCATAGGCATAGCTTTTTGTTTGCAGTTCAACGGATTTAACCAGCGGGAATTGCTCCAATGCACTTTGATACACTTCCTGTGGTGAAGCAGTATAATTTGCCAGGAATTCGCTTACATCTATCCGTTCCAGCTTCATATTCTTATCGTATTGCTTGTTCATTAGCTGGGCCAGGGTAAGCTTGGATTCTTCCAAAGCAGTTTTTGCCGAAACAATCGCCAATTGGTCGTTCATGAGTTGTCCTTTCAGGTCTGAAAACTCTGAAGGTTTTATTGCACCCTGTTTATTTAAAACATCCAGTCTTTCCAATTGTTTTTGGCTAACGCCAGCCTGGTTGGTTGCCGAGGCAACCAGGTCTTCATTATTAAGTACCTGCAGGTAAGCCAGGATGACATTCAGTACCAGGTTATCCTTGGCTTGTTGCCAGGTCAATTTGCTGGATTCATAAGCCGCCTCATTTTGTTTGACAGTACTTTGAATGCTTCCGCCATTGAATAACACAAAGCCACTGTTCAACTGGTAATTGGCGGAATTGAGGTTTTGGTTTACATAACCATTGGAGGAAGGATCTATACTTCTTCCATTATATATTCCATGACTAACATCAGCTGTCAGGTAGGGCAAACGATTTAACATAGCCTGGTTCAGGTACACTTTCGAATTTTGAACCAACAAGCCACCCTGTTTAACAGGTATATTGGAAGAAAGGGCTGTATCAATGGCCTGGTCAAGGGTATAGGTCTGGGCATGGCCCTGGGCAGCTACCAATAAAAATAATAAGATCAATACACGGTTCATTGTTTAAACTTGTTTTAGAGGTTTTTCTGCAATTGATTCTACGCGTCCATCAAGCAGGTTGATGATACGATGGCCATAGTCGGCATTTTTTTCTGAATGTGTTACCTGCACAATGGTAACACCTTCTTCTTCATTTATTTTTTGAAAGAGATCCATGATCTCCTCGCCCTGTTTTGAATTAAGATTTCCTGTAGGTTCATCCGCCAGCAGCAATTTAGGCTTGGCGATCAGCGCTCTTACAATACCAACCAGTTGTTGCTGGCCACCGGAAAGTTGTGAAGGAAAAAGATCTTTTTTGCCAACTATATTAAACTTGTCCAGCATGTCTGAGACCATAGCTTTCCTTTCAGACGACTTTACATCCTGGTACAAAAGAGGAGTTTCAATATTTTCATAAACAGTCAATTCATCAATAAGGTGATAAGCCTGGAAGATGAAACCAATGTTCTTTTTATACAATTCCGTTCTGTGTTTTTCTCTCAGGTCGTATACTGACTGGTCAAAAAACTGGTAAGAGCCCTCTGATGGAAGGTCAAGCATACCTATGATATTTAATAGGGTTGTTTTACCTGAACCTGAAGGACCCATAATCGAAACAAATTCTCCTTCCGTAATCTTGATGTTAATGTCTTTCAGGATGAATGTGGGCTTTCCTCCTACATTGTACCATTTTGATATATGCTGAAGTTGAATCATAATGAGGTATTAATAATTATTGAATTTCGGTTTAATGTATTTAGGGCATATATGGGAATGGCCTGATCGAAAAGGGACCCAGCCTGGAAACTTAAACTAATACCTGCATTTGCATCAAAGCCGTACCAGTTTTTTTGGCTACTGAAATACAATAGTTTATGGTTTCCCGGAAAGATCAAGTGTACGTTTTTGATACAGTGGTTGTTCATTTTTGTATAGTTGAATAAAGCATCCAGCTTACTATTCTGTTCTTAAATTTTTGGTTGGGTTGGCCAGGGCTGTCCTTGCTGCCTGGACTGAGATAAGCACTAAGGTCAATAAGGACAAAAACAATAAGGAATATATAAATGGCAAAAGTGTAATGGGTATCCTGTAGGCATAACTATTCAGCCACCCCTGCATAATGTTCCAGGCAACAGGAATGGAAATGATACCAGCTATAATCATTATGGGCAAAAAATCTTTCATAAACAGGTAACAAATAGAAGGAATGGTGGCGCCCAATACTTTACGAATTCCTATCTCCTTTGTTCTTTTTTGAACACTTAAGGAAACAAGTCCTGTAACGCCAAGTACAACAATGACCAGGGCCAGCATGGTTGCCAATTGTGATGCTTTCTTCAAACGTATTTCTGACTGGTAAAGCCTTGCCAGGGTATCATCTATAAAACCGTACTCGAATGCTGAACCAGGAAGCAAGACTGACCATTTTTTGCGTAGTGCATCTATAGAAGAAGCTACATTTCCCGGCTTCAATTTAAAAGACAGGAAGCGATACCGGTTATTAAGCGAAACGTGCGAAATAACTGTTGGCTGTATCTTTTCCTTCATAGATGCTGAATGAAAATCTTTGACCACTCCAATAATATTCATTGGAAAATTGCCCGGAAAGAATACTCTTTTGCCAATAGCTTTGGCAGGCTCTTTCCATCCGAAAGCTTTAACGGCCGATTCGTTGATCAACAGGTTAAGCGTATCCCTGTTATCACTGAAATTCCTTCCTGTAATTAGGGGTATTCCATAGGTGGCGCAATAATTTTCATCCGCTTCCATTTGCTCTGTATTGACAGCCTCAGAAGAGTCTTTTCCTTCCTTATAAACAGGGAGGAAACCATTATCCCATCCATTGGGTATCTGCCAGGAGAGGCTTGCATGACTTACCTGTGGCAAGGAAGCAAATTCCCTGGATATAGCCTGCATATGGCTGGCACCTGCCCTGCTCCAATCCCTTGGCACCTGTGCTGAAACCACGAATGATTTATCATAACCAAGATCCCTGTTAAAAAAATAAGCTACCTGGCCGGTAACTATCAGGGTTCCTGCCAATACAAGTGAGGCTGTAAAAAATTGAAATCCCAATAAGCCTGTTCTCAAATATGTTTTTTCTTTTACCTGCAATTTTCCTTTGAGAGAATCAACCGCCTTAAATGCGGATAATACCAGGGAAGGATAAATACCTGCCAGGAAGGCTACCAGAAATACCAACATCATCGCGGCAATTCCAAATGAAACTGGTAGCTGGCTGAGCGTGGGCACCTGTTTTAAAAGGATACCTGAAATGAAAGGTCGTGCTAATGAATAAATGACTATTGCGATCATGGCTGAAAGCAATACCATAATAAAAGATTCCACAAGGAATTGAACGATCAATTGTTTGCGGGTACCACCCATTACTTTCCTAACACCGATCTCCCTAATGCGGGTTGAAGAACGACTAATGGAAAGTGTAATAAAATTGATAACGGCCATTGCCAGCAAAAACACTGCAATAAATGAAATGGTATATAACATCTTCTTTACCGAACCATTGTCTTTTTCCAAATAATAGTTATGCAGTGGTGCCAGCCAGGGTTGCATATCTTTAGCGATCAATACCGAGGCGTTCTTTGTCAGCAACTGTTGCATGGGTTTTTGTAAAGCTTCCGGGGAAACGCCTTCCCTTAATTGAATGTAATCAACGATGTATGGATTGTTCCAGTCTTCAAGGTTCCTGCCGAAAAAACTTATACTCGCATCAGACACAAAGAACCCATTATCATTTTCCTTGTTCAGAAAGGTCACAGAATTTTCTTCCGGCGCCTGCAAAACGCCTGTAATCAGAAACTCATGACTGGTTCCTGTAAAACTTTGTAAGCTGAGTGTTTGACCCACTACGTCTTTTTTACCGAAGTATTTAAGTGCTTTGTCCTCCCTGATCACAACAGTATATGGTTGTTTGAGGGCTGAGGTCTTATCTCCGTATAGCAAATGAAACCCGAACATTCCAAGAAATGTGCTGTCCCCTATTTGCAACCCCTCCCTGAATACCTTATCACCTTTGGATACATTAGTAGTTACCCCATCCCAACGGTAATAATTGGCTACAAGATCAGGGTATTGCTCGTTAAGGGCTTTAGCCATCGGACCAACAGAAGTAATCTCCAATCCCATATCAGGGTTTGCCCATTTGCTTTGTATAATATATTGGTTCCTGTAATCTGCCAGGTCCTTATTTACCCTGGTTTCCTTCCAGGCAAATGCCCCGATCAAAAAAGTAAAAGCAAGGCCTATGGATAAACCGGCAATATTCAATAAAGGATAAAACCAGTTCCTGGTATAATTTCTCCACGCGATCCTGATATAATTAGCGATCATATTCTTTATTCAGTTCTTAAATTTTTTACCGGGTTGGCCATAGCAGCCTTTATAGCCTGGAAACTAATGGTGACCAATGCAATCAATATGGCAATACAGGCAGCTACCATGAACATCCACCAGGAAATATTGGTTCTAAAGGCAAAATCTTCCAGCCACTTATGCATGGCCCACCAGGCTAAGGGGAAGGCAATACAGGCAGATAATCCTACCAGTAACATAAAATCTTTGGATAGCAGTCCCACAATATTACCGATCGATGCGCCTAATACCTTCCTGATACCAATCTCCTTGATACGCTGTTCAGCAGCATAAGTAACCAGGCCAAACAAACCAAGACAGGCAATAAGTATGGCCAGTATGGCAAATGTAATGGCCACTTTTCCCACCCTTTCTTCTCCCCTATACATTTCATCAAAAGAATCATCTAAAAACCTGTAACTGAAAGGCATTCCCGGCGCCATTAACTTCCATGCTGTCTCCACCTGGCTAACCAACGCTGTAATATTGGCTGTTTGCACTTTAAAGGATGTCAGCCAGGGCGAATTTCCTAAAACCATGTACAACGGACCTATGGATTGGCGCAATGATTCATAATTAAAATTTTGAACCACTCCTATGATCTCGTAAGCTATTGGTTTATTTTCATCATTATAGCTATATATCTTTTTACCTACCGGATTATCGTATCCAATCAATCTGGCTGCAGTTTCATTGATGATAATGGCAGAGGAATCAGAACCGTAATCAGGAGAAAAGTTCCTGCCCCGCACCATATGCATACCCATCGTCCTTAGATAATCATAGTCTACGGCCCATCGCTGCATATTGATTCCGTTTTTGGCATCTATTACAGGTGTTTTAGAAAGCGAATTGTCATTCCTGGAGGAATTGGACACTGGCAGAAAACCACTGATAGTTCCACTGCTCACTCCCTGCATATTCAGTACTTCATTTTTGAATGACCGTACATTATTACCCAGGGCTCCTGTTCCGTTGACGATCAGAACCTGCTCTTTATTAAATCCCAACTTTTTATTCTGAATATAATTTAACTGCCGGTAAACGATGATAGTGCCAATAATCAGGATAATGGATGTAGCAAATTGAAAAACGACAAGGGCACTTCTCAAACTGCTTTTTTTAAACCCTGAACTTGCCGAGCCTTTGAGGACAACAATGGGTTTAAACCGGGATAAGAATAACGCGGGGTAAGTACCAGCCAGCAATCCAACTATGAATGGTAGTATAATTAAAAAAGGTAGAATTCTTTTACCCAGTAACTCTTTGATAGAAAGCGTTTTTGCTGCCACATCGTTGAACAAGGGCAATACAAGGAATGCAATACCTATTGCCAGCAGGAGTGCTATAACAACAGTGAGAAATGACTCGATCAGGAACTGGTAAACCAGTGTCTTTCTTTCAGTGCCAAGGACCTTTCGTATGCCCACCTCTTTGGCACGATTGGCTGAACGGGCTGTGGAAAGGTTCATAAAATTGATGCAGGCAATCAGGAGTACAAAAAAGGCAACGGCGCTAAAAACATACACATACTGGATATTGCCGTTTACTGACAATTCGGGAAACCTGTCTGAACGCAGGTGAATATCTTTCAGCGGCATGAGGCTGTACTCCAGCTTATTACCTGCCTTTTCAAATTCTTCCATGCTGTTGATCTGCATGAATTGTTTTGCCTGCGGCACCAGGTATTTGGCTACTACCGTTTTAAAATTCTTTTCAAAGGCTTTGTAATCAGTCCCTTCCTTTAAAACAATATAGGTTTGAAAATTATTGCTCAGGAAGTTGCCCCATTTATAATCTGCATTATCCATACTGAACATAAAATCAAAATGGAAGTGCGAGTTCTTTGGTATGTCCTTGATAACAGCTGTTACCTTATAGGGTATTTTATCCGCTTCAACAATCTTGTTCAAAGCATGCGTGGTACCAAAGTATTTTTTGGCAGTGGAAGCAGAAATAACGACTGTATTGGGTTCATTTAGTGCAGTCCTGGTATTTCCTTCAATAGCCGGCAGTGTAAATACATTGAAAAAGGTTGAATCAACATGTGCTACATTAGGTTCATCAATAAACTGTCCACCTTTCCTGATTAGTTTTGATCCGCTGGATGCATACATACGTGTGTATTCCTCTACCTGCGGGTAATCTCTTTTTAATGTAGGACCCATCGGGTCGCTGGCAACAGTCAGGTGAAGATCTCCCCCACCAAACCGGATATCCGTATTTACCCTGTAAATTCGTTCACCCTTATCATTGTAAGTATCGTAACTCAGTTCATCAACTACATATAATACGATTAGCAGACAGGTAGCTAAACCAATGGCCAGGCCAAAGATGTTAATCGCTGAGAAGCTTTTGTTTTTCCAGAGGTTGCGTAACGCAACTTTAAGATAATTCCTGAGCATAAAAAAGATTTATTGGTTATCTAATCCTCATGCCATAAAAGCTTTCCCTAGGTTTCAGATTATGTATTGTCTTATTCAGATCGTAAACTATTCACAGGGTTCGCTAAAGCTGCCCTCAATGAATTAAGCCAAACGATCACCATGGTTAAAAGCAATACACCTGCACAGCTACCGGCAAATAACCAAATGCTGATCGTGACCCTGTATTCATAACCTTCCAGCCAATTGTGCAATAACCACCAGGTAACCGGTATGCTGATCAGGGCTGCCAGTAAAACCAGGTACAAAAATTCTTTAGATATCAAAAACAATAATTGGCGAATGGATGCACCAAGCACCTTGCGGATGCCAATTTCCTTAAATCTCTTTTCAATGGTGAAGGCTGTGAGACCGGAGAGCCCCAGGCAACATATAAATATGGCCAGGCCGGCAAACAAATTGGTTAGTTTTCCAATCAGGTCTTCGGTTACAAACTTCTGGTTGAACTGCTGGTCGACGAAACTGAAATCAAAAGGATATTGTGGATTGTATTTTTTAAAGATGGTTTCTATATGGGTAAGCGCCTGTTGTGGCTGCACACCATCTTTTAACCGAACCAGAAAAAATGCGGAGCCTTTTCTTTCCAGCAACACCATCATGGGCTTTACAGGTGCATAGGGAGATGTCATGACTATATTATCTGTAACTCCCACAACCGTATAATTCCTGTTTCCATATTGCATTTCCATACCAATCGGGTCTTTTAACTGCATGAGCGATACTGCTTCTTTATTCAATAACATCACTGATGAATCTCCCGGCGTATTCATAAAGTCCCGCCCCTTTATCATCCTGGCACTTACAGTTTTCCCAAAATCAATATCACTGCGCATAGCGCTCATGATCAGGTCCTCGTTCTGTGGCTTTCCTTTCCAGTTAGGTGCAGGCGTATAATTCCATATATCAGTTATTGGAGAAGAGGTGCGGGTAACAGCAGATACCAACCCTGTCTGGGGCAATTCATTCTTAATCACTTCTGCATTTCTATTGGCATCATCAGATGAAGGAATGGAAATAAGATTATTGGGATTGTATCCAAGATCCCTTCCTTTTACATGCTGAATCTGCTGGTACACAAGGATAGTGGATGATATCAGTAAAACGGAAATGCTGAACTGCAGCACGACCAATACTTTGCGGGGAATGGCTGCATTTTTTCCTGCAAGAAATGTTCCCTTCAACACTTTAACAGGATTAAATGAAGACAGGTAAAGGGCAGGATAACTCCCTGCGACAAGGCCTGTAATTACTATTAGAATAAAAGCAACCAAAAGAAACAATGGATCCAAAATATTAAGATGCAATTGTTTATTGATCATGCTGTTAAACAATGGCAACAGTATCCATACTGCAATCACAGAAAACAGGAAGGCAATAAATGAAAATATCATAGACTCACTGTAAAACTGTAAAAGCAATTGCCTTCTCTCCGATCCAAGTGTTTTACGAATACCTACCTCTCTAGCCCTTTTTTCAGATTTTGCTGTACTGAGATTCATGAAATTGACACAGGCGATCAATAGAATGATTATGGCAATAATGGTAAATAATTTGACATAGGATATCATACCTCCCGTATTAATGCCATTTTTAAAATCGCTGTACAATCTCCATTTATCCATAGGATGAAGAAAATAGACAAAGTTCTTTTTCTCTCCCCGGCTGTTGGCTAAATCAGATATCTGTTTGTTCAAGGCAGCAACATTGGTTCCCGGCTGTAACCGAATGAAAGTTTCACTAAAACAATTAACCCAATCGGTACTGGCCTGTTTCACAAAATCACTGTAGGGATTAAAAGGCAAGAGTGCATTGAACTGGATGGAGGAATTGGACGGCACATCCTCCACTACAGCACTTACGGTATGATCGGAATGATTATCAATACGGACTACTTTTCCCAGCGGATCAGCATCTCCAAATAAAGCCCTGGCAGTTGAAGCAGTCAAAATAATATCCTCGGGGTTGGCAAGGGCCCTGACAGCTGAACCTTTCACAACCTTCCATTGAAACACATCATTGTATTCCTGCGAAACATTCAATGCCCTTCTTTTAATGATCGTTTCATTGTATTTTAAAATGATATCACTGCCATAATTATCTGTAGTTGCATTTTTTACCTGTGGAAAGTTTCTTTTCAGTTCGCCGGCTAAAGGAAATGGTACAGACTTGTCAGTATTTACTTCCCCGTTAAAATCCCTGTTCACCATTAACTGGTAAATATGCTTGTGGTCAGGGTGAAACTTATCCCAGTTCATTTCATCCTGTACCCATAACAGTATTAGCATGGTACAGGTCATACCGATTGTAAGACCTGAGAGGTTAGTGATGGAAAATGCCTTATTTCTCCAAATGTTTCTCCATGCAAGTTTTACGTAACTTTTGAACATATCTTCTGATTTACCTGGTATGTAATTCTTACTTTTCTAGATAACGGTTGCTATACGAGTGTTTGCTTATTGTTTATTCTGTACGCAAGTTTTTTACGGGGTTAGCCATAGCCGCCTTAATGGCCTGGAAACTCACAGTTAGAATGGCAATGGAAATGGCACTCATACCAGCAACGGCAAATACCCACCATTCCAGGTTCACCCTGTAGGGATAATTCTGCAACCATTTATACATGGTGAAACCTGCAATTGGTGAAGCGATCAGCAGAGCAATAATGACCAGTTTTAAAAAATCTTTTGAAAGCAAGGTGGTAATACTGGTTACTGATGCACCCAATACTTTGCGTACACCAATTTCCTTGATGCGGTTCTGGGCCATATAGGCAGCTAATCCAAATAGCCCCAGGCAGGAAATGAAAATGGTCAACCCGGCAAACAATGCGGTAAGTATGCCGGTCCTTTTCTCATCATCAAACTTCCTGGCATATTCTTCATCTATAAACTTATATTCAAAAGGATATTCTGGATTATATTTTTTAAATATTCCTTCCGCAATTTTAAGATTTGATTCGGTGGATCTTGCCGGGTTTAACTTGATATGCATTACATTAAACCATCCCCTGGCTCCTTCTATGACCATAGGTTTTAATGGATAATATGGTGATTGCAGGATAAAGTCTTTAATAACGCCCACCACATGCCATTTTATCCCGATATCTTCAATGATCTGTCCAACAGGATCCTTAAAATTCATGGCTTTAACGGCAGATTCATTTAACAATACAGCAGTGGAATCGGTTGGGAATTGCTTGAGGTTGAAATCACGGCCCTTTACCAATTGAAAACCTGCAGTTTTGACAATATCCTGGTCAGCAGAAAACCTGTCGAAATCTGTTTTATCATTAGGATCTTTTCCAGCCCATTGAAAATCCCAGCTATCGCTCCAACCCTGGGTTACGGGTGCGTTGGTCTTGCTTACAGAAGTGGCAACACCAGCTTCCAGTAATTCATTTTTTACAAGCTCGTAATTCTTATCAAGATCACCTGAAAGCGAATGGTAGATCAAATTTCTTTTATCATACCCCGCTTCTCTTTCCCTGGCATAACTGATCTGGTGTTTGACTACCAGGGTGCCTATGATGAGGATAATGGCAAAAGAAAACTGTAGAACAACCAATATTTTGCGTGGAGCTATCAGCGCTTTACTGGACCTGAATACCCCTTTTAAAACTTTTACTGGTTGGAATGAAGAAAGAAAAAATGCAGGATAACTTCCGGCAATCACACCTGTCAACACTATAAAGCCAATGGCAAATACCCAGTTCCGGTAATTACTATAATCAATAAATAATTCTTTATCCGTAAGCCTGTTGAAGGCCGGCAGACTTACTTGTACAATAAGAACGGCCAATATACCCGCGATGAATGCAAGCAGAACAGATTCTCCAATGAACTGGCTCACCAGAGCTCCTTTTGGCGCACCCACAACCTTGCGGATACCCACTTCCTTTGCGCGTTTTTCACTGCGTGCGGTACTAAGGTTCATAAAATTGATGCAGGCGATCAGTAATATGAATACAGCAATAATTCCAAACAGCCTGACAAATTCAATACGACCACCATCCTCCACACCTTCCTTAAAGCTGGAATACAGACGCCAGCGACTCATGGGATACACGAACATTTCACCTTCCTTATCACTGTCTGCATAGCGCTGGCGGATTGTTTTCAATTTTGCATTCAATGCAACCACAGAAGCCTTTGGCTTCAACATTACATAGGTGCGCGTAGAATTGTTGCCCCAATTGGCATCATCTTCACCCACATACCGTAAATAGGACCAGGGCAATAAGTATTCAAACTTGAAACGGGTATTATTGGGCAGATCTTTAAGCAAACCTGTTACCTGGAAATTATCCTTGTTATCCAGCTTAAGGACCTTACCGATTGGATCTTCGTCACCATAAAGTTTTTTTGCCAGTTTTTCTGTGATCACTATGGAGTGCATATCCATCAATGCTGTTTTTGCATTGCCCTTGATCAACGGAAAGCTAAATACCTGGAGAAAATTGGAATCGACCATATTGCCACTTACAGTCAACCGCTTATCGCCTACGCTGAAAAGGTATACATGATCCCAATACACACGCACCGCCTGCTCTACCTCAGGATAGTCCTGCTCTAATGTGCGCGCCAATATTTTAGGTGTGGTATTCCATGCCTGTAGCTTGCCACTGAAATGAGCCTTATTCCAGGCTTCATATATACGGTCCTTCTTTTCATGAAACTGTTCAAAGCTTACTTCATTCTGTATCCATAACAGGATCAAAATAGCACTGGCCATGCCAATGGCAAGACCAGAAATATTGATAATGGAGAAAGCCTTATTCCGAAGCAGGTTGCGAAAGGCAATTTTGAGATAACTTTTAAGCATAGTCCCTGGTTTACATGATGGTTCCTTGATCAATCCTTTCCATTCAATTTTTTATTCAGTTCTTAGATTTTTAACAGGGTTAGCCCTGGCAGCTTTGACCGCCTGGAACCCGATTGTGGCAAATGCCACCAATGCAGCCATAAACCCTGCAAACAGGAACACCCACCATGGAATATTGATGCGGTAAGCAAAATCTTCCAGCCATTTGTTCATGGCAAACCACGCAACAGGAAAAGCAATGATGCCTGCAATAAGCACAAGCTTCAGGAAGTCTTTTGAAAGCAGTGTAACAATAGTACTCACAGTTGCCCCAAGCACCTTGCGTATTCCAATTTCCTTGATTCTTTGACTGATAGTGAAAGCTGATAATCCCAGCAGGCCAAGACAGGCAATGAAAATGGCAATGAAAGAGAATATAGTGAAGATGCTTTCCTGCCTGTGTTCTGACTGGTACAAACGTGAGAAGTTTTCATCGAGAAAAGTATAATCAAATGGTATTTCAGGCAAAAATTGTTTCCATGTGGATTCTATATGTGCAATAGCAGCAGGAATGCTACCTGAGACCTTAATGGAAATCCTACCGAAATTGTTTCCATTCTGGGGAATAAACAATATTAGGGGAAGGATACGCTGGTGCATGGATTCAAAATGAAAATCATTAAAGACTCCTACCAGCTGGCCTTTCTTCCTGCCATATTGAAATTGTTTGCCGATGGCTTCTTCGTTGGTTTCCAAACCCAATACTTTTACGGCAGCTTCATTCACCAGGAAAGCCGAAGTATCCATGCCATAACTTTTGGAAAAATTTCTGCCCTGCACCATGCCTACGCCATAGGTAGGTATGAAATCCTCGTCGGCCACCACAAACTTTATATCCGCCTGGACAGGAGTCAATGAATCACCCCTGTTTATCTGGGCGCCCATGTTATCGAGCAAACGTCCTGAGGGTATCCTTGAAGAACGGGTGACACCTTTTATACCAGGATTATCCAGTATCTGTGTTTTGAAAGATTCGTACTTGTCATTAAGGCCTGAATTGTATGCCAGTGTTATAATATGATCTTTATTAAAGCCTAAGGCTTTCTGCTGCATATAACGCAGTTGCTGGAAAACAATGGTGGTACAAATAATGAGAATAATTGAAATAGAAAACTGCACAACTACCAGTGCTTTGCGAAAAGACAAGCTATGACCTCCCACCTTCATTATACCTTTCAATACCTTAATTGGCTGGAAGGAAGAAAGGAATAGTGCCGGGTAGATGCCCGAAAGGATACCAATAACAAATGGTAAGGATAGTAAAGGCAATAAGAACTGCCATTTGAACAAACTGCTTATGGAAAGATCCTGGCCAGAAATATCATTCAACCACGGTAGTGAAAGCCTGGTCAGCAGAATGGCCAACAAGGTGGCTATCCAGCAAATAAGGACCGATTCACAAAGGAATTGTAATACCAGTTCTTTCTTCTGAGCTCCTACCACCTTACGAATTCCGATTTCCTTTCCACGTAAAACAGATCTTGCCGTGGAAAGATTCATATAGTTGATACAGGCAATCAACAGAATGAACAGGGCTATGGCCGAGAATACGTACACCCTTTTAATATCCCCATTCTCTTCCGCTTCATCATCCATATGAGACAACAGGTGGATATCAGAAAGTTTACGTAAAGACAAACTGGTATACTGAGAAGGCTTGTACTTGTCGCCGTCATTAATATGGCGGTTTAAAAAAGCAGGTAACTGGGCCTCCAGTTTGGAGGGGTCATATCCCTGCGGTAAAAGAACATAAGTAAAGAAGGCATTATTGCCCCAGTTGGTTGCAAGGTTATTCGCGCCATACACTGCCGTGTCATTTAATGAATTAAATGAGATCATCAACTCAGGATGCAGGTGTGCATTAGAAGGAAAAGATTTGTAAACACCAGTAACTTTCAAATCAAACTGGTTATTCATTCTCAGAACCTTATTCAATGGCTCATCGTTGCCAAAATATTTTTTAGCAATATCCTCTGTAAGCATGACCGAATAGGGTTCGTTCAATGCTTTGGCAGGATTGCCTTTTGTCACCTGCACATTGAACACATCAAACAGATGTTCATCGGCGAAATAAGAATGTTGCTCATTAAACTTTTTATCTTCATAGCGGAAAGGTGTAGGGCTGTTTTGTAACAGGCGTGTAACCTGCCTGATCTCCTTGAAATCATTTTTCAGCAATGGACCCACAGGAGGTGCCACCGCTGCCAACTTCAGATTAAGCGCACCTGTTTCAGGATTGACAAAGGTCCTTTCGACCCTGAATATGTGATCGGTATTGGTATTATACCGGTCATAACTTAATTCATTGATGATATATGTGCTGATCAGCAGGCAACAGGTTAATCCCAGTGTTAACCCGAACAGGTTAATGAAGGAAATGAACTTATATTTTACCAGGTTCCTGAAAGCTATTTTAAAATAATTATAAAACATAGTTCAATGTTTATTCGCTTCTTAATGTTTTGACCGGGTTGCTCAGGGCCGCCCTGGATGCATTGAGACTTACAGTGAGTAACGCGATAAAGAGAATGACGATGCCTACCATGGCAAATACCCCAACACTTATATCAGTGCGGTAACTATAGTTTTGTAGCCATTTATTCATTCCCCACCAGGCTATGGGAATAGCCACTACAAAGGCAAGAGCAACCAGCCATAGAAATTCTTTTGACATGAGCAATAGTAATTGTTGCAGTGAAGCACCCAGTACCTTACGGATGCCAATTTCTTTGCGCCTGCGTTCAATGGAAGAGGCCACGAGACCAAATAAGCCAAGGCAACAAATGAATATAGCCAGGCCGGCAAAGATCACAGAGAGCTTGCCAATCAATTGTTCGTTGATGAACTTCTGGTTAAACTCTTCATCAATGAATTTGTATTCAAAAGGATATTCAATACTGTATTTCTTATAGGTCTTTTCTACAGCCGCCAATGCGTTTTTAAGGTCTGCATTTTTAGCAAGACGAAGGTTTAATCTTCCGGACCATTTGTTCTCATACACCAGCATCAATGGATCTGCAGGTTTATAGGGAGAAGTGATCACCATATCATCCAGCACTCCAACAATAGTACGATCCTTGCCCGCCCAGTTGATCTTTGTACCCAAGGGTGTTTTTAAACCCATAAGCCTGATCGCTTCTTTATTGAAAACTACAGCATCGGAATCGCCACTACGAAAGTCTCTTCCATCAAGTATTTTAGTTCGTACGGTTTGTGCAAAATCTTCATTGGTAAAAATGAATCCAATTACGAGGTTAGAACTTGGAGGAGCACCTGCCCACCTTATGCCAGAAGTGGACATATAGATATCCGTGATAGGGCTGGAAGTGCGGTTAACTGACGATACCAGTCCTGTCTGCAGCAGGTCGTTTTTTAACGCGTCAAAACTCTTGTCCGTTTCAGGGGTAGAATTAACCATAACCAGGTTATCCTGGTCATATCCGAGATCCCGGTCCTTTACATATTGCAACTGTTTATAGATAACTACCGTAGCTGATATCAAAATGATGGAAGCAATGAACTGGAAAGTCACCAATATCTTTCTTGGCAGTAAGGCCTGCTTCCCTGGCAGGAAAGTTCCTTTCAATACTTTTATGGGATTGAACCCTGATAAATAAAAAGCAGGGTAACTACCGGCTACTAGTCCAGTGACCAGGATCATGGCAACAACAAGTACCCAGGTAACAGGCTGGTCAAAAGGTATTACCAGGTCTTCTTTCAATAATTGGCTAAAGGTTGGCACCAGGGCAATGACTATGGCAGCAGCCAAAACAAATGCTAAAACAGAAAGCAAAAGCGATTCTGAAATGAACTGGTAGAGCAATTGCTTGCGCTCTGATCCCAGGGTTTTGCGAATTCCTACTTCCTTGGCTCTTTTTTCAGAACGTGCGGTAGACAGGTTCATGAAATTGACGCAGGCTATGATCAAAATGATCACGGCTATCCAGGTGAAAAGGTTAACATATTCTATTCTGCCGCCGGTATTGACGCCATTGCTGAAATCTCCATACAACCTCCATTTACTCATTGGATGTAATACAATACTTCCCCTTGTAGTAGGATTCTCTCCTTCTGTATGTTCCTGTACCAGTTTCATAACCCTGGAAGCCAGTGCAGGAATATTAGTACCGCTATGCGTTTGAAAGAACACGCGGTTGCCACAGTTCACCCATTCGGTTTCAGATTTTACTATGTCAGGAGAAGAAGGATTGAAGGGGATGATACCTTCAAACTGCAAGGTCGAATTACGGGGTGCGTCTTTAATGACAGCCTTGACATAGGCCGTTCTATGATTGTTGATCTCAACCGGCTGGTTGATCACATTTACATTCCCAAACAAAGCCTTAGCGGTAGATTCAGTAAGGATGACTGCATCAGCATCTTTAACCGCAGTGGAGAGATCTCCCTGCAATGGTTCATAACTAAAGATGTCAAAAAACTCGGGTGATACAGTTAAAGTAGCCTTATTCATTCGCTTATCCCCTGCCGTGAATAAGGTGGTCTCTCCAAAAGATACAATGGCTGCATGTTCTATTTCAGGAAAGTTTGCTTTGGCAGCCTTAGGCAATGGATACATCATATCCTGACCCGTATTGATCTCGCCGTTAAAATCACGATTACACATTACATGGTAAATAGTATCGTAATGCTTATTATTCCGGTCCCAGGAGCGTTCATTATACACCCATACCAGGATCAGTAAGGTGCAGGCCATACCAATAGTAAGTCCTGCGATATTGATAAAGGAAAAAACTTTATGCTTAACCAGGTTGCGCCAGGCAAGTTTAATATAAGTGGTGAACATGAAATTGGTTTTGTAGTTAGATCCTCCTGTGCATCAGGCTATTTGTCACACCATGATATTTTCGAGTACGGTCTGTCCGTCAAGCATGCGCACAATACGGTGACTATACCGGGCATCATGTTCAGAGTGTGTTACCATTACTACGGTTGTACCTTGTTCATTCAGGTCTGTCAGCATTTGCATGACTTCGTTACCATTACTGGAATCCAGGTTACCAGTAGGTTCATCAGCCAATATCAGCTTAGGGTTATTCACCACTGCCCTGGCAACTGCCACACGTTGTTGCTGTCCACCGGAGAGTTGTTGCGGGTAGTGGTTGCGGCGGTGCATGATCTGCATTTTATCCAGCACTTCTTCCACTCTTTGTTTGCGTTCAGAAGGTCTTGCACCCAAATAGATCAATGGCAGTTCCACATTTTCAAAAACAGTCAGTTCATCTATAAGATTAAAACTCTGGAATACAAACCCAATATTTCTTTTGCGCAGGTCTGCTCTTTTTCTTTCATTAAAATCAGCTACCTCAATTCCATTGAACAAAAAGCTTCCGCTATCCGGATCGTCAAGAAGACCCAGGATATTTAATAAGGTGGATTTGCCACAACCTGAAGGGCCCATGATAGCGACAAATTCACCCTCTGCTACGGAAAGAGAAAGTTTGTTCAATGCTACAGTTTCCACATCTTCTGTGCGATAGATCTTTTCGAGGTTTTTAATCTTTATCATTTTGATTTGTTTATAAACAGTTGGAATTAATTGAAATTTAATAACAGGTTTCCGGGCAGGATCTGGAAGGCCACGGTTTCTTTCTTCACCTCAGGTTTTCTTTCTTTGATCTTTTGAAAACAGGCTGTTGTGATACAATGAACACCTAAAAGCGGGATCATTAAAAAGAAGAGTTTCATGGCAGAAAGTTTACGTGTATGTGTTGTTGGTTTTGAACTTTATTTTTTAAGCACCAGTTCCTGCATATTTCCATAATTCTCATAACTGGAGGTCACGATCTTATCGCCGGGCTGCAGGCCACTCAGCACTTCATAGTAATCTGGATTCTGCCGGCCAAGCTGCACATCTACTTTATAAGCGGTCTTGCCATCTTTGTCGACCTTGAAAACCCAGTTCCCACCAGTTTGTTGGTAAAAGCCACCCTTTGCCAGCAGCAAGGCCTGGGTTTCGTCGCTTAATGCCAGGCGAATTTGCAGCGTTTGACCGCGACGTATCCCTTCTGGTACTGCATCGATGAATTCCATATCAACCTGGAAGCGGCCGCTGTTTACCTGCGTAAATACTTTATTGATCTTTAACTTGTAATTTTTGCCTGCAAAAGATGTTTCACCCATCAGGCCAATGAATACCCGCGAGATATAATGTTCGTCAACATCTACACGTACCTTATAGCCGCTTAATACGTCTATCTGGCCCAGGCGCTCGCCCTTATTCTTACTCTGTCCCACTTCCGCATCCAGAGATGTCAGCTGGCCATCAATGGGCGCTCTTACGATCAGGTCACCTACTTTCTTTCGCATTACATTCAGTGCATTCTGTGATCCCAGGTAGGATTGCTGGGCCTGGGACACCTGCTGGGCATTGGAAGATTCATCCTGCTTCAGGATCTTTTCAGTGAGTCCTTTCTTTTCCAGCTGGTAATTATAATTATTCTCAGATTGTTTGAACTCCTGCAAACCAATTGCCTTTTGCTCATATAAGGTCTTGTTCAGTTCATAGATCCTTTTGGCTTCCTTCAACTGGTTATCAACATCAGTCATCTGGTTCAGCTTCGTTGTAGTATTCTGCTGTGCCGCATTCCTTGCTATCTGCATCTGGGTCAATAAATTGTACACAGAGGTTTGCTGGTTCACCAGGCTTAAGGCAAGATCTGTATTTGAAAGGCGAAGGATAGGTTGACCTTTTTTTACAAGAGCCCCATCATCAACCAGTTTCTCTTCTACCCTCCCACCTTCAATGGCATCAAGGTAAATAGTTGTCAGCGGAAGCACCACTCCATTGACAGGTATGAATTCCTGGAAAGCGCCTTTTTTAACTTCACTGATCGTAATGCGTTCCGCATCTACATTCAGCTTGGCCTTTCCTGAGGTAAAATAAAGACTGCCGGCGATAAGCAACACAAGTCCGGTAATACCTGCAATGGTGAGAATCCTTTTTTGGGTCCACTTCTTTTTTTCAATTTTTCTATCCACTGAGCGTTAGATTTTATGGTTTTAATGTAAACTCGTTCTTTCAAATGGCACCGGCACTTAATATCCGGTCCTGCTTTATTACATGACTGAGTCGAAACCAATGCCAATGTTTGACGATTATGGTTTTCAATAAGTTACAATTTTTGCAATCTACGAAGCTGTTCGTTACCGTACAGAAAGTGTACGCTTTTGATACACCGCTCAACTGAACACCTTAAATGGAGGCTTCATTTTCAAAGCCTTGCATTACTGGCATATTTGTAGTTTCGCTACTACCAAATCATTGTACTAATAGTTATGTCTTTAAAAACTGCTTCAGTCCTGGTAATTGATGATGATATTGATGTATTGACTGCTGTACGCTTATTATTACGCCCGGAAGTGAAAGAAATTGTTACGGAAAAAAATCCTGAGAACCTGCGGTCAATTTTAGCTAAACAGGAATTTGATGTCATCTTGCTGGACATGAACTTTAATAGTTCCATTAACACAGGCAATGAAGGGATTTACTGGCTCAAAAAGATAAAGGAAGAGTTCCGCTCCGCGGCTGCAGTCATCATGATCACCGCTTATGGTGATATTGACCTGGCCATTCGCTCATTAAAAGAGGGAGCATTTGATTTCGTGGTAAAGCCCTGGCATAATGAAAGACTGATCACAACCATTAAAGAAGCAGTCAAACGAAAGGAAACCAAAGGCTCGGGCACTGCAACCCTTCCCACCTCCTCCCTGTTTGAAACCGAGTTGCTGGGAAAATCGGAGTGCATGCAGGATATTTTTTACAAGATCCAGAAAATAGCTCCCACCGATGCCAATATTCTCATACTGGGAGAGAATGGAACCGGGAAGGAACTGATAGCCAAAGCAATCCATCATTTTTCCGCCAGGTCAACACAGCCATTTGTAAAAGTAGATGTGGGTGCACTGACAGAATCCCTATTTGAAAGTGAATTATTTGGCCATAAAAAAGGGGCTTTTACAGATGCAAGGGAAGACAGGATGGGACGGTTTGAACTGGCTAATGGAGGAACACTTTTTCTAGATGAGATCGGGAATATTTCCCTTCACCAGCAGGCCAAGCTGCTGAGTGTTTTACAAAACCGAACAGTAACAAGGTTGGGAAGTAACGAGGCCATACCTATTGATATAAGGCTGGTATGCGCTACCAATATACCTATCTCTGAACTGGCCAATGAAGCAAGGTTTAGAAAGGATCTTATTTACCGCATCAATACGGTAGAGATCATAGTGCCACCCCTGCGACGCAGGGAAAAAGACATTATTTTACTTGCCAAACATTTCAGCAGGATCTATAGCAATAAATACCTGAAGCCTACTTTGGAATTTGATGAGAAAGCCATTGAAAAACTAATGCACTACAATTATCCAGGGAATGTAAGAGAACTTCAATATACCATTGAGCGGGCAGTGATCATGTCAGAAGGCAATAGTTTAACGGCTAAGGACATTATCTTCTCCCCCATTGAGCAAACCATGGCCACGGAGGAAGTGCAGTTCTCTAATTTGAGCACGGTAGAAAAAAATACCATACTTCGCGTAATAGAAAAGCATAGTGGTAATATTTCCAAAGCAGCCAAAGAGTTAGGTATTACACGAACCGCTTTATACAGGCGCTTGAATAAATATGATATTTAATAGTTAAACATCATCTTTTCCAGTTACCGGACCTATATCCATCTATACATTCATTATGATCTTTAAAGATTTCCAGTGGCGCATTTTATCCAGGGTCTTACTCCTGGTGATCACTTTAACCGCTGCCTCATTTTTCCTGGTAAAACAATGGCATGTTTACCTGGCACTCATCTCACCACTTGTTATTTACCAGATCATAGAATTCCTTCGATTCCAGAAAAAGACCTATGATGAAGTGAACCAGTTTGTTGAAGCAGTACATTACCGGGACTTCTCAAGGTATTTTGATGTCAAGCATGCTTCCGCCGATATTCAGCCACTGCGCAAAGGATTTAATGAGATCAACAGCACCTTTAAAGTAATATCCAAGGAAAAAGAGACCCAGTACCAGTACCTGCAAAAGATCCTTGAACTGGTGGATACAGGTATCCTTTCCTACGAAATGGAAACTGGCGAAGTTGTCTGGATGAACGAATCCTTAAAGAAAATGTTGCAGTTGCCTTACCTGAAAACCATCCATTCACTGGAAAAAAGAGATAGCACTTTATTTACGGAAATCAGCATTCTGAAGCCGGGGGAAAGTAAGATCGCCACGGCCCACCTGGAAAAATCCCATTTTAAGATCTTATTGTCGGCCACAGCCTTTCAGACAGAAGGAAAGAAGTTCAAACTGGTCGCTTTTCAAAATGTAAATGAAGCCCTTGATGAAACAGAATCCCGGGCATGGCAAAAATTACTGAGTGTAATGACCCATGAGATCATGAATTCCGTAGCACCCATTTCTTCGCTGGCCGAAACACTGAAAAAACGCCTTACTTCTACTGATACCAATACTTTGGAAGATCTTGAATTAGGTATTGATACCATCCAGAGACGAAGTGAAGGTTTGTTGAAGTTTGCCGAAACCTACCGTAACCTGAATAAAATAACAAAGCTCAACCTTCAAAAGGTGTATATAAGGGAACTATTTGGCAACCTGCACCAACTGATGGCTCCCACATTTGAGCAAAAGGGGATTGACCTGGAGATTATTTTAAAAGAAACAGACCTGGTGCTGGAAGCCGATCCGAGCCTGATTGAACAGGTGCTGATCAACCTGATCGTAAATGCTATAGAAGCAGTAAAGGACCAGGAAGAACCGAGGATCATCCTATCTGCAGAACAAACCCTCAACAAGAAGGTAATCCTAAAGGTAGCGGACAATGGCCCGGGTATTCCCGAAGAAGTGTTGGATAAGATATTTATCCCTTTTTTCAGCACTAAAAAAAATGGAAGTGGAATCGGGTTGAGTCTTTGTAAACAGATCGTGATGCTGCACCGTGGCACCATTCAGGTTCAATCGATTGAGGGCAGGGGTACGGTCTTTTCCATGCAATTTTGACCCGCTTTAATAAGTTTACGTTCTAATTCTTATTCTTGCAAAATGAACACAGAGCAGCAGGAAGCATTCATGCGTGAAGCCATTCAATTATCCCTATCCAACATAAAGAGTTGCAATGGAGGGCCATTCGGGGCCGTCATTGTAAAAGACGGGCAGATTATAGCCAGGGGCGCCAATAGTGTTACCTCTACCAATGATCCCACCGCTCATGCCGAGGTGGTAGCCATACGCCAGGCTTGTGAAAACCTGCAAACTTTCCAGTTGACCGGATGCGAGATCTACGCCAGTTGTGAACCCTGCCCTATGTGCCTCGGTGCTATTTACTGGGCCAGGCTTGACAAGCTTTATTATGCCAATACCAAAAACGATGCGGCTGCCATTAATTTTGATGACAAATTTATCTATGAGGAATTGGAAAAGCCGTTGGAAAAACGGACACTTTTCACCCGCCAGCTTTTAAGGAATGAAGCATTGGAAGCTTTCAAAAAATGGTCCGAAACGGAGCAGAAAACTGAATATTGAAAAATGAAGCGATTTCCGAGGTAATTGTTTAGATCCTACCTCTTACGTACAGTTTGTGAAAATTGCTTCCTGATTACAGGAATAAATGAAGTACTGGTTTTAGCATTCTTCCCGGTTAATTAACTTTGTACCATGAAAGGTTCTGAAAAGATATCACCTTTTGAAATGGATGATGTTCTGGTGGATACGACGGACCCATTTCATTTGATCGTGTGGAATGATGAAGTAAACACTTTTGAATGGGTGATCGAATCCTTAATGGAGGTCTGTGACCATAGCTATGAACAGGCAGAACAATGTGCCTATATCATCCATTATAAAGGCAAATATGCTGTTAAGCATGGTTCTTACGAGAATCTCAAACCCATGTGTGATGCGATTACAGACAGGGGAATCGGTGCCACCCTTGAGATAGTTCCTGCATAGTTATCTATAAAATCAGAAACGGGTGCCTAAGTAATGGGGTAATACGGTACGCCAGGTATTCCAGTCATGCGGCCATTCCGATCCCCATATATCCAGTTCATAATTGATGCCCTTATTATAAAGTAGAGAGGCAAAGCTCCGGCTGGCATTGGGATCTTCATAAGCCCCGCTACCACTGAAAATATGAATGTGCTGACTTTTCCGAACCTGTTCCAGGATAGAATGATCAGTCAGGTTAGGAATATAGTGCTGAGGACTATTAAAGTACACATCTTCGTCATAGTACCCTTTTGTATACTCCGTAAGATCGTAAACGCCACTCAGGGCTATCACGCCATTGAGCAGATCAGGCCTTTTCAGGAAAAGATTCATACTGTGCAAGGCTCCAAATGAAGCCCCGCAAATAATAACCGGCGTTTCAGGACTTGTATGTGTTCTGACAAATGGCAATACTTCCTGGTACACATATTCGTTGAATTGCTGATGACGAATGATCTTATGGCGCGGGTCCATATGGTTATTCATCCAGCTTTCATTGTTAATGCTGTTGATGGAAAAAACCTTGACCTTGCCTTCATTTATAAAGGGGGAAAGGGCATCTATCAATTGAAACCTTTCATACTCAAGGTAATCTGCCGCAGCAGTTGGAACCAGCAATAAAGCAAATCCATAGTGCCCGTAAACGGCTACGGGCATGTCTTTATAAAGTCTCGGGCTATACCAGGATGTAATCTGTCTTTCCATGAAGAAGTTATGTACAAAATGAGTAAATGATATGGATCAAAGAATTAAGATACAATAATAACAATGCAGAAGACCAAAACCCTGTTTTTTTGCATATTTTAAATATTAAACAATAAGTTGGGAGCTTTAAAAACCTAATCAGTATTTTCACTTAGCGATATAGCAACAGCATGCAAGATCAGCCCCACAAAGATGCTTCCTCACTTACAACAGGTAGTCCTCTCCCGGAGGAAATTGCCTTACAGTTAATTATTAATAACCTGGATGATATATTTTTTCTCATTGATAAAGAATTGAAAATAGTTCTTTGCAGTGAGGCAACAAAGGGTATGGTAAAGCAATACCTGGGATACAGTGTTCGTCCCGGCATGTCTATACTGGAACTGGTGCCATTGAAACGACGAAGCTTTGTTGAGGGAGTCTATAGGGACGTATTAAATGGAAAAGAGCGATGGACTGAAATTGAGGTTCCTGTAAATGGCTCTATCAATTACTTTGAAAGCTATTTTAAACCGGCAAAAAATGAAAAAAAAGAGATCATTGGTGTATTGGTAAGTACAAGGAATATAACAGGAAAAAAACTGGCTGATCTGGAGCAATTAAAAATCAAGGAAAGCCTCAGGTTTTCAGAACAACAATACAGGACTTTATTTGAAAGCAATCCCCTTCCCTGCTGGATCTATGATTTTGAAACGCAAAGATTCCTGGAAGTGAATGAAGCCGCTATTAAACACTATGGTTATACCAGGGAAGAATTCATGCAATTAACCATTTTTGATATCCAGGCAGAAGAAAATATAGATAAACTAAATAGCAGGATCAATAATAACAGAACACAAAAAACCTATTCCTTAAATAACTGGCAACACAAATTAAAAGATGGACGTACCATCTTCGTTGACCTGCGCATTAATTCCATTAGCTACCAGGGAAAGGAAGCCAACCTGGTAGTGGCCCATGATGTGACGCCTAAAGTAGTTACTGAAATTGAATTGCGTAAAAGCAATGAACGATTTCGGCTGGCAGCCAAAGCTTCATCGGAAGCACTTTGGGAATGGGATGTAATCACCAAGGAAGCCTATATCAGCTCCACTTATACAGACATGATGGGCTGGAAGGCAGACGAATTCAGGAAGTTTGATGAATGGTACGATTATATCCACCCGGATGACCAGGAGGAGACAATAAAGTCTTACCAGCAAGCCATTGATGATCCCAGGACAGAACGATGGGAATATGAATACCGGTACCTGAAATCAGATGGAAGTTATGCGTATGTAAACGATAAAGCAGTTATTGTCAGGGATGAAAAGGGTAATGCCATTAAGGTAACGGGTGCACTGCAGGATATCACCGAAAAAAAACGCATAGAAGGAGAATTGAAGAAAAGCAATGTACGCTTTCAACTGGCCAGCCGTGCTGCTTCTGATGCGATATATGAATGGGACCTGCTGGCGGGTGAATTATACTGGAGTGACAGCCTTCAGTCACTTTTTGGTTACCAACCTGCAGAAGTTACTATTGAGGTCTGGAAACAATTATTACATCCTTCCGAAAGTCAAAAAACAATTCAAAGCCTGGAAGATACACTGGCTCATCCCCGGAAAAAGATTTGGAACCAGGAATACCGTTTAAAGCGTGCAGACGGTAAGTACAGCTATGTATTGGAAAGAGGATTTATAGTAAGGAACAGGGAAGGCAAAGCCCTTCGGATGATCGGTTCCCTTCAGGATATTTCTGAAAGAAAGTTCCATGAACAATTATTATCCCTTGAAAGATCGATACTTGAACTTTCAGCCAACCCGGATATTGAACTAAAGGAAGTGGTAAACACCCTTTTAAAAGGTATCGAAGAAATCCATTCGGAATCCCTTGCTTCAGTCATCTTGTTAAAGAATGACCATGTTATGGAACACCTGGCTGCTCCAGGTCTTCCGCAAGAATATGGGTCAGCTATCAATGGCCAGCATATCGGGCCCGCTGAAGGTAGTTGCGGCACGGCCATGTACCTTAAAAAACCAGTCATTACTTCTGATATAGATAAAGATCCGCTTTGGACAAAATATAAACATATAGCTGCCAGCTTTGGCTTAAAAGCCTGCTGGTCACTTCCTATTATTCACAGTTCAGGAAAAGTACTGGGAAGTTTTGCCATTTATCATAAAACGGTGCAGACACCCGACAATAACGAGCTGGCCACAGTGGAACGCCTGCGGAATATTTTAAGGATCGTAATGGAGAACCGCTGGTCATTACAAGAGATCAGGCTGGCCAACGAACGTTTTGATATCATGATGAAGGCTACCCATGATCTTATATGGGATTGGAACCTGGAAACAAACCTGGTGTACCGGGATCCTGTAGGTTTGAAAAAAGTCTTTGGCACTAAGGATAACATGGGTATTGAAAAAATATCCAATTGGATGAAACGCCTCCATCCGGGTGACACCCAAAAGGTAAAATCAGTCATTTCACGGATCCTTAATGCGGTTCATGAAAATAATTTTGATGTCGAGTACCGGTTCAGGCGAGATGATGGATCCTATACCCATGTGTATGACAGGGGTATTATCATCCGAAATGCGGAAGGCAAGCCGATACGGATGATCGGGGCTGCCCAGGATGTATCTGAAAGGAAAAGGCTGGAACGGGAACTGCTGAATAATGAACTGGAATACCAGAAAGCCATCAACCAGGCTACCATTGAAACCCAGGAACAGGAAAGAAGCGAGATAGGTAAGGAACTACATGATAATGTGAACCAGGTGCTGACTACTACCAAATTATACCTTGACCTTGCTATCAGCAACCCGGAATTAAAGGATGACATGGTATTGAAAGCCAATAAAAATATTATAAATGTAATTAATGAGATCAGGCAGCTTTCCCGGTCCTTAATGAACCCCAGCATTGGCGATCTGGGCTTGATAGACTCTATCAACGATCTCATCGAAAATATCAACCTCACCCGTAAACTTCATGTAAGTTTGCAGGCGAAGCCAGAAATTGAGGATCTATTAGATAAAAATCAAAAGCTTACCATCTTCAGGATTATACAGGAAGCTCTTAATAATGCCATAAAGCACGCAAAAGCAAGTAAGGTGAGTATTAAGATATTATATAATGCTTCCCTTGTAGAAGTAATTATTGAAGACAACGGGATAGGATTTAATATTCAGAAAGTTAAGAAAGGGGCCGGACTTAAAAATATTCAAAACCGTATTTACCTTATTAATGGAACACACAATATTGAGAGTGCTCCGTCTAAGGGATCAAAAATAATTATCAATTTCCCTTTTAAACAAAATAGCATATCCTAACTAACTATGGAAAAGATCACTATTCTCATTGCAGATGACCACACACTCGTGAGAGAGACCTGGAGCTTTATTTTAAACACCGACCCACGCTTTAAAGTAATTGCTGAAAGCGGAAGTGGCGAGGATGCCGTGGAACTGGCCAAACAACTGAGACCACAGGTTGTCATTATGGATATCAACCTGCCTGGCATGAACGGTATTGAAGCAACCCAGTTGATCCGTAAATACTCACCTGTTTCGAAAATATTAGGTGTATCTCTACATACCCAACCTACCTACGCCCGCAAAATGATCCAGAAGGGCGCCATGGGTTATGTGACCAAAAATTCTTCCCGCGAAGAAATGTTTAAAGCCATCATGGAAATTCAGAATGGCCGTAAGTATATCTGCGATGAGATCAAAAACATCCTGTCTGAGCAGGTCATCAGCGGAGAAGACAACCAGAATGGTTTAAACTCACTGTCTCAAAGGGAAATAGAGATCATAGCCTTTATCAAAAAAGGGCACTCTTCCAAAGAAATTGCCGACTCATTAAACATTTCTGTAAAGACCGTGGAAGTACACCGGTACAACATACTGAAAAAACTGAACCTGAAGAATGCAGCTGCATTGGTAAACTTTATCAACAACAGCCAGCTCGAATTCGAAAATTAAAGGATAAACAGTTTTCGGCAATTCACCAGGCCAGTTTCAACCTTATATTTCACATTGTCTTAATTGGTGTGCAGATGCTAAATTTGCACACCAATTTTATTTATAAGCATGAGCACGACCTTATCTAAGAATTTTGAGCCCGGACCCGTTGAGGAGAACTGGTACCAGCATTGGATGAACAAGGGATACTTTAAAAGCACACCGGATGAAAGACCATCTTTTACGGTAGTTATTCCTCCTCCCAATGTTACTGGTGTGTTACACATGGGACATACCTTGAATGAAACCGTGCAGGATGTGCTGGTGCGCAATGCCAGGATGAATGGGTTCAATGCCTGCTGGGTACCTGGCAGTGACCATGCGTCCATAGCTACAGAAGCTAAGGTGGTACAAATGCTTGAAAAAGAAAAAGGCATTTCCAAACATGAACTCACCAGGGAAACCTTCCTGGATCATGCTTTTGAATGGAAAGAAAAATACGGGGGCATCATTTATCACCAGATAAAGAAACTGGGTTGCAGTGTAGATTGGGATCGTGTCACATTTACCATGGACCCGCATTATTACAAAGCTGTAATCAAGGTTTTCATAGACCTCTATAATAAAGGGATGATCTACCGGGGAGCCCGCATGATCAACTGGGACCCTGCAGCCGAAACAGCCCTTAGTGATGAAGAAGTGGAATACAAGGATATACAGGGTAAGTTGTATTACGTAAAGTACAGGGTGAAATCCGAAAACGAAAGCCAGGAAGAAGAATATATTGTCATAGCAACACAGAGACCCGAGACCATAATGGGCGATACCGCTGTTTGTGTAAATCCTAATGATGAGCGCTACCGGCATCTGAAAGGAAAGAAGATCATTGTTCCCCTGGTGAACCGCGAAGTGCCCCTCATATTTGACGAATATGTAGATCCTGCTTTTGGAACTGGTGCTTTAAAAGTAACACCGGCACATGATATCAATGACTATAACCTGGGATTGAAGCATAACCTTCCTGCCATTGATACTTTAAATCCTAACGGAACACTTAGCGCTGCCGCCGAAGTATTCGTAGGCATGGACCGCTTCGAAGCAAGAAAAGCTTCTATAAAACAATTGAAGGATGAGGGCTTGTTACTGAAAGAAGAAGAATACCAGACACGCCTTGGTTTTTCGCAACGCACCAATGTTGTGGTGGAACCCCGTATCTCTACCCAGTGGTTTGTAAAAATGCGCGGTCTTGCAGATAAAGCCTTGCAGGCTGTGGCCAGTGGTGAAGTGAAGATCCACCCAGAAGAGCGTTTCCTGGCCACCTATAAATATTGGCTGGAAAATGTAAAGGACTGGTGCATCAGCCGTCAACTTTGGTGGGGACAGCGCATACCGGCCTGGTATGATAAAGAGGGACGCTTCATAGTTGCCGAAACAGAAGAGGCAGCACGCCAGCTTTTTGCTTCAACACATCATATTTCCCTGGAAAAAGGTGAACTCGTGCAGGATGAAGATGTACTCGATACCTGGTTTTCTTCCTGGCTATGGCCCATTGAAGTATTTAACGGTATCACACAACCGAACAATCCAGATATTAATTATTACTATCCTACATCAGTATTAGTAACCGGTCAGGATATCATCTTTTTCTGGGTAGCCCGCATGATCATGGCAGGCGAGGAATACATGGATCAAAAACCATTTGATGATGTGTACTTCACAGGCATGGTAAGAGATAAGCAGGGAAGAAAAATGAGCAAAAGCCTGGGTAATTCGCCCGACCTGCTCGATCTCATCACCCGCTTTGGTGCTGATGCTGTCCGCTTTGGCATATTGATCTCTTCCCCTGCCGGCAATGACCTGCTTTTTGATGACAGCAGCTGCGAACAAGGACGCAATTTCAACAACAAAATCTGGAACGCCCTCAAGCTGGTTAAGATGTGGGAATCCAATGGCGCCACTAAAACTGAGACTACCGGTGAAGCCTTTGAAAAAACTACGCTTGCTGCCCATTGGTTTTCAACAAGGCTGGCGGAAGTGCGCGAACAATTGAAAGTCCTTTATAAAGAATTCCGCTTAAGCGAAGCCTTAAAAACTATCTATTCGCTTATATGGGATGATTTCTGCAGCTGGTACCTCGAGTGGGTGAAACCACCTTACGGAGAAAAGATAGATCATTACCTGCTCGAATCAACCATTGACTTTTTTGAACAACTGGTTCAGCTGCTGCACCCCTTTATGCCTTTTGTTACAGAAGAAATTTACCACCAGTTACGCGGGCGCACGGAGGGTGATGATCTTACCAACAAACAAATAGGTGAAGTGGGAACGGCTCATGCCAGGAGCACCACGTTGCAGGATAAACAGCTGCTTCAACTCGGAAATTTGCTCAAGGAAACCATTACAGCTATCAGGGATACAAGGGCCAGGAATAATATCAAACCGAAAGAGACAGTGAACCTGCATATTCAAACAGCAGACAATGCCAGCTATCAATGGGTGCAGCATATACTTTCAAGACAGGTGAACGCAGGAGCAATCATTTTTACCAGCGAAAATGTTGCCAATGCCATTACCGCAGTGGTAGGAACCGATAAATTTTACCTGGAAACAGAAACTGAAATAGATCCTGCAGCTCAAAAAGAACAGTTATTGAAAGACCTGGATTACCTCAGGGGGTTCCTGGTTTCAGTAGAAAAAAAGTTAGGCAATGAGCGCTTTGTGCAGAATGCAAAACCAGAGGTAGTAGAAGTGGAGAGAAAGAAGAAAGCTGACGCTGAAGATAAGATCAAAGCCATCGAGGAAAGCCTGGCTTCATTAGGCGGATCCTGATTCACTCTGTTTGAATAAAGATTCTTTAAGAATATATATGTATTAGGGGAACGCAAGAAACGACACTTGTAGTTCCCCTAATTTTTGGTATCCCAATCCATTCATATGTATGGGATCCTTATAGTAAATATCCTTATTGTATATATTATACCCACCTAAAGAGAATTGATCAAGCACCGGTATTCCATGCAGTGCACAGATTTGTTTTTGCATTTGGACATACCGGTTCATTCCCTTTGCATAAAATGGATCATACCCTCCCCTATCATTAAAGGCCTTATTGGATGTAAAAAAGTAGATTACTGCCCGGGGATTGATCTCGTAAATTCTTTTGATACAGTAATTAATTCCCCCCGCCTGTGTAGTTAATTTCTTTTTATCATAACCATCAAATTCTGTGTAATCCGTATAATTTCCAACCATTCTATGATTGGTATAATCGTTTGTTGAAGCCCAAAGGATATAGATGTCAAATACACCCGCTTCATCAACCTGTTGCTGCAAAGATTTTCCTTGCAAAGAAGAAAAGCCTGCACCTCCTACTCCAAAATTAGTAATGCGCATTCCTAAATATTCTTTCCAAAGTATTTTGGCACTATCGCTTGCCGGTATAACAGAAACCGAGCCGCCAAAGACAGCTACAGACTTTCCATAATTAAAAGATTTTTTAAGATCGGATAATTCAATGCTGCTTTGTGAAGCAACAGTACCCGAAACAAATAGCAATAAAATGAATAAATAATGAATGCTTGCTTTCATAACAATACCTGGTTTTTTTATCCCGACCTTTGGTCTTACCTTTTAATGATCATTTCTGAAATGATTTTAACTCAATTTCCTGCAGCGCATAATTTATATATCAAAATTGATGTGCCTTTGTACCTGTGGAATTATAAATTACATATAAACCGACCGCATTTGAGTAACCTTAGTTCCTTTATATCATGACAATACTCCAACATCTGGTTATACATCTTGCTGAAAATGTAGAGTAACATTGATACAATTATCTGGTAAAGGTTATTTTAAAGGGTCTCTATCTTTACTGAGCTGTTCAGCCAATCCAATCAAAATACCTTCAGGACCCCGGATATAACACAAGCGATACAAATCCTGGTATTTCACCACTTCTCCGACGAGTTCCGCTCCAATTTTTTGCAGCCTGGCTAATGTGTCATCTATATCTGCTACCGCGAACATAACACGCAAATATCCAAGAGCATTTACCGGGGCATTTCTGTGATCTGCTATAATGGAAGGAGTTAAAAACCGTGATATCTCAAGCCGGCTATGGCCATCGGGAGTCACCATCATTGCAATCTCTACCTGCTGGTCTCCAAGCCCGGTAACACGCCCTGCCCATTCCCCTTCTATAATAGCCCGCCCTTCCAGATGCAGCCCTAGTTCGGCAAAAAATGCAATGGCCGCATCAATGGACTCTACCACTATGCCGACATTGTCCATGCGTATTAACTTGTTATTTGCCATAGCCTTATTGATTTAATTAAAAAGTAAAGATCTCTTTAAATACTTTTTATTTCTCTGGCCTAAAAACAGTCCGCAACAATATTGCCTCCCGCCTAACCATTTCTTCACTCTACATTCCTTGTTCTATTGTTCGACATTCCCATTCTCCTCAATAATCCTTATAATCCCATAAATCTTAGTTCTCTTCCTTTAATTCTGAATCAGGTTCACGGGTAATATGAATTCAAACCAGTTATTTCCCTTCCTGTCCCTTGAACTGAAACCATCATCCAGCAAGTGACTAACGCGAAAGCCAAATGACACGGGCAGCTGGTTCCACCATTTCGTATCAAAATACAGTTCACCTCCCACACTTCTCAGGTCTGCACTTCTTGTCTTTGCATTCGAATAAACCCTGGACATATCATAGAATACATTTCCCCGCAATCGCTGTATGAAAACAATATTTGCCAGTCCCAGGTCAGGGTAAACAATCGGGAAATGATAATTGCCAGCCAGCTTCCACATCCTGGAAAAATAATAGTCATCATATCCCCTGGCGCCAGGAAACCGGTTGCTGAAAACTACATTATTGGTATCAGTTTCCTGGAAGGCACCATTTACTACGATGCTATGATTACCTATGGAAGGCAAAAACACAAAGCTATTGCCATACAACTGGTAACCTTTACCAGATACCAGGTCCCGGTATTGTAACCCTGTGCTCCATCCCAGTTTTGGATAGATCTGCTGCACAGCCTTTGGCAAATAATGTGACCAGGAAATAAAATGGCGCAGGTAACTATTGCTCCTCGCCATGAAAGAATCTTTGAATATCCCCGTTGGCATCAGCCGGTTGAATACATAATCAGATCCAAAGTTCAGGCTCTTATAGGTTTTACCCTGTGTGAAATTCAGCGGAATAGAGAATCCTGCTCTTACTTCTGCCTGGTCAAGTGTCAATGTTCCCGGCGAAAGATCGATGTGCCGGTTATAGGTATATTCAGCTCCTGCACTCAACACGGGGAACAAACCTCCATAAAATACATTCCAGCCCAGGCCATGCGAATCCTCATCCTGGTTGTAACGGTAGAACAGCTCATTGGAAAAATTATTCAGTATATTATCACTGTACAGGCTAAACGTAAATTCAGGATCTACATAATCAGGGGCCCAGCTATGAAAACGAAAAAGTCCTGTTGACTGGCTGTAGCGTTTTTCGCTAAATCTTCTATTCGTACCACTAAGAATATCTTTTGGATCCGCCACAGGATAAAGCAACGCCTCTTCCTGCCAGGCAAGTGGATTGATTTCACTACCTGCTCTGCCACCAACCGCTTCATTGCGCAACCTTATACCTTCAGCTGTAAAATGAGACCATACCAGTGAATCTCCCATCACTGATGGATAATAATTCCCTGTTCTGTCTTTGGTTACCTGGTAGATTTTTTTATCCTTTAAGCCCACCGAATAGATATCATCATTAGCACCGGCATTGGAAATAAAATACACCCGGTCATTAGCTACAAAAGTTTGTCCTATCGTATGATTCGAATAAGGAACGATCTCTTCCCAACTATTGTCAGCCAGGTTCAGCAACTGTAAAGCGATCTTTGATCCGGGGGTGCGTGTTGTAACCACTACCGTGTTTTCATCAACGAACCTGGGGTTACTATAATAATATTCATTTACCGATGGAAACTTTTGAAGCACATTACCATCAGGAGCTTTCAGTACCTGTAATTCTGTTTGCAATGAGTCATTGATGCGCACCGCGATGATCTTATCTCCTGAAGGCGAAAGATCGGGCGTATAGTATTTTGCCTTGCGTGTAATGCGCTTTTCCGCCCCTGTGTTCACATTCATCAATATAATGTCACTGTGATCGATGAGCGTCCACCGTGCATTGGTACTATAGCTGGTATAGACAAGCTTTCCCTTACGATAGCTAAACCAATCTTCCTGGCTGATATTACGTTGCTTCAACCTGTGCTCACCCATTTTATCCTTTATATAGAATGCAGGTATCCTGTTGTAGGCCGTTTTCAGGTAGAGCAAGGAGTCTTTAGAGATGTATTGGGGAAAATAATAACTGGCAACATGGTCATGAGGACTTGCAGCTACCCCTTTCGCAACGCCCAGCTTTTCCTGGTAATATTGAAAAGCCTCTTTCCTGAATGTTTTATAGTCAACCCCTGCATATTTCCTGATAGCTTTCTGAAAGGGATAAAACAATCCCTTAAAAGCACTGGCATCGCTGGTCACCTTTTGCCAGAATGTAGGGCCATATTTTAAATAACCATAGTTGGCCAGCAGGTAACCCAACTGGTAATGATCCGGCACATAATCTTTCATCGAACCATTGCGCAACTTCATCCAGCTGTAGTTCTTCCCTTCCAGCCAGAGGCTGATATATCCACTTAAAAATAATGGCAGCCTGCCCCTGCCCTGTTCTGTATAGGCTGTTTCCGCATGCACGGCATCACCTTCGAAGAACCAGTCAGGAATACTGAGAGCGTTGGCCAATGCCAGGCCCTGCTCTCCAAATAAATAATAAAAACCCTTGCTCAGTCCTCGATTAAAATTGTTGTACTGTTGCACGTGCCGGTATTCATGTACCGCCAGGTTCTCGTGCCAGGGCAGGTTGCCAAACTCCAGGTTGTTGGAAGAAGGAACCAAATAATATTCACTCCTGAAAGGAGCCAGGGCCACATAACCATTCGCCAGTGTGGTCCGGCTTTGCAGCACTATGTTGATTTTGCGTAATTGATGTCCTAAAGGAAAGGATTGATCAGCCGCCTGCCGGTGTATCAGGGTAGCAATGCGTTCCGCTTCCGCTTCCGCACCTTTTGTATAAATAATGCGCGCCGTATCCGTGTTGATCTGTTTCCAATGGGTGGAGGGAGGAAAGCCTCCAAAATTCTGCGCTATAGCTATCGAACAAAGCCCCAGGCATAAAGCCAATACAGCACCTGTCTTTTTCATGGAAAAAAGATACAACTGTTAGTTCAATTCATTTGTATTTCATAAACAATTGGATGTTATGATAGCTGGGAACAGTGTGAATTTCATTGTAGCAGGCAAATTTATTAATGCGCATGCATACTTAACTTCTTTGCGATCTCTTCACCCATTGAGTCGGATGAATACCCATATCCATTCACAAGCACCCCTTTCAAGCCAGTCTTTGACTCTATTCCATAAACAATGGCTTCATCCCCCGGATCGCTGTTACCTTCAAAACGGATTACTTCTTTAATATCAAAATCTTCAGCAGTGAATTTTTGCGTATTGCACACCAGGCAGTTCTCCTCTAAATTAAAATCAGTAGTATATCCTTTCTTTCTCAGTTCCTCTAGGGCATGTGCCACAGAATCGTATTGATACATAATATTTAATTTACCTGGTAATCTACTTTTAATGTTATGGAAGCTGTCTTTTCCTTCGATGAGGTATTGAACACGCCCCCATAACTATAATCCTCATTTGAATTTTTGCCTGTGATCTGAAAAACGCCCATATTGGCTTTTTTCATTTCACCTAAACCTGCTTCAGAATTCTTCGCTATGCTTTCAGCCCTTTGCCTGGCATCAGCAGGGCTCTTGCCAGCAGGTCTATCTTCAGCTCATTAAGGCCGGAATAATAATAACTAGGAGGTGTGGAGTTCAATTCTATCCCTTTCTGCAACAGGCCTGTGATCTCCCTGGACAATTTCTCCACTACAGGTATATTTCTTGAATCCACAATTACAGTTCCGGTAAGATTATACCCGCTGAAACGGGAACCGATGCTGCGGCCATTGTTATCAAAAATGGTTTCATAATTCCTTTGCATATCCACAGAGCTGAATAAGATGGAACTATCCGGAATGCCTGCACTGTTTAAATAAGATTTGATCTCGCTTTCATCTGTTTTTAATTGCGCATAGGCGCTTTTGAGATCTGATCCCGACCTGGTAAAAGTTCCCTTCCACACAATCTGGTCAGAAATAAAATTCTTCTCCGCCAACCCGGTCACAGATATCGTTTCCCCGGCGCGGAATCGATACTTCAGGGTAGTTACTGCAAGAATGGTACATATAATGACCGCGGCAGCAATGATCAAAAAACCAATATATCGCATAGTCGTTAGTGATGAGTTATGACAATTTACGAAGATTTAAATAGCCATTCTTTTGGAACAACCTCTTTAACCTTTCTCTTGTAAAAGAAACTACCACACCAGCTGGTGCGTTTGCTTGATCACGCCCATCACAAAGACGCTTTGAACATTACCGATATTTTCTATCTGGCTTAACCTGTTTACATGAAAATCATAATAGGCATCCATATTTTCTGCCACTACCTTTAGCATAAAATCAAACTCCCCCGATATCGTCAGGCATTCGATCACTTCGTTCATTTCCTGTATCGATCGGATAAAATGATTTCCCGCCATCTTGCTATGCTGCCGTAATGATATATAACAGATCACCATCAGGCCCTTCTTTACTTTTGCTCCATCCAGCAAGGTCACATATTGCCTGATCACACCCCGCTCCTCCAGCCGCCTGATGCGCTCATGAACCGGTGTAGTACTCAGATGCACTTTGTCCGCTATTTCTTTAATGGTGATCCGGGCATTTTGCTGTAAAAGCTTTAATATGTCCATATCGGTCTTATCCAGTATAGTTGATTCTTCTTTTGGAACTCCTTTTGGCATAGGGAAATAGTAATTTATCCTGTAAAACTGCTAATTAACCTTCTTATCTCCCAATTTTATTTAAATGAAAAGAATAATATACTATCTGTTTACCTTTGGCAACTAAATAATGCATATGTCAACAATAGTTAGATCCAACATTAATTTTTCCCTTCCCAATAAGGTGAAGGATATGAGCCTGGCAGACTGGGGCCGTAAGGAGATTCGCCTGGCGGAAGCTGAAATGCCCGGCCTGATGGCTATCCGTGAAGAATATGGTCCTTCACAACCATTGAAAGGCGCCCGCATTGCCGGATGCCTGCACATGACCATCCAGACCGCCGTGTTAATTGAAACATTGGTTGCCCTGGGCGCTGAAGTAAAATGGAGCTCTTGTAATATATTCTCCACGCAGGACCATGCCGCTGCCGCCATCGCTGCTGCAGGTATTGGTGTTTTTGCCTGGAAGGGACAATCCATCGAAGAAGCTGACTGGTGTATCGAGCAGACCTTGTTCTTTGGAGCAGCCGACCGCCCATTGAACATGATCCTTGATGATGGTGGTGACCTTACCAATATGGTACTGGACAAATACCCTGAACTGGTGCAGCATGTTAAAGGTATCTCTGAAGAAACAACCACTGGCGTTCATCGCTTATATGAAAGAATGGCTAAAGGCACGTTGCCTGTCCCTGCTATCAATGTGAACGATTCTGTTACCAAATCCAAGTTCGACAACAAATACGGCTGTAAGGAATCACTGGTGGATGCCATCCGCCGCGCTACTGACGTAATGATGGCTGGTAAAGTAGCAGTTGTGGGTTCTTATGGTGATGTAGGTAAAGGTTCCGCTGCTTCTCTGAAAGGTGCAGGCTGCCGTGTTATCGTTACCGAGATAGATCCTATCTGCGCCCTGCAGGCTGCAATGGACGGATTTGAAGTTAAGAAGATGATCAACGCTGTTAAAGAAGCAGACATCATTGTTACCGCTTCCGGTTGCCGCGACCTGATCACCGGCGAGCATTTTAAATTAATGAAAGACAAGGCGATCGTATGTAACATCGGTCACTTTGATATTGAAATAGACGTTGCCTGGCTGAATGAGAACTATGGTCACACAAAAGATACCATCAAACCACAGGTAGATATTTACAATATTGACGGTAAAGATATCATCCTGCTTGCTGAAGGCCGCCTGGTAAACCTGGGTTGTGCTACAGGTCACCCAAGCTTTGTAATGAGTAACTCTTTCTCTAACCAGACCCTGGCCCAGATCGAATTATGGACTAACGGTGCTGCCTATGAGAATAAGGTATATGTGTTGCCAAAGCACCTGGATGAAAAGGTTGCACGCTTACACCTCGCCAAGATTGGCGTGGAACTGGATGAGCTGACACCTGCCCAGGCTGAATACTTAGGCATACCTCAGAATGGTCCTTTCAAACCAGAGCATTACAGGTACTAGCAGAAGTCAAAAGTAAAAATTCAAAACCCTCGCAATTGCGGGGGTTTTATATGTAATAGCAGATAATTAAATGTTCATGCATGAATAAGGTCTACAATGAGACCATTGTTTCGTCCAAAATTCTTACTGCATGAAGGCATAAAAAAATATTTAATTACATCCAGTTAGAAGAAAAAATTTTAGCAGCAATTTGAATTTAAGTTCAATTGGCTATACTCCGATTTAACTTGCTTTGAAAGAAGACTCTTTCATATTCAAATTTTCTATTTTATCAACAATAAATAATATATTGTCAGCCTATTAACAATAACTGCATGAGTTCTTCTCCGGAATCCCTAGTCCTCTCTCGGGATAATAAATTGGTAAAACTCTCTGGTCATTTTAAAATAGAAGTTATCAAGTCAATTGCTGCTATCATAATTTTTATTGTAGTGTACCTTCTATTGCTTGCTCTTTCTTTGCTGCTTGTAGCTTTTTGTATTTGGGCTGGGTTTTCATTAATTCTGCTAAAATCTACTTTTTATACTTTAATCATCGGTCTGAGTACAATAGGATGCGGTATTATGGTTTTTGTTTTTCTGATAAAGTTTCTGTTTGCTACATCTAAGGAAGACAACAGTGACAGCATTGAGATACTGGAGAATGAAGAACCTTTTTTGTTCCAAACCATTTACAAACTGGCTGAAGTAACTAATACAGCCAAACCTAAAAAGATATTTATAAGTTCTGATGTTAATGCTGCAGTTTTTTACAACTCGTCTTTTTTGAGTATGTTCCTACCCATACGTAAAAACCTAAAGATCGGTTTGGGGCTCGTAAATACATTAAACTTAAGCGAATTGAAAGCGGTTATAGCACATGAATTCGGGCATTTTTCTCAACGCAGCATGAAGTTAGGCAGCTGGGTATATGCTGTGAATAAAATCATTCATGATATGCTTTATAACAATCATGGTTATGCTAAAAACCTTGACAGCCTGGCAGCTATGAGTAATATTGCTGCTTTTTTTGTACAAGTTACAGTAAAAGTGGTACAGGGTATTCAATGGGTATTACTCAAAATGTATGGAATCGTAAACAAAACCTACATGGGGCTTTCGCGGCAAATGGAGTTTCATGCAGACCTTATAGCAGCTTCGACTTGTGGCAGCAATAATATCATTAATGCTTTGCAACGCAGCGAATTTGCCGAATTGTGCTTTACCCAAACCCTGGATATATGTAACCAGGTCTGGAAAGAAAAGAAAGTAATCAATGATTTTTACTCAGCCCACAGAACAATAGTAAAGAATCTTGCTCATCTTAACGGCATGCAATTATTGAATGGTTTGCCTATTATTAAAGAACAAAATGAAAGCGAAGAAGGCAACAGGGTAAACTTTAAGAATCAATGGGCCTCGCATCCAACTTTAAAGGAACGAAAGTTTCACTTGCATACTTTTAGCCTGGTAGCTGAAGTTGATACAACCTCAGCATGGATACTTTTTAATGATGCGGAAAAATGGAAGAAATTGTTAACCAAACAGTTTTACAAAACAATTCCTTCAGAGGAAATAAAAGAACAAATAGAACTTCAAGAATTTGAAGCCATATTCACACATCAATTAAAAAAATTTTCCTATCCCTCGATATTCAGGGAATTTTATAATAACCGGAAGATTTCAGAATTTGACCCAAGGATAATTATTAAGCTACCTTTTGTAAAGCAACCTTTTGAATCAGTATTTACGGCAGAGGCATTTAATCTGCCAAAACAAATTAATTACCTGGAACAGGATAAACTTGCTCTACAAGCTATTATAAATAAGGAAATAGACACCAAAAGTTTTGATTTTGATGGGCGGAAATATTCCAGTAACGAAGCAGTAAGTATAGTATCACAGCTTGAAGCAGAAAAAGAAACTATGCAAAATGCACTGGATAAACTGGATCAAACTATATTCCGATATTTTTATGGCATAGCACCATTGGCTGAAGCTGAAGCACTTAAAAATGCCTACACTCATTATTTTGAAATCCGACGTAACGCCGATGCCTTTGCAGACAAGGCAAACAATATGTTAACTCACCTGGCACCTGTATACCGGGGAGAGACACTTTCTTTAGACGTTATCAACCCATTGGTCTTAAGTCTTAAGGAAGAACATGAACTATCATTGAAACAGGATTTACAATTCTGGAACGCCACCGGTGCATTTGACACTGATACTGAAGTCAAGAGCAAGGTGGAAAAATTTGCAATAACAAATTACCAATATTTTTCAGGCACCAGTTTTATTGACAATGAATTGGTTGATTTAAACGAAATTGTCCAATGTAGTTGGAACTGTATCACCAATCATGTTTTTTCACTGTTTAAAACTATCACAGAAACACAAGCTGCCTTGCTGGAACAAACAAGTACAAAAGTGCTTGTGAATTTAAATCCAGAAAATTATTGAACTACATTCTTTTTCAGCCTTAGCTTGTGTCCTACAAGATATTTTATTTCCTCAAAGATGACCAGCTTATTAATATCCCATATTTCAAAGGGTATATTGAATAATATAGTTATTATAAATTTATACAACACCTCTGATTAAAGAATTATAATTGTAATTGTACACCTAATCTATGACCGTGGTATATGGATACAGACTTGGCTGCAACAACAATTCATGTTTTTAAAATATCAATTCATTCATGCTGTACTGGTAAGGAGAATGAGCCAGTTTTAGTTTCGTTGTATTAACCAAAACGAACAATAGCAGTTTTCACATTTAGAAAGCTCAACCCCGTAAGGTTGAGCTTTTCTATAAATGATACGTACCGGCTGCAAAAATTTTTAATGAAATAAATCCTAACCACAAAAGATTACAAACATGTTACGAAAATTAAATCCCGTTTATTCAATTGCCTTCCTTTTATCGCTACTCTTACTGAACGCCTGCAAAAAAGAAAACCCGGTCCAACAACCTACATCAGAACCATCCATACCATTTCCGACCGCAATAGGTAAACCAATTGGTACAGCAGTTACAAAAGAAATAGGAACAACAGGTGGTTCTATTACCTCTCCTGATGGAAGGATCACTATAACCCTACCGGCAGGTGCATTAAGCAGCAATACACCTATAACCATCCAGCCAATTGAAAATACTACCCCGCTAGGCATTGGCTTATCCTACGATTTCCTTCCCAACGGACAACAGTTTGCAAAACCAGTCACCGTTACACTACATTACAATAATGAAGAATTAGCCGGCACTGCTCCTGAATTGCTGGAGTTTGCATTTCAAAACAATCAAAATGCATGGCAGGGAACTGGAAATCTTCAAGTCAATAAAAGCGCACAAACAGTTGATGCTTTCATAAAGCATTTTAGCCGGTGGTCTTTTTATGCCACCTTCAAAATGTTGCCAGAACAAAAATCATTGCTTGTAAATAAAACAGCCTTATTGCAGGTCATGAAGCTGCCCTACACTGAAGATCCAGATCCGAATAATATGCAGGAACTCCTGCATACGCTTGGCCAACCCCAGGTAATGGCAGCGGATAAGGTAAGCAATTGGGCAGTAAATGGCCAGGCCAGTGCACAGGGAAGTAGTAACGGATGGTTGAGCGGATCCGCTGATAATGAAAAGCAATACCATGCACCGGCAGATGTACCTGCCGGTAACCCGGTGGCCGTAAGTGCCAGCCTCAATACAGGCAAGGGCAACGTTACTGTAGTATCGCATATGAATGTTCAAAAAGAGTTATCGTTTGAATTTAGCTGTAATGGCCAAAGCTATAAAGACCTGGAAGGTACAGTTGCCGCTTCAACATCAGCAGGCACCCTATATATATTCATGATGTCCAAAAAAATCACTGGCGAGAAAATACCCAGCCTGGTATTGACCATGGGTGAAGGGTTTACAGGAAAAGGCAGCTACGCTTTTGGTGAAAAAAACCTGGTGGCCTGTACTACCACTGCTGCACCCTATGAATGGCACACAGAATATTTTGAAGAAGGCTCAGTGATGCCAAAGTTTGGAACCGGCAATGTCACTATAGATACATGGGGAAGCATTGGTGAATTGGTAGCGGGCACAATTTCGGGCACCCTTCATTACCAGAAGACAGTGGGCAACATCACCGAACAGCAGACGACAGCTGTGAATGCCAGGTTTTCCTATATCCGGAATGAATAATTGAAAAAGAAAAATATATACTGCTAAATAATTAAAGTGTTATTTCTACTATTACGACGATCGCCCTGATTATACGAAGACTATCCCGGGGCTATTTCCCGGGATAGTTCTTTTCTACATTCAATTTCCGGGGAATTAATTTTATTCATTTTTAAAACACCAAAATAGACCGCAGGAATGACACATTGCTGTTGGTTGGCACCAACATTGCATGCACATTAAACCATATGTTTAACAAAGATCTCCTGCTTACTATTGGACAAGAATTAAAAGACAAGGGTCTTTCGGTAGCGGTTGCTGAAAGCGTCACCAGTGGCCTGTTACAATGCGCTTTCAGCAATATACCTGACGCTTCCGGGTTTTTCCAGGGTGGCATCACTGCCTACAATGTCGGTCAGAAATGCCGTCATCTCCTTGTAGAACCACTACACGCCATAGCCAACGATTCTGTTTCTGAAAAAGTTGCCCAGGATCTAGCCACTAACGTATCCCGGCTTTTCACCAGCAACTATGGTATTGGCATAGTTGGGTATGCAGCCACCATGCCTGAAAAAAATATCAATTCTCTTTTCGCCTATTTTGCCATTGCTTATGAAGGAAAGATCATTAAGGAAGGAAAGATAACTACAGCTGTGGAAGAAGGATTTCCGGCACAACAGTTTTATACTGATTATGTATTAAGAGAATTTTTAACTTTCCTCAAAACAAACTCCCAAAAAAGGTAACCCGTTACAAGTAAATAATTTTGGATCACACTATTGCAGGCAATCATTCCTTTAGTAAAGGATCAAAAATAGTCTTACATAACGTGGCGTATTGATTCCTTTAAATACCCAATCCTATTCTTACAGGTTTAAACTTAAACAATACTTAATATGCTTTACCTAACTTTAGGTATAGCCGAATTATTGATGACTTGTTAGTTAAATACTTATCAGCAAATAGAGCAACTTTAAGAAAGCATTCTTTATATCTCTAAAAATTAAAACTCATGACCACTGTTAACACTTACCTGACATTTAATGGAAATTGCCTCGAAGCATTCAATTTTTACAAATCAGTTTTCGGTGGGGAGTTTCCTTATATAGGAAAATTCAAGGATATGCCTCCACAGGAAGGCAGTAAACCAATGAGTGAACAGGATGGTGAAAAAATCATGCATGTCTCTTTACCTATAAGCAAAGAAACCATGTTAATGGGTAGTGATACCGGAGGGGAATGGGCCAAAGGTTTTTCGCAGGGAAATAATTTTGCCATATCTATCACTACAGACAGTAAAGAAGAAGCAGACAGGTTGTTTAATGAGCTTTCTGCCGGTGGCAAGGCTACCATGCCTATGAGTAAAACATTCTGGGGTTCATATTTTGGAATGTTTACAGACAAATTTGGAATCAACTGGATGGTCAGCTTTGACGAAAAACAGCCACAGCAATAATTACCTGGCAGTATTAATTATAGGATGTATGGAGCCTGTTATAAGATCCATCCTTTCCCTGTCCAAAGGCATCCGCTATGCAGCCATTTATGCGGACGGTAAATTATTCTCCGCTTCAAATGAAGGTTTGCCTAACGAAAGCAGTTCTGAGTCTGACAAATATGAAGAACTGATCGTAAACCCTACCCTCCTGAAGCTGGTAACACAACGGGGCAATATTGATTGCGGTGGTGCAGACTATGTTATCATCCGGTACGGCAATTTTTTTGAGTTTGTTAAGCCGATTTCAAAAGGTCACCTCTCCGTAGGCATTCACTTCGACCAGAATCCCTTTAAACTCATTCCGCTGATCGAAGAAATAGTAAGCCAACAAAAATTATAAATACATCCAGATCCCTTTGTTTTGTAAAAACAGGGCATCATGACAAATTAATTACAACCTGGAATTACAATGCAACTAAAGCTACAGACGATAATCATTTTTGTGCAAAATGTAGAGAAGCTAAAAAAAATTTTACGTTGAAACTTTACAGCTTTCCATAGTGGAAGAGATAAAATCGGAATGGCTGCTCCTCCAGGCAGGACCTTGCAGGATCGGGCTGCATAAGATAGGTGATCAATACCTGGACAAAAACAAAGGTGAATTTAAGTTTGACAACAACACCAAAATCGTGTTCGAAACAGACGAAGACATTTATAAGACCAGGGAAAGATTAGTGAATCAAAATGTGATTCTCAAGGAAGTAACAACATTTGAAAATTTCAACTTCCTGTTTTGTGACGGGGAAGATCCTGAAGGAAATATTTTCCGTTTGCAACAAAGAAAGAAGTAATAGTCATTCATGAGTCGTACGCCTGCCCTATTAAATCCCGGGAAAAAAGTCAGTTATCACGGCAAATATTTAAGCTTAACAGTAAGCAATGCATGCTATTAATCATGAACTCAATCACCGTTTACTTACGGGTGATGAACTCATTCCATTTCCTGTAAAAATGGTTACACATGCCATCATTATAGATGCGCCACCTGAAATAATCTGGCCATGGCTAATTCAAATTGGTTCGGGCAGGGCTGGATGGTATTCATACGACAGGATAGATAACGGTGGAATGCCAAGTACACAAACCGTAATCCAGAAACTGCAGCATATTGAAATTGGTGACATCATTCCTGCAGTTCCTCAATCAAAAGATGCATTTATCGTAAGGCAAATTCAAATGAATAAAGCACTGGTATTGGTAGTTCCCCTGAAACGGGCTAAAGAAGATCAAGATGCGAATCAAAGAATGAAAGGTCCCCTTCGCGTTAGTTGGGCACTTGTTCTTGAGTCCATTGATAATGGTCGCACCATGCTGATCTCACGGGGAAGGATTTCCAAAGACTGGCTTGCACCATCAACAGTTGGTACTTCAAAAAAGAAACAGATATTTATCGAACGCGTGTATAGCATTTTGGCTAAAATGCCATCATTTTTATTGATGCCCATTGCATTGGCGGGACACTTTTTCATGGAAGCACGTATGCTTCGGGGTATCAAGGCAAGAGTTGAATCTAATTCCCCCGGAAGGCTACAGAATTAGATTGTAAGATTGGGATGTTTCCACTTGCTACCCGCTACCGACTCCGGACTCCCGACTTTTATAATATCTTCAGCCTTTAATGATATTTCAACTATGGCCGGAAGAAAAGATTATATAAGTTGGGACGAATATTTCATGGGAGTTGCCTTATTGAGTGGATTACGCAGCAAGGATCCTTCTACTCAGGTTGGGGCCTGCATTGTGAATAGCCAGAACAAGATCGTAGGGGCAGGATATAACGGTCTGCCTATGGGTTGCAGTGATGAAGATTTTCCCTGGGAAAAAACCGGGGATTTCCTACAGACCAAGTACCCTTATGTATGCCATGCCGAACTCAATGCCATTTTAAATAACATTGGAATGGATCTATCCGGTTGCCGCATCTACACAGCGCTTTTTCCCTGCAATGAATGCAGTAAGGCCATTATACAGGCAGGGATAAAAGAGGTGATCTACCTGAGTGACAAATATGATGGCACCAATGTTTCCATAGCCAGTAAACGCATGCTGGATACTGCAAAGGTCTCTTACCGGAAAGTGGAAGTAAAGCGGGGACGTATTGAGTTGTCTTTTGACGAAAAGGATGTGTGAGCTTTTACTATTCCAACACAAACCCTCAATTCATGTCAGCTTTCTATCAATTCATACTGCCTTTCTGATTCGGTCATTAATTTATGTCGATATTGATTTACAAATTGATGGCATCAACTAATGGATACTTCTATTGCAACCTGCCAGGATGGAAGAGCCGGCAACTATATAAATGCTTTTTGGCAAATAAATGGTGCCCCGGCATACCAATCCGAGATTATTCTTCCCAAAGGAGCCGTAGAACTTATATTCAGCTTCAATGACCCGGTGCCGTTCAGCCGTATGGATGGCAATGAACAAATGTCTACACCCAGGTGTTTTTTGAACGGTATGAACAATAAACCGGTTCACCTGGTTGCACCGGCACAGCAGTCATTTTTTGGGATAGTTTTAAACCCGGCCGCAGTAAAAAAACTTTTATTTGTTCCTTGTGGCAAATTTCTGAATGCGATCACCGACCTGGAGATACTGGATGATGCATTCGGCAGCCTATGGCACCAACTTGCAGAAAAGAATTCTTTCCATGAAAGGGTGCTTATCATGGAACAATGGATGATACAACGATTGGAAAGCATTCACCCACAGGATAAAGCGATAGCCTCTTATTTATCCAACAACATAGAGCCTGGTTCAGTAGCGAACCTGGCAGCGGAGCTTTGTTATTCAACAAGGCAGTTACACAGGAAAGCACAGGAGTTTTTTGGAATGTCAACGGAATGCCTCATCCGCTATAAACGTTACCTGGCTTCACTTCATTTCATGCATCAAAGCAGGGAATCACTTACCCGGATAGCTTATCATTGCCACTACTATGACCAGGCGCATTTCATCCGGGAATTCAGTGAATTTACAGGTCTTACTCCTGGCGAATACCGTTTGCAGAAAACTCATTTACCTGGCCACCTTTTTCAATAATGTCCGATACATACAATTCAGGCGCGCAGATGTAATCGATTTTTGCAGAAAAAAATTATGAAACGATCTATCATCTACGCCTCTATGGGCATTGCAGCAGGAATAGTATTAGCCAACCTTTACACTTCATTGGTTGATGTTCCTGCCTGGGGTAATAATATACCGGCCTCTCTTGATACCGCCAGGCAATATTATAAGGTTAGCAATCCAGGGAATTTTTTCCGGATCTTTTCACCGCTGAACCAGGGCCTTGGTCTATTGTGCCTACTTGCCTTTTGGAAACAGGGCAAAAAAATACGATTACTCCTGGCTGCGGCTTTCATTTTATATGCAGTCGGCGAAGCCATGACCTTCCGGTTCTTCTATCCCCGTAACGCCATATTATTCAACCCAGCGATAACAGGAACCGATCTGTTGCAAAGCACCTGGGAGGAATGGCGCCATATGAATTGGGTTCGCACGGTCATTATTGCCGCAGGCTTTGTATGTTCTTCAATGGCTTTACATTGTAGTTATACCACTCTAAATTTTCACAGTCAAAAAAAGAGTACAGCCGCCGGAAAGGAAGAAACAATGGAATTACAAGGTTGGTAAGAGTTACCAATGAATATTATTGGCTTGTAGTTTAGAAGCATAATTCCCGGCGTACCTGTACAACTCCAGGCTTTTTAACTGGATACCTATGGAAAATATCTATGCCTAACTTTACAGTATGCTCACCCGCATCATACCCTCCTCAGGAGAATCAATGCCAGTCATTGGACTTGGCACCTGGCAGACCTTTGATGTTAAGCCACCACGTTACCCTGTTTTGCAGGAAGTGCTGGAAACATTGTATGCTGCGGGTGGAAGGCTGATCGATTCTTCACCCATGTATGGGCGCTCTGAAGAAGTAGTTGGCGATATAACAAGCTCCATGCCCCAACAAAATGATTTCTTCTATGCAACCAAGGTATGGACACAGGGTGCTGCTGCAGGTAAGGCCCAGTTAGCCGACTCTTACAGGTTGATGAAGAGAAATGTTATGGACCTGGTGCAGATCCATAACCTGCTCGACTGGCATATCCACCTCCCCTACCTGCGACAATTAAAAGAGGAAGGCAAATTGAGGTATGTGGGGATCACCCATTACCAGGACAGTAGTCATGATGAACTGGCCAGGCTGATACAGAATGAACCCATTGATTTCGTGCAGTTCAATTATTCCATTCTTTCACGCCATGCTGAAAAGTCCCTGCTGCCATTATGTGCCGATGAAGGCGTAGCCACGCTGATCAACCGGCCATTTGGTGAAGGGAGTCATTTGCGCAAGGTGACACACTTGCCCCTGCCTCCCTGGGCTGCTGATTGGGGTATTAACAATTGGGGCAGCTTTTTTCTGAAGTTTATCCTTGCCCATCAGGCGGTCACCTGTGTGATACCTGCAACCAGCGACAAGCAACATGCCATTGAAAATCTACAGGCTGCCAGGGGTTCCCTTCCCGATGTGGGTACATTGAAGAAAATGGTCGCCTATGTGGAACAGGCCATTTAACCTCCTAAACAATACAAAAACCTGGCTGTATCTATACTTCCCTGCATAAAATTACATAGCTGGTAACTCTTATTGGTACTGGTTCCTTGGGTCATGGTATCATTCAAGTGTCAATAAGTAATTGAAATCTGTTAGAGATCATTAATTGTAAGTAAACCTTATGAAATTATACGTTAGAGTAAAATGGTAACCCTTTAAATAGCTGTTGGATAGTATTATATAACTGTCATTATATATTGCCCATTTATTTGGATTTTGCTGGTTTTTACACGCCTTGGTCATTCCTTTAAAAAAAATATTTATTTATTTTAACGCCATGAAAAATCTTTTTACCCCTTGTATAACTGTCTTGTTTATTAGTATCCTCTCATTATATTCTTGTCAGAAAGAACAAAGCTTTGAACAAAACCAAATAGGTTCTACCGGTGGAAATAATTCATTTACCCCGGCATGGACATTTAAGAACAATGGCAAAACTTATACAGGTTGCGTTGACACAGCCTATTACGATCAATCAAGTGGTATTAAAGTACTTTCCATAGAAGGCTCGGATGCACCTGGTAATGCATTTATGATTTTTTTGTATTCCCCTTCGGGCAACCTTACCAAGACTACATATACAGGTGCACAGGGATCGGGGATCATGGTCAGTGATAGCACCGGGAATACTTATATTTCAGGTGCTACGGCCTCCAGTTTCAATTTTACTATAACTGCTATAACCGATACTTCCATCAGCGGAAACTTTACAGCCTCACTTACCGACCCTGTAACTCATGCGGCTTATGTTATATCGGGTGGGTCAGTCAATGCATTAATAGGTAAAGAAAATGGCTGTTCGCAAAATACTGGTGGAAGCACAGGTGGAAACACAGGCGGAAATTCAGGTTCCACAGCAGAATATGCCCTGGTAAGTTCAGGCACTGGCTGTGCCGATGTAAGCCTGGAAGGAAATTACAATACAGGAGTGGCATTAAGCTCAGGGAATAAAGCTACCATCCAGGTTAATGTTACCAGGGTCGGAACATGGAATATATCAACCGAAACGATAAATGGAATAAAATTTAGTGGTAGTGGTACCTTCTCAGCTACAGGAGCTCAAACCATTATTCTTTCAGGTACAGGGACGCCAACGCAAACCGGCAGTTTTGAATACCCTTTTTCCACTGGTACGGCGGACTGCAATTTTTTCGTTCCTGTTATTGGTGGAGGTGCAGCAACCTGTAACCCGGCAGAAAATACCGCGGACTTCTCCAGTGTAGGAACTATCAACTTTTATTCAGTAGCGCATGATCCGAATGCAGGTGGATACACTATTACGGCCAACGGCATGGGCGGTGACCTGAGCCTTCAGTTTGCCGGCACTGCCCAACCCAAAGCGGGTGTATATCATGTGAAGCAGGTGGGCGGGGCAAGTGCTGTTGATGATGTGGCAGTGTATGCTGTAGCAGGTAGTGTATTATGGCAATCATCACAAGGCAATGTATATGTTACTGTGACCAATAACAAAGTAACAGCTGTAATATGTGATGTACCTTTTTCAGGATCCCTGGGCGGCCCCTCATTTACTACCAAGATCACTGCGAAGATCACGGAGAAGTAATTGCTTACCATTCGTTTTTGCAAACCTTTTGCATTCAATATATCTGAATCTTATTTTAATATCCTGGAAACCTGCCTATGTAAAAAAACAGGCATGGTTTCCAGGAATCCATTATATATTTCGCACTTCTATAGCCTGATATCAAGATAACTTTTCAACCCCGGCATCAGCATTTTACATTTTGATTTTACATTGGTCATTCAACTTCTTAACTTGTTGACTTGTTTCATTAATCAATCATTATCCCCCATTATGAACCGATTTTTAATTATTGCATGCTCTTTCACCCTGTTCATAAACGCCAGGGCGCAACAGGCGTTGACAGAAAAGGATTATGCGCAGGCAGAGAAATTCCTGGGCTATAATACCCAATCCCTGGTAGACCACGCCCCTGCCCAACCGAATTGGTTGACGGGTGACCGCTTCTGGTACCGTACACTGACAGCCAGGGGTACGGAGTACATATTAGTAGACCCTGCTACAGGAAAACGCTCTGCAGCTTTTGACCAGGAAAAGCTGGCAAAGGCCATTACAGATGCTACGGGTATATCTTATACGGCTTCAATGCTACCGTTTTCTTCTTTTAGTTTCTCTGAAGATGGGAAATCCATCGTTTTTAAAACCAATGGTAAACAATGGAAGGCCAATCTGAATGATTACTCGCTGGTAAGAGATTCTTCCATAGCCAAAAGCAACACAGACCAGCCCCGCAGGTCACGTGCCAGGAATAGTGAAGTGCTATCACCTGATGGAAGCAAAGCTGCTTTTATAAAAGATTACAACCTGTGGGTTCGCAATACTAAAACCGGCCAGGAAAAGCAATTGACAACAGATGGCCTCAAAGATTTTGGCTATGCTACAGATAATGCCGGTTGGAAAAGCAGTGATGCCGCTATACTCAAATGGTCGCCCGATTCAAAAAAAATAGCAACATTCAGGCAGGACCAGCGGAATGTAGGTGATATGTACCTTGTTTCCACCAATGTAGGCCATCCAACTTTGAAAGCCTGGAAATATCCGCTTCCCGGGGATTCCGTCATTGCCATGATACATCGGGTGATCATTAATGTGGATGAACCAAAGGTTATTGGGCTCCGGATTCCAGCCGATCCGCACAGGGCCACATTAAGTGATGACATATCCAGCAGTGGCACATTTGATGACGTGGACTGGAGTGCTGACGGCACACAATTAGCTTTTGTTTCCACTTCCCGCGATCATAAACAGGAGAAGTTTCGCATAGCCAATACAACAACCGGTGAAGTTCGTGAAGTATTTGAAGAGACCGTACCCACCCAATATGAATCAGGCCAGGGAACTATTAACTGGAAATATTTACCCCGGACCAACGAGATCATATGGTATTCAGAAAGAGACAACTGGGGCCACCTGTACCTGTATGATGCCGGCACGGGGAAAGTAAAAAATCAAATCACCAAAGGCGACTGGCTGGTAAGTGAGATACTTAAAGTGGATGATAAAAAAAGAGAGATCTTTTTTTATGCATTTGGCTTGCAGAAGGAGAATCCTTATTTCCAGTCTTTATATAAGGTTGGATTTGATGGAAAAGGACTTACCCTATTGACACCGGGTGAAGGTTACCATATGGCCAGTTTATCGCCTTCCGGCAATTACCTGGTTGATTCCTACTCCAAACCAGATGTTCCATTTATAAGTGTAGTACGCAATATCACAGGCAAACAGATCATAGAACTGGAAAAAACGGATGTCTCCAGGTTAAAAGCTGAAGGATGGAAGCCTCCCATGCCTATATCTGTTAAGGCGCATGATGGAAAAACGGATCTCTATGGTTTGTTGTATACGCCTACTCAACTTGATCCTTCCAAGAAATATCCGATTATTGATTATATCTACCCGGGCCCGCAAGGGGGAAGCATGGGCGGAAACTGGTCATTCAATGCATCAAGGGGAGACAACCAGTCATTAGCGGAACTGGGATTTGTGGTTGTAGTACTGGAAGGCAGCAGCAATCCTTTACGTTCCAAAAGCTTCCACGATATGTATTACCCTAATATGTCTGAAAATACATTACCCGACCAGGTGAGTGGTATCAGGCAACTGGCACAACGCTTTGCCTATATGGATACCAGCCGCATAGGCATTTGGGGACATTCGGGCGGAGGTTTTGCTACAGCGGCAGCCATGTTCCGCTACCCTGATTTTTTCAAGGTAGGTATCTCCGAATCGGGTAATCATGAGAACAGGAATTATGAAGATGACTGGGGCGAACGTTATATTGGGTTATTAACAAAAAACCCTGATGGTACAGACAATTACACGGCCCAGGCCAACCAGTTGTATGCGAAGAACCTAAAGGGCAAACTCATGCTGGCACATGGCATGATGGACGATAATGTGCCACCCTATAATACACTACTGGTGGTGGAAGCGCTGGAAAAAGCCAATAAGGATTATGACCTGGTTATATTTCCCAACAGTGCGCATGGCTATGGGCAGTACAGCTATTACATGATGCGCCGACGCTGGGATTATTTTGTAAAAAATCTTTTGGGAGTTGAGCCGCCTAAAGAATATAAACTGGAACCAAAGACTGATCCGAGGATGAAGTAAGTGAGAAAAAAAGAATAATAAAGTCAAAAACAAAAAACGCCTTATTGTTTTTTGACATGAAAAGTAAATAGCAAACCAATAAACTCAAAAACGGTAGTTAGTAATGACTGCCGTTTTTATTTTAAATGATCTGAATAAATAAAAAACAGAACTAAATTATAAGATCAAACTGGTCATTTATTATGACTCAAACTTTTATTAACTTAATGAATCTATCATTATAAAAGAAGGTTATAAATGAATAAGCATGCTTTTCTTTTTTTTCTAACATTGATACTATTCGGAAATAGTGTAATTGCCCAGGTAGCACAACAAGGCACACCTATTATACCCGAAGTGGATGGTTTTATATCTATCCAGGGAGCTAAATTTCCACTTAGCAAGACAAAAACATACAAGGCTATTTATGATGCTACGCGTGCATCATCAAATCCAAACCAAATTCTACCAGCACTAAATATGGCTGGCTCCGAGTTAAACGCATTTGGAGTTTCCGGGGTGCCATTAAGCAGGGCAAAGTTTGCTATAGTTTTTCATGGTGCAGCATTAAATGGCATTTTAAAAGATAATAACTATAAAAATAAATACGGAGTTGCTAACCCCAATTTAAAAGTGCTTTCTGAATTAAAAGCTGCGGGGGTACAGTTATTGGTTTGCGGGCAGAACCTGTTATCCGAAAAGATTGACCCTTCCTCTATTTCTCCGGATGTTGATATTGCCTCCGATGCCCTTATTGTCCTGATGACTTTTCAAAATAATGGATATGCATTACTGAGCTTTTGATACCCTGAGTAAATCCTAAAACCAATCCATAAAAAAGGCCGGATCGCTCCGGCCAGATTCATAGTTAACCTTAAAAATATTTATTGCGCTGTCAAAACACCGGTCATGCTTTGGTAGTGACCAGGGAAACTACAGATAAATGTATAAGTACCTGCAGGCACGGTAAATTCAATTGTATCAGACTCACCAGGTCCTAATAATTTAGTGTGCGCCAGGATATTGGCATCATTAGCCGGAATATGATCAGGAGCAGAGATGGCCTCTTTGGCAAATGCAGCCAGGTCAGTGCCATCTTTCAATAAAATGAAGTTATGACCCATAGACTCTTTAGGCATAGTCCCAATGTTCTTTAAGGTCAGCGTTACTTTTTCTCCTGCTTTTACATTAAGCTCAATGGTACTGAATTTCAATTGGTCATTGGCAGTAATTTCGATCACGTTGGAAATAGTAGCAGCCGGTGCTTCAGATGGCTTTGCCGACGTCGTTGTGCTCTCTTCAGTTTTCTTCTGTTCATTGTTACCACAGGAAGCAAAGAAAAAGGGCAAAGCAAAGGCTGATAATACGAGTAGTTTTTTCATTTCGTTTAATTTGTATTGAAGCCGCAAAGTTACCATGGTTAAAAAAACAGGCTTTTGAAATGCGGAAAAATGAAACATGATTTTTATCATGTTTCCAGATGGTATGGGATCTTATTGGTTCAACGGGTGTATTATCATAAACAATAAGCCGATGGGATTGTTCAGCCCTCCAGGTCTGGCAAATTCGTTATCTTCCCCTTAAACTGTTACTATGAAACTAACCTGGGGTCTGTTTATCCTGTTAATGATCTCATTTGGGCCGGGCTTATCAGCACAAAAACAATTCAATGTATTGCTCGTCACTACAACAAGGGGCTGGCATCATGGATCTGTTCACTATGGAGTAGTGGCTATGGAGCAGCTGGCCATCAAGCATAATTTTGGATTGACACTGTTTGAAGATCCAGCCAGCTTCACAGATAAGAACCTGGAACAATACCAGGTAGTGATGTTCCTGAATACAACCGGGGACATTTTTGATTCTGCACAACAAAAAGTAATGGAGCGCTTTATCCGGGCCGGGAAAGGATTCGTTGGCATACATAGCGCTTCGGATACAGAATATGACTGGGACTGGTATACTAAATTAGTTGGACGTATGTTTCACATACATCCTGTCATTCAAACTGCCAGGTTGAAGGTATTGGATGGCGCTTTTCCCGGATTAAATGGTTATGCCAATGGGAAACTCTGGACTGATGAATGGTATGAGTTTGGTCCTGAAAAGATCCCGGGTCTAAACTATGTTTTAGGAGTAGACGAATTCAGCTATAATGCCAAAGTGCAATGGGGTGATAAAAAAGGAGAAGGCATGGGTCCCTTGCATCCTATAGCCTGGTATCACAACTACGATGGTGGCCGTTCCTTCTATACGGCATTGGGACATTTACCTGCTGTCTATTCTGATCCGGTTTTCCTGGACCATATATATGCAGGCATCCGGTGGGCTGCAACCGGAAAGAAATAATTATGGAAAGCTTTACTAAGGAAATAAAATCTGCTATGAATAATAAGCCGAACTGTGAATCAGTCAACTATTTTGTTTTCTTACATATTTTGTAAGGATTACGATCACCTGGCCTTCTATTCGTCCTTCTATCTGTTCGGTATTATTTTCAACCAGCCTGATATTTTTTACTACGGTTCCCAATTTAGCATTCAGTGATGAACCTCTTACATCCAGTGATTTTGTCAGAACAACAGTATCGCCGGAATGCAAAACAACGCCATAGGCATCTTTATGCAGGTCAACGCTACCATCATTTATGTGATCACCTGAAGCCTTAGCCCAGTTTAACTTCTCCTCATCAAGATATAACAGGTCAAGATTATCTGAAGCCCAACTTTCATTCCGCAAGCGGTTCAGCATTCTCCAGGCTACCACCTGTACACCAGGTACTTCACTCCACATGGTTTCAGAAAGAATCTTCCAGTGATTACCATCAAGTTCTTCTTTCTTTTCCACCTGGGCCTCACATTTGGAGCATATCATGATACAGTTTTCTTCACTCCTGCTGTCCTGTGGCTTCACTTCATACAACTTCAAGGCTGTAGTTGACCCGCACAGCTCACATTTGTTACCACTTCTTTGAAGCAGCACTTCTTCAAGCTTCATATTTTATTTATTAGGGGCCGAAGGTAATTGTTACACAGCATTGTCAAGTGAACCAATTGCTGATCCAGGTAATCAGCTGATCCATTCCATTTCTAATAAATGTTCCTATTTAGAAATAACTGTGACATGAAATTCTTATTCTTTTTAATTTACAATTACAATTTAGATGATCATGATTATGGATATCTATATTAAAAGCCTGGATAACGATCACCCTCCCTCACCTATATCGGTTTACCTGCAGGCTTTGTGGTATGATGCTAAAGGAAACTGGGAGCAAGCGCACCAACTGGTACAGGATATAGAAACAGCAGAAGGATCCTGGATACATGCGTACCTGCACAGAAAGGAGGGTGATATTGCCAATGCAGATTACTGGTACAGAAGGGCAGGTAAATCACTGCCGGATATACCGCTGCAGCAGGAATGGGAAAATATCGTCAAAGACTTTTTATAATATGGGTCATTGAAATATTGTTATTTCAATTTGATCTTGCCTACACCCTGTTTGGTAATTTTTACAGGCTTAATAAAACCTTTTTCATCGAAATTCATTCTATCTATACACACCTCCCTGTGGTTGGCACTTGTCTCGCCCAAAGGCCTTCGGTGATATATGATATACCATTCATCTTTACCGGGTACCTGCACCACTGAATGATGTCCTGCCCCTGTTGCCACTTTAGGGTCCTGTTTTAAAACTGTTCCAATGCGTTCAAACGGTCCGAATGGAGAATCAGCTATTGCATAGGCTACCTTGTAATTGGGACCACCCCACCCACCTTCAGACCACATAAAATAGTATTTTCCTTTACGTGTGAACAATACTGGTCCTTCAACATAATCCCTGGGCGTAATTTCTTTATATAATTGTCCATCTGCAAAAGGCTGCAAACCTGTAAAATCATCTTTCAACCTTACTACATTACAATGACCCCATCCACCGTAGATCATGTAATATTGACCATCTTTATCACGGAACACAAACTGGTCTATCGGTTGGGCACCATTTTGTACTTCACCGATCAATGGCTTTCCAAGGTAATCAGTATATGGTCCTTCGGGATCTTTGGATACTGCAACGCCAATGCCTCCTATTTCACCCGGGTGAACATCATTGGCACTGAAGAATAAAAAATACCTTCCTTCTTTTGAAACAATAGCGGGCGCCCAGATTGCTTTTTTGGCCCATTTTATTGCTGAAGTATCAACTATGTGACTGTGCGTGACCCAGTTTTGTCCATCTTTTGTAGAAAAAGCATTCAGGAAAACCTGTTGTTCATAGGGTGCTGAATAGGTAGGATAGATCCATAATTGTTGTTGCAATATGGCACCTTCAGGATCGGCATACCAACCCGGGATAACAGGATTAGAAGCTGAATGAAATATCCTTCCCTGGGCTTGAATATCTAAGGAAACAAACAATAAAAACAGAATTACTGAAATTGGTTTCAACATTTGAATCATGTGATTAGGCAATAAATGTAGATCATATCACATTAATTTTCACAATGACCTGTATACGATCCAATAAATGAATGATTAGTTTTTATGGCACGGAATTTTAACTGGCAGGGAGTACAATTCCGGCTGATCAAAGAATTAAATACATCAGCCCGGTTTTTTATTTAATTAATAAAATTATCAGTATGAAGACATTTTTTTTGGTAGCAGCCCTTGCAGCAACAATTTGTGCCTGTAATAATGAAACAAAAGAAACCACTACAACAGTAGAGCAGGATACTTTAAATAATACAACTGCAACCACTAATACTACAACCACTACAACTACCTATACTCCTTCAGATGGAGACGTTTCTTACAGGAATGGGAAGGTGGTAGTCTGGAAAAACAACGATTGGGTGGAAACAGATAAAGATGTTACGCTTGAAAATGGCGTTGTAGTGCATAAAAATGGTAAGGTGGAAAAGGATCATAATGTGGTAGTACTGGATGACGGAGAAGTGGTGAACAAATCAGGAAATTTTTTCGACAAGGCAGGTAATGCTATAGAAAATGCATGGGATGCTACCAAGGAAGGCGCTAAGAAAACTGGTAAAGCCATTGAAAAAGGGGCAAACAAAGTAGGTGAAAAAGCTAAGGATGTATTTGATAAAGATGATAAGAAGGACGATAAATAACAATGTACGCATTTTATTATCACCCATGCCGGTTGTTTTAACAGGCCTATTTTTCTAAGCACTTACGAATAAGGAACTGGGTTATAGATGATTAAGATTTTTACACTTCCCTGGGATTCCTATTACAAAGGCAATGGCATCATTTTAGTATGCTTATAAGAGTTACACTAAAAAGTACAACTATGAAAAAGATAATAGGTATCGCACTGGTAGCCATCCTGGGTTTAACTGCCCCGGCATTTGCTCAAAACAAAGTAGACAAAGCTGGAAAAGCTGTTAAAAAAGGCGCAACCAAGGCCTGGCATGGCACTAAAAAAGGTGCAAAGGCGGTAGGTAATAAAACAGCGGAAGTGGCATCCAAAGGGAAAGCCCGTGTTAGCGACAAAAAATCGGATACATGGATCGGCCCTGAAGGACAAACCATTTATGTTTCAGATGATAACCGTTATTACTGGGTTAATGGCAAGGGCAAGCATATATATGTAAGTGAGGCAGCATTAAAAGCCAGGAATAAAGACTAATCAGTTTCAACATTTTAATTGATCATCATCTTTTTGCTTTGGTTTTTAGAGCAATGGATGATGATCTTTATTTTGTAGCTACAGCTATTATCTCATCAAAAGAAATCAGCATTACTATCAATTGCTTTTAGCATCCACATAAATAAATTGTTAGCGCTACCTTGTAATTAATGTCTTTTTCTGCAAACAAATAATGCATGGAAAAGGAAGCCGAAGCAGAAACCTGCAATTATTTCCCTGGTATTGTCAACAGGTATAAATCTTGTGGAGGTGGGTGTTATTTCGTAAACACCTTTGGCCCTTGCATACATACCGCCACCGCCGCCTGCTCCTTCTCCCTCTCCTATTGGTTGATCATCCTGCGTAACTGCATTATTATCCCCATCCTTCTTATTTTTCTTTCCCTGTCCGAAACCGCCTCCTAATCCATAAGCTATCCTTGCAACAGGAATAATGGTTTTATCACCTGTTTTGACAGGCTCTCCAAAAATATTTTTTACCGAGGCAGATTCGTGAAATCCGGATGCCAGTTTTTCTATGAAATTTTGATCAGGCATATAGGTTGATTTAAAAGAATTGGAAGAAGTTGAATGATACAAACATGGAATGGCTGATAAGACATTTACAAAGCTCGCCTTTTCACTTAAATAAGAACTCATCAACAGCTTTGTTTACCTGGTTATAATAATTCAGAAGAAAATGTTACCTGGTAACAGAATCAATTGCTATCTTTCAATAGGCTTTACTGATCTCCAAGATCATGGCAATCTTTCCCCTAAGTATAACTCCCTTTCTCCGGCATTTAGATTTTTAAACCAAAACAACAATATGAAACAATTGCTCTTTTGTTTCTGTCTGGCTTCTTTTTTATTCTCCTGCAAAGACAATGAAACTAAAACCAAGGGAATGGCCTCAGTTGCCAATGACAGTAGCACAACAAAACCTGCCACAGATCTCCCTTACCAGGCTTTATATTCCAGTCAATGGGATAATGATGTATCAGATGCTGATCTTAAAATGGTATTAACTACATATAAAGACTGGGAAAACAATAATATGAGTGGTCTTTTGAAAGCTATGGCGGATTCAGTAGTCCTGGATATGTCTTCAGGTGAGCATTCCAAAAAAACAAATGCCGACCTGGGAAAGATGTGGTCAACCTACAGGGACAGCCTGAGTTCTGTTAAGATCACCATGCATGCATGGAACAAAATGCACTCCACAGACAAGAAAGACAGTTATATCGTTACCTGGTATGACGAAACAGATACCTACAAAAACGGCAAGGTGGATTCAGCCAGTTATCATGATATCAACGAGGTAAAGGATGGGAAGATCTCCTGGTATTCTCAATACAAAAGACCAAAGAAATAAACTGCATTACATATTAAACGGGTGCAGCAAGAGAAAGTAAGAAAATAAGATGACTTAAAAGCATAAAGGAAGGATATTTGCCTATACTCCAGCCTTACCTTAATTGCATGAGACGTTCGAAACGGTTTCTTAAACTTACTGCACCCATAACCATTAATGCGGCTAAGACAATCCCCATGATAAGAAATACAACAGCCATTTTCTCAAAGGAGACATCAAAAAATGTATTGATCCCTGTTAGTTTTGCCAATAACAAAATTATCATAAGATAAAAAGCACTCACCATGCCATAATTAGGCCTGGCAATGGTTTGAATGAATGTTTTGCTATCCACTTCTTTTAATGTGCAGGTCAGGTAAGCCAGGTTTTTAGGGAAACCAATAACATTCAAACTGGCAAATGTCCATTTTGGCCAAAACCGGAAACTTCCATCATCGTAAAGCTTTCCGGTAATATTTTCGGAATAATCATACCAGGGCAGCCTCAAAATAGATTTGATCTCAGCATGTACATTTTCAATAGAATCCTGTACCAAATAGGTCTTTTTAAAAGAAAAAATTAGGGTCATAGGGAATTGTCAAAAGCGCTTATTGCTAAGCGGAAAGGAGTAGTTGTATTTTAGTGGCCATCAGAAGATAGCCGCATTTGTTTTGGTTGCTAATATTTTTTACGGCGTAAAAATATAGCCGCGGTTATTAATTTACAAAATACATTTTCATCTCTTCTATTTACGTTACAATTCAACATCTAATAACCTACGGTGATAATTAACCTGTCCTAAATGATAAGCCAGGTGCGTTGCCAGGTGAATAAGCAAATACTCTGTAGATGTTTTTCTATCCAGGACAAGAATAGGATATTCCTTTTTTAGCTCCACCTCATCAAGTTGACTGAGCACTTGCTCAACCATTGCCATTGTGCCTGTTATTTGACTAAGCAGTTCTGACCTGGGAACGTTTTTAAGGGAGAATTCCAGGTCCCTGTTTCTGGTGTAATTTGTTCCTCCCAATTCTTTCCCGATGTAGGTATTAAGATTGCCTGCAATGTGCAGGCATAGATTTCCTGAAGAATTAGCAATACACTTGTCTATAATCCAGATCTTTTCTTCTCTGGTATAATTTTCTATTTCTGCTTTCAACCTGTTAAGGTCCCTGTTAAACAAAGTTTTCAGTGTTTCCAATAACATACTTAGAGGGAATAAATAATTAATTGTATTAGAAAATGTGCTTTAACATCTGGAAAAACTCTTCTCTGTTCTTTAAGATCCTCCCAAACTACATGTTGATGAAGTTCCAAAAAATTACCATTCTGCCGAAAGCTTTTTACAACTTACCAGGATAAAACGCGCGCTTACTTTCAATTTCGGATGAATGAACAGTTATTGCTTTTCTTTGTATTTGCATTAACGTTAAAATATAACCCAAAAACCATTTTATGAGTGACCTCAAAGATAAAGTAGCCTATATCACTGGTGGCAGTAAAGGAATAGGATTTGGTATAGCCAAAACACTATTGAATGAAGGCATGCGGGTGGCAATAACAAGCCGCAATATATCTGCAGCTAGAAATGCTGCAGAATCACTTAGCAAAGACCCTACACGCATTTTGGCCATTGAATCAGAGGTAAGTTCCATGGCTTCGGAAGTGAAAGCCATTCAATCTGTTATGGAACATTTTGGAAAACTGGATGTATTGGTAGCGAATGCAGGGGTTGGACATTTTGCGCCTATAGATACCATATCAGAAGCAGAATGGAAAGAAACCATGGATACCAACCTTACCGGGGTATTTAATAGTGTAAAGGCAAGCATTGATGCACTGAAAAAAACCAAAGGCTACATTATTACCATCGCCAGCCTGGCAGGTACCAATTTCTTTGAAACGGCCTCCGCTTATAATGCCAGTAAATTTGGGTTGGTAGGCTTTACCCAGGCCATCATGCTTGACCTGCGTAAATATGGTATCAAGGTGACCACTATTATGCCGGGATCCGTGGCTACACATTTCAATGACCATACCCCTTCAGATGCTGATGCCTGGAAGATCCAACCTGAGGATATTGGGCAGATCGTTTCTGACCTTTTGCACATGCCGGTAAGAACATTACCCAGCAAGGTGGAGGTTAGGCCCTCAATGCCGGGAAAGGGATAATTCCTGCACTGTCTGTAGAAATATTATTAATGGAGCTCACTGCCAATGGTAACACAAACACAAGTGCCCATTCCTTTTCCTGTTTTCACTTTTAGCCGGCCATTGATAGAGGCTACTCTTTCCCTGATATTGGTGAGGCCGGGAGTAATCTTTTGCTGGCCCCATTCAAATCCTTGTCCATCATCATGAATGGTAAGGCATATTTCATGATTTAGTTTTTCAAGAGAGATCTTAACTGACGACGCTCCTGCATGGTTCATGGTATTACTTAATGCTTCCTGGCAGATCCTGAAAAAGTCCAATTGGGTATCATAAGTTAATAGTTCTTCGTTATACCTGCTCTCATAGACACAGGGAATGCCATTCAGAATGGAAAATTCCTTACACAGCCATTCCAGTGTATCATGCAGGCCCAGGTCTTCCAACATATTGGGACTAATGGAAAAAGAAATTCGTCGCATAGTATTGATCAGGAGTTCAGAAACTCCCAGGGCATGATCTATCCTGCTTTGTGTAGCCCAGGGAAGATCAGGTGTGTGATCCCTGATCCAGTCAAGATCTATTTTAACAACAGAAGCCAATTGTGCCAGTTCCTCGTGCAGTTCAATAGCCAGGTATTTCCTGTCCTTTTCCAGGCTGGCTTTAAAATGACTGGCAAGACCTTTAAACTTTTTATACTTTTCCTCTATCTCCAGTTCTGCCTGCTTTTTAACAGTTATGTTCTTAGCGATAGCCAGCACCACTTCCTTGTCTGGCAAGTAAACTGAGGTCCAGTGCAGCCATATTACTTTACCGGATTTAGCCACATAGCGGTTCTCAAAATTCACCAGTGCCTCGCCTTCGAGTAATTTATTCCGTTTGCGGCTGGTGAGTTTTTTATCTTCCGGGTGGATAAAGCTGGAAATCGGACTTGCCATTAATTCCTCCCGGGAATACTCCAGCGTATCAATCACTGACTGGTTTATTTTTTGAAAGAACCCTTCCCTGTCAGCTATGCACACAAGGTCCGGCGTACGTTCAAGAAAGGAGAATACCTCATAATCAGTTTGTTTCATTGGGTCCATGAATGATGAAAATACATAAATACAGGTATTCCTTTGATTCAAATATCTGCACACACCTATTTTAACTATATGGTTGATAAACCCTTACCGGGAACCTGTCTTATGGCCTCATTCTTTCTTAGCTATCCTGTACAGTCTTCCTTCATCTGTCACAGTATATAAAGCACCATCTTTACCCTCCGCTACATCACGAAAACGCTGTCCTTCATTGGCCAGCAAGCGCTCCTCACCGGTTACTTTATTGTTTTGGATCACCAGGCGGGCAATATGATTGCTGTTAAGACCAGCAATAAATAAATTATTTTTCCATTCCGGTATTTTATCTCCACTGTAAAAGGTAATACCACTAGGTGATAACACCGGATCCCAATAATAAACAGGTTGCTCCATGCCATCCTTCTGGGTAATGCCCTCCCCCACTTTCTGTCCACTGTATTCGAGGCCATATCCTATGACCGGCCATCCATAATTATGACCAGGCTCTATCCTGTTCACCTCATCACCTCCTCTTGGCCCCATCTCCGATTCCCAAAGATCTCCCGTCTGGGGGTGGAAGGCCAGGCCCTGTACATTCCTGTGTCCATAGGAATAAAGTTCGGGTCGCACACCTTCCTTTCCAATAAATGGATTGCCGGGAGCGGGCTGCCCCTCCTTTGTTACCCGTATGATCTTGCCCAATGCGGAGTTCAATTGCTGGGCCTGTGGCCTCGTGGCCAGGTCTGAGCGTTCGCCTGTACTGATCACCAGGTTTCCTGATGGATCAATAAGCAGGCGGCCGCCATAATGCAGGTTTCCATTATAAGCTGGAGTGGCACGGTATATAACTTTTGCATTTTGCACCTGCTTTTCATCTGAAGACAAACTGCCCTTAGCCAATGCCGTTAGGTTGCCCTCCGGGGTCCTTTCTGAAAAAGTCCAGTAGATCATCCTGTTTTGATTGAACTGCGGATCCACAGCAACATCCAGCAATCCTCCCTGTCCTGATGCATTCACTTCCGGCAAGCCGGTAATGGGTTCGCCAACCTCTCCTTTTGTGGTTACAATACGCATGACCCCACCTTTTTCAGTTATCAGCAAACGACCATCAGGAAGCATAGCTATTCCCCATGGTCTTTTAAGGGAATTAGTCAGTATGGAAACTGAATAAGGCGTATTGGTCTTTACACCGCCTACCCTTGTTTGCCCTGGAAATGCAGGTTTATAATCAGAATTGGGTTTCCTGGTTTCAACGGGAGGCATTGTAGTTGTATCTCCGGGTAATGAAACGGCAGTTGTATTATTGGAATAGCTGCTACAGGCGGCAAATAATATAGAGGTTATGGCCATTATCATTCTAAACTTGAACATATAAATGATTTGGATGAAAATTAATTACAAAGCAGCAGCAATAACTTTACCACTAAATAAAAAAACCGCTTCATTACTGAAGCGGTTTGTTATTACATGGTCTTCTTTGGCAATCGTTCCTTACCAGTGAAAGGCAGGTCAGAAGATATGATCGTCACTTTGTTCACCTTCATTGGATATTGTTCTACCAGCTTATCTTCTTCCAGGATAGAAGCAGGCAATGCTGACTTCAGGTTATTGGAATAAGACATGGGGGAAGGGGCATTTTCCTGCAGGCTTTTAGCCAGTGGCTCAGCTTCCGTTTGGTCTGTAACAATGGCTATGTCCATGTTCTTCGTTTGCCAGTATTTTTTAATAGCCATATTTACATCAGCTACAGTAAGCTTCGCCAGCAGTTTGTCCATCTCTGAGATATAATCTTTGCGCCCATAGAAACGTGAATCCATTAAAAAGCCTAATTGCCTTTCAGGACTTTGTATATATAATTTGATATAGCTGCGCAGGAAATCCCTGGTAAGCTCAAATTCCTGTTGCGACATGCCGTTCTGTATCATATTATCCATTTCCTTCAGTACCATCCGCAAGGCATAGTGTGCATGACCTATATTGATCGTATTCAATTCGGGATATTGTCCTTTCAAGCCCTTAGCCGTTTGAACCGGTCGTATCCAAAAACTAAAATAATTGGATGACCTGGGCACACCTGGAGACGGTAACATATTTCCACCTCCGTTCTCATACCATTCAATATAAGTGTAATCACCATAATTCATTGACCGCTGTTCTCTCAATTTCTGGTACAACCGGGAATATTCTTTGCGATGTTCACCCAGCCAGGAATTGGCAACCATCATAGCTGCAAAATCATCATTGGCTCGGGTAAGGTTCATGGGGAAACCTCCAAAAATGGCAGAGCCCAAAGCGTTCTTTTTTGCAATGATCTCTATATTGATGCCATCTGGCATTTGAGCCTTGCCGGGTACAGGTAAGGCACCCTGTAAAGCTGGCAGTAACTGCATATCTTTCTGTAAAGTAGCAAGAAATGCAGCGGTATAATTACCTGCAATGCCTATAGTAAGGTTATTGCGGCAGAAATATTTTTTATATTGTTTCTTCACATCATCAAGGGTGATATCTTTTAAACTGCTGCTGGTCCCGGCAGTAAGGTGCTGGTAATTGGTTCCCCTGAATAAAAAGTCTTCCAGGGCTTTCTTGCTATATTCTTCATCAGAAGAAGTTCTGATCACCTCATCAACATAGTTTTGCTGATTAGATTTTACCCTGTCAAAATCTTTTGATGAGAAAGAAGGATTAAGAAGTAATCCTTTTATAATAGGATAGAATTTGACCAGGAAAACAGCAGGCACCTCGAATGTAAAAACACTCACCTCCTTATCTACACTACTGCCATAATTTGCCGCCCATGGATAGATTTTATCAGTGATCTGTTCTTTGGTTAACTCTCTTGTTCCGCCTTCAGTGACCAGGGATGCCAACAATTGAGTAATGCCTTCTTTACCCTGCGGATCGGTAATGGATCCATTCCGGAACATTAGCTTGATAACAACCTTATTGGATTTAGGCATTTTTAATTCCACCACCTGCTGCGCACCGATTTGTGTACTAATAGCAGCCAGTAAGATGAATAGGATTTTTATGCGCAATTGCATATAATGATTTTTAGTTTGAAATAATTACTTTACATCAATCGACTCAGCCGGTGAAATAGTAGCTACAGTAAGACCGGTGTTAACGAAATACTTTTGCGCCACATTGATCAGGTCCTGCGCGCTGACCTTATCATATAGCGCATACAGCCTGTTCAATGATTCGGGGTCGCCGGTAAGGTACACGTAGTGCGATAAGGATTCTGCAATGCTCGTCGGATTGTCTATACGCATAGCAAAGCTGTACTTCAGGTTTGACTTGGTTTCAGCCAGCAATTGTGCATCCACCTTGTTGGTTTTGGCATTTTCCAGGGCTTTGACTATTTCATCCTTTACGTATTGCATGTCTGCAGCTTTAACCACCGAAGCATAGATATTGAATAAATTGGGATCTCTCGAATCAGTGGCCCCCCCTTGTATAAAGCGCAACTTCTGTTCATTCAATACCAGCTTTTTATAGAGTTCGCTTTTTTCAGAGAACAACAGGGTGGATAGTACATCCAGGGCAGGCATATCAATTTGCTGGTCGTTAAAAGAAGGACTCTTATAATTCAGTGCCAACAGGGGTGGAAAACCAGACATTTGAATATGCGTATACCTGGTTTCTGATTGTGTGGGCTCATATGGAATCTTAGAAACATAATCACCCTTTTTCCAGCTGCCAAAATATTTTTCGGCCAACATATTTACTTTCTGCTGTGTCACATCTCCAACCACAATAATAGTAGCATATTCAGGCCGGTAAAACCGCTTGAAGAATTCCAGGGAATAATCATACTGGTTAGGCATATCCACTACGTCTTTGAAATACCCCATGGTGGTATGACCATAAGTGTGTGACTGAAAAGCTGTTTCAGCTATTTCTTCATTCAACTGCACAAAAGGGCTTGCCGAATTCTTGGTGTACTCGCCTTTTACGGCACCTGCCTCGGTTTTAAAATCCTGCACAGAATACTTTAGATTCTGAAACCTGTCACCTTCTATCTCAAACATGGTTTCCAGTTTTTCCGCATTACCTGTCATATGGTAGATGGTCCTGTCAAGAGATGTATTGGCATTGGCAGAAGCACCAGTACTTTTTAAAATAGCGCTGTATTTATCAGATGGAAACTTATCCGTACCCCGAAACATCATATGTTCAAAGAAATGTGCAAAGCCAGTTTTGCCCGGCTCGATTTCATCCCTGGATCCTGCACGGATAACAATATAAAAAGCAGCGAGACCAGGACTGTTATAGGGTACAGTAACCACATTCAAACCGTTGGATAATTTTTTTTGAAGTATCGGGTAAGGAAGTATCTTATCACCTGGCAGTTTGCGGCCATGGCCATTACCCCATACCAGTAGCAATACCATCGAAAGCAGTAATGTTCTTTTCATTTGTTTGATTGAAAATTAAATTAATAACGACCCCGGGTTGAGATCAAAGAATTCTATAAGATATTGAAATAATTGATCAATCAGAACTTTGCACCATAATTTACAATAGAAACCAAATTATAGGTGGCAAAAAACTTAATGGAACAGAGGGTTTGCAAATGAAAGCTATTCCTGTTGCTTCCACTAAAGAAGGTTGTTTTGCCATTTTATTAACCTCCACTCCTTTTCCATGGCATAAAATGCTGTTTTAAACCAGGTCAGTCATTTTGTATTCCCTATACCCGGAAGCTATTTTTGCAAAATGACAAAAGAGTTCCTGTTAAAAAGAACAAATGCTGCAGATATAGATTTTCAAATGTTGATCACGCACCTGGATCATGAACTTTGGAATGAATTGAATGAAGACCAGGCTACTTATGATCAATACAATAAAGTTCCTGACCTTAACACTGTGATTATAGCATATAAAAGTAAACAAGCAGTGGCATGTGGATGCTTTAAGGAAATTGTACCTGGTACTGTGGAGATAAAGAGGATGTTCGTTGAAAAAGAATGGAGAGGAAAAGGCCTCTCGAAGATAATGCTCAATGGCCTGGAACAATGGGCAGTAGAAAAAGGCTATGTATATGCCATTTTGGAAACAAGTATCCATTTTGCTACGGCACGCAGGTTATATGAAACCAGCGGGTACATTATCATTCCCAACTATCCTCCCTATGAAGGTTTACAGGAAAGTGTATGCATGAAAAAGCAATTAAAGCATTTACTGTGAGGTTTTAGACCAGCTAATGGGGGCTCAACCTAAAATCCCGTATATTTAATGATACACTTTTATTCCAAAATAACTGCTTATGAAATGTTTCGCGTTTATAGTCTTTTGTATTTTTTGTTATCATGCAAAAGCCCAACCATCAGCTCAAAATTCACAGGATAGCATCGCCCGGGCACAAAAAGATTCAATGAAGATGGCTGCCATCTTTGCCAGGGCCTATTATCCCCTGATCAAGGGTAGCAAATGGTCCGGGGTAATGCCGGTTGAAGGTATAACCGAAATACCTGATCCGAAGATGAGGTATAAGTTATTGCTGGAGGATGTATATCCCACAAAGGATTCAGTTTCTGCAAAAGAGGTCAATGGCGGGCTTGCTGAGGTAGGACGCATCATTAACCTACATATAGCTTCCGGCATTCCCCAAAACAAATTAGACATCGTTGTGGTGGTTCATGGACCGGCCATATTTTCTCTCTATAACAACCAGAATTATCATAAAAAATACGGCACTGATAATCCCAATATTGCCATGATGGATGAATTAATAAAAAATGGCGTGCGCTTCATAGCCTGCGGGCAGGCTATGAATTTTCTTGATGTAAAAAAAGAAGAAATAGATCCCCGTGTACGTATTGCATTGACTGCGCAAACAGTATTATCTGCTTACCAACTGAAGGGATATGTACTGAATACAATATCAGAAGATAAATAAATACTAATTAATTCATGTTCGTGTAAGTAAAGCAGATACTATCCACTGGTAATGAAATATTTGCGTTTATACTTCCTAAAGTAGCCGGTTACACACTATTGCTGTTTTATGAAACAGGCATAAGTTTGTACCAGCATTAAAAACATCAATCATGGAAACAGCCAACAAAACCAAAATTACTGTTGAGACTACAGTCAATGCCCCCCTTCAAAATGTTTGGGACTACTGGACAAAACCAGAACATATCACGAAATGGAATGCAGCATCAGATGACTGGCACACGCCATGGGCAGAAAATGATCTTCGTGCTGGCGGCAAGTTCCGGGCACGAATGGAAGCAAAGGATGGAAGTTTTGGATTTGATTTTGAAGGCACCTATGACGATGTACAGGATAATAAGTACCTGGAGTACACCATCGCTGATGGACGGAAGGTTCAGGTGAATTTTTCAAGCCAGGGAAATTCAACGAAAGTCATTGAAACATTTGAAGCAGAAAATACTAATTCGTTAGAAATGCAAAGAGGCGGATGGCAAGCCATCATGGACAACTTTAAAAAGTATGCAGAATCAAGGTAAACTTTCCAGTTGTTTGCCCCGGTAACAGTCTGTCCACCAATTCTATTACCGGGTTGCATTCAACCAATTCCCATTCCCAAATTCTTACCGCCTTCTTTTTTTACGATACATTTTAGCGGTAAGATCTGCCACCATTTTTTCAAGCATCAATTTAACTTCTTCCAGAGAGCTACCGGCACATAGCAACTTTTGAGCATCTCCCATCATTCGTTGGTACATAGCATTGTTTCTACCCAATACAGGTAGTTTATGATAATACTGCGATCCCAATTTAGAAGCCATGCCGAATTTGTCAGAATTGATCCTTGATCTTTTAAAACGCCAGGACTTTTTAACTGTACTCCCTTTCAGAGATGATTTTTCCTTAGCAATATACTTTCCGTTTTGTGTCAGGAAAGTGATGCCCCCAATAGTGCCCTCGATCTTTACAGGGCCAACTTGTTTAGCCATAAAATATAGATTTTAATTTGTATCACTAAGATATAATCTCATGAATTATTTACTAATTTTTTTAGCAATTATTTTTCCACATGTTTATAATTATTTAAGGGTTACGCGTAGTTAACCTGCAAGCTCCATCCTGGTAACAGTATAGCATATCCGAAACATGGCCGTTAGTTACCCGTTATAAACCCGTTCTTTAGGCGTTCCCATACGGGGAAAGTACGGGGATAGTACGGGGATAGTACGGGGATACTATGGAGAAAACAGGAAGCAGCCATGGCGTAAATAGCAAGAAGCCAGGAAGAAGGTTTATAATGAACTTAAAGATGGTGTTCCTTAATAAAATCACTTATGATGGAAGTCTTATTTTTATCCAAATAATTGATTTTCATGAGGAAATTATTTCTATTGCTATTCGTCACTCTTAGTTATTCCATATCCTGGGCGCAACAGGTGCGTTATGATTTCGCTGCACCGCATGCAGCACACCACGAGGCAGAGATCACACTCACCATTTCTGGCATCAGGCAAGGCCCTGCAATCTTCCGCATGAGTCGATCCTCTCCCGGCCGGTATGCAACGCATGAATTTGGGAAAAATGTTTATAATGTTTCCGCAGAGGATGGAAATGGAAAAACATTAACGTTAACAAAAACTGACGGTGATGTATATACGGTACCCAACCATAAGGGTCATATAGTGCTGCATTATACCCTTTATGGAAATTATGCCGATGGCACATATGCAAGCATTGACCCAACGGGTTACCACCTGAATATGCCTGCCAGCTTTATGTGGGTGAAGGGGTTGGAAAATGCGCCTATCACCATTCATTTTTCCGATGTTGATAAAAACTGGAAGATCGCTACACAGCTAAAACCTTCCGGAGAGGCAAATACTTTTACAGCCCCGGGCTTACAATATTTCATGGATTCTCCTGTCAAGATCGGGAAGCTGCATACCAGGGAATGGAAGGTGACCAATCCTGATCATAAGACGTACACCTTCAGGCTGGCACTGGAAGCTGAGGCTTCTGAATCGCTGGTTGATTCCTTCACCCAAAAACTACAGCTTATTGTAAAGGAAGCACAGGCCGTATTTGGAGAGGTGCCTGCCTATGATAATGGAAGCTATACATTTATTGCCAGCTTAAACCCGTATGTGCACGGAGATGGCATGGAACACCGCAATTCAACCATGATCACCAGTGGCCGGTTATTCACCGGAGCTAATAGTTTCCTGGGCACTTTTGCCCATGAATTTTTTCACTGCTGGAATGTGGAACGCATACGCCCCAAATCGCTTGAGCCTTTCAATTTTGAAAAGAGTAATATGAGTGAAGGCCTGTGGGTGGCTGAGGGATTTACTCAATATTACGGATGGCTCTTAATGAAAAGAGCGGGATTAACGCCTGACTCTATTTTCAACCTGCAAATGGCTTCCCTGGTCAATGCAAAGGTAAATACGCCAGGAGGTAAATATTATACACCTCTTGAAAACAGCCAGCGTGCCGTATTTGTTGATGCTGGTGTTTCCATTGACAGGACCAATTACCCAAATATGTTCACTTCATATTATTCCCATGGCGGCGCATTGGCGCTGGCACTGGATATGCAGCTGCGGGATATGCCCGGCAGATCGCTGGATGGATTTATGCGTGAACTTTGGAAGCGCTTTGGCAAAACCGAAAAGCCTTATACTATGAATGGTTTACAGGATGCATTAGCGGCATATTCAAATACTGATTTTGCAAAAGCATTTTTTACAAAATATGTATACGGGCATTCGACCATTGATTATGGAAAACTTTTATCAAAAGCGGGCCTTGAAGTCACCAGTGAAGGTGCAGGAGCTGACATTACAGGCAATACCCGTTTGGAAACCGAAAATGGGAAACTGGTTGTGGCAGATAATACCATTCGTGGTACCCCGCTGTATGATGCAGGTGTGGATGCAGGGGATGAATTAACAGAATTGGATGGTGAGGCACTTCATAATGAACAGGATTATAAAAATATCCTGGCCAAGCACAAAGCGGGTGAACAGCTCAAACTGGTTTATAAACATCGTAATACGTTCATTGAGACCAATATCAAATTGAAAGGCAATACTGCTATGAATATTGTCCCACTTAACAGGCTCAATACTTCAGGGCAGGAAAAAGTAAAATCAGACTGGCAATCTTCAAGGGCCAGGTAAGAACAGAAATAAAATAGCATAGGCAAATGTGCCTGTTGTAAATAAGTACTCTTGCCGGACATGTTACTTAAAGAAAGGCTTTAAAAGGTCTCAGATGAAATTACCAGGTGGCTTAAAAGCATTGCATTATTATAATTTCCGGCTTTATTTTTCAGGACAGGCTATTTCATTGATAGGCACCTGGATGCAACGAATAGCTGTGAACTGGCTGGTGTATACCGTGACGCATTCTGCTTTTATGCTCGGCCTTGTTGCTTTTGCCGGGCAGATACCGATGTTGGTATTATCACCCTATGCCGGAGCCTTTGTTGACCGGCATAGCCGTTATCGTACGTTATTAGTAACACAGATAACCTCCATGGTGCAGGCCGGCCTGCTAGCCCTTATCGTATTGACAGGTTTTTATAATATTCCTGCCATTATTTTTTTGAGTGTGCTGTTGGGTGTGATCAACGCTTTTGATACACCTGCCCGGCAATCGCTCATGATTGTGCTTGTAGAAAATAAGACCGACCTCCCCAATGCCATTGCACTGAATTCTTCTATGGTGACCCTGGCGCGGCTTATTGGACCTGCACTTGCAGGTATCCTGCTGAGCAGCTTTGGTGAAGGGGTTTGTTTCCTCGTTAATTTCCTGAGCTTTATTGCCGTCATTCTATCGCTCCTTTTGATGAAGATAAAGGTGAGCGAACGCAAAAAGCCCACAGAACCCATATGGAAAGGATTGGTGGAAGGTTTTATTTACATGAAAAAACATAGGGCCATCAGTTCTGCAATTGGTTTAATGGCGTTGACAAGTCTCATCGTAATGCCTTATTCCAATTTGTTCCCGGTGTTTGCACAAACCATTTTTAAAGGTAACGTCACCACCTTTAGTTGGCTCAACAGCATATCTGGTTTGGGAGCTCTTTTGGGAGCTATTTATATGACCACAATAAAGCCTGGAAAAAGCCTGTTGCGCATCATCGTTTTATCAAGCATGCTTTTATCCGTATCCCTGATGTTTTTTGCCTATAGTCATTCCCTGCTTGCTGCCCTCCTTTTTATACTGGTGGGTGAGAGCGGCATGCTGGCCCAGATAGCTGCTACCAACACCTATGTGCAAACGAATGTGGATGAACATATGCGCGGAAGAGTTATCAGTTATTACGTTATGGCTTTCCAGGGGATGCAGCCAATAGGAAGCTTATTGGTAGGCTGGTCAGCCCATGCGGGAAGTGCCCAGGCAACAGTTTTCCTGGAAGGATTGGCAGGCGTTGTCATCGCCTTATTATTTATCCCCGCTTTAAAAAGAGTTAAAAGAATGTCCATGGAAAAACAACTTCACAGGGACAGCTGAACCTGGAATAAGATGCTATTATCTTTTCTAACTTTAGCAAAAGCATCTTACCATGAGCGACGAAGGCAAAAAGCAACTGCACCTATTCTTTGAACAAAGTGGATTCATCAATGCTTTAAAAGCAATAGAAATAGGTGAATTTTTTAACCAAAGAATAATTGATAAGAACCAGCTATTGTTAAAAGAAGGACAGGTAAATAATGAATACCTTATACTGGAGGAAGGGTGTATGCGCGCATACACTTATGATGTTACAGGAATGGAAGTAACTACTGCATTTTATGAAGCCATAGAACCTGTCTTCGAAGTTGCCTCTTATTTTAACCGCACACCTTCAAGGGAAAATATCCAGGCCTTAACAGGCTGCAAAGGATGGAGCATCAGCTATGAAAAATTAAATTACATTTTTCATGCTATACCTGAGTTCAGGGAATTTGGAAGGTCAATACTGGTAAAAGGCTTTGCCGGATTAAAAGTCAGGATGCTCTCTATGATCAGTGAAACAGCAGAAGAAAGATATGCAGGATTACTAACTGCTAAACCCGGGATATTTCAATACGCCCCACTGAAATATATTGCTTCCTATCTTGGTGTTACCGATACTTCCTTGAGCAGAATACGGAAAGAAAGAATGAAAAAAATCAATTAGGGTATATAACTATTTTAACTTTTATTGGAGCAGTTAAATCTTGCCATTTGGCAAGAGAATTGAATTTGAGTTTTAATTCCTTTGTTGTATAAATATTCATGTATGCAACACTTACCTTTCCTGCTGCCACTCCTTTTTATACTGATAACATTTTGCACTATCGGTGTATTCTATTTTACTTCAGGCAAACAAACAATTGCTCTTGTTATAATGCTAAGTTTCCTCCTGGTAGAAGCAGGTCTCGGCCTCACAGGCTTTTTTACAAAAACTGCTGGCATGCCTCCAAGACTGGCTTTGCTGGTCCTGCCTCCGCTTCTACTCATTATGGCCCTGTTCATTTCCCCAAAAGGCCGTTCTTTTATTGATAGTTTGGACATAGCAACACTCACCATTTTACATACAATCAGGATCGGTGTTGAAATAGTATTATATGGCTTATTTCTTTATAAAGCAGTCCCCGGGTTAATGACTTTTGATGGCAGGAATATGGATATTATTTCTGGCCTTTCCGCTCCCCTTGTTTATTATTTTGGATATAAAAAAGCAAAGCTAAGTTCAGCCGCCATTCTTGGCTGGAACCTGCTTTGCCTGGCCATATTGCTATTTACGGTTATCAATGCTATTTTATCTGCACCTACTCCTTTGCAGCAATGGGCTTTTGATCAGCCACTGATCGCCATTCTGTATTTTCCATTTGTATGGTTGCCGGGGATAGTAGTTCCTCTTGTTATTCTATCACATCTTTCTGCAATTAGACAACTGGTAAAGTCATTACAATTAAAAAAGCAAACAAGGGTAACATTAGCCGCATAAAGCAAGCTCGATCAATTTAATTTCCAGATAGTATAATTTAATATTCCGGCAAAACTCACCCATGATATATAGGGCACCAGCAACCAGGCAGCAGTATTATTGATTGGGGAAAAGAGGATTATAGTCGCCAGCAAACAAATCCAAAGTAATACGATATCAATAAATGCCAGTCCTATCTGGTGTTGGTTGAAGAAAATAAAGGACCAACAGAAATTAAAAAATAATTGTAATCCAAAGAAGACCAATGCTATTCTTTTCTCATCTGCAGGCTTACCATTTTTCCATACCAGGAATACCGCAATACCCATAAGGACATACAGTATAGTCCATACGGGGCCGAAAACCCAATTTGGGGGGTTCCATGATGGTGTTTTAATAGACCTGTACCAGGTACCTGTTCCTGTGGCTGTAAAATAACCTGCAATTGCTGCCACCACCAGGGGAATGGCTATGGATATAATGAGTTTGGCTGTATTATTCATATCGTGACGATAAATTTATTGCAATGGAAATGAAGCATAGTTCACTGTCCTGCCTGCTAATGGAGCAGACCTGAACCAAAACTACGTGATTCAACAAGTGATAATTACTCCCAAAATGTTTCATAAGTAGATTGTTTATACATTTCGTGGAATATAAAATCAATCGATAAACAAGATTATATAAACGGAATTAAATCTTCTGTTTTGATTAAAAAAAACACGCTAATCCTTCAACAATTATTAGTCCCGTGTTGTTATCCTGACAAATTAATCATATGAAAAGAATACTGTTGCACTCCCTGTCATTACTATTATTAATAGGTTTTATAACCTCCTGTTCAAAAGAAGATGATGTAGTGGCACCTGCTACGGCGCGCGTGATGGTGGTGCATGCTTCCCCCAATGCACCCGCTGTGGATGTAAGGGTAAATAACACTGTGGCTTTATCCAATGTGGCCTATCCTGCCAATAGCACCTATACAAGTATTAATGCCGGCAGTACCAATTTCAAAGTGTCGCCAACCGGGTCCACAAATTATGTCATAGATGCCACAGTAGACTTGAAAAGCAATATGAACTATTCAGTGTTTGCTATTGATTCAGTTGCGAAGATCAAGCCGGCGGTTGTTATGGATGATCTGACAGTACCGGCAGCTGGAAAAGCACATGTTCGTTTCTTTCATTTCAGTCCGAATGCCCCCGCAGTTGATATTGCTGTAACCGGAGGACCGGTAGTTTTTTCAAACAGGAAGTTCAATGACCAGGCTACAAACGCTTCCTTATCCAATTTCACTCCACTGGATGCAGGTACCTATAACCTTGAGGTTAGGCTGGCAGGAACCAATACGGTTGTATTAGCACTTCCCAATGTAATGTTAACTGCAGGGAAGATCTACACTGTTTTTGCCAAAGGGTTTGCAGGTGGAACTGGTATGCAGGCATTGGGTGCGCAGATCATAGTAAATAACTAATTAATCTTGTTATCCAGCTACTATGCCCTGCCTTGTTCGGGGCATAGTACTATATGAGATTTATTTATATACTGACCGTCATCTGCCATCCATATAACCAAAGTCATAGATTGCCGGTATTGCCCATACTACCTTTACACCCTATATGGAATACTATAAACAATCACTGGCCCTTCATAAGCGCCTGGAAGGTAAAATTGAAACAGCCATTAAAATTGATATAGAAACCAAAGAAGATCTTTCACTTTTATATTCCCCGGGTGTAGCGCAGCCCTGTATAGAGATCTCCAAAGATCCTTCCACTGTATATGATTATACGCTTAAAGGCAATACGATAGCCATAGTCTCTGACGGTTCAGCCATCCTGGGAATTGGAAACCTTGGGGCCTTGGCTGCTATTCCCGTAATGGAAGGCAAGGCCATGTTGTTCAAGAAATTCGGGGGCGTCAATGCATTCCCTATTTGCCTGGATACACAGGACACAGAAGAGATCATTGAAACCATAAGAAGAATAGCTCCTGTTTTTGGAGGCATCAACCTGGAAGATATTTCTTCTCCGCGCTGTTTTGAAATAGAAGAGCGGCTTCAGGACCTGGGCATACCTGTTTTTCATGATGACCAGCATGGAACAGCCATCGTTGTATTGGCTGGACTTATCAATGCGTGTAAAGTTGTTGGTAAGAATTTATCGGAACTGAAAGTAGTGATCAATGGAGCAGGCGCAGCTGGAATTGCCATCACAAAGATGCTTAAGGGAATTGGATATGATGACACTATTGAATGCACACCTGTAAGAGATGTTATTGTTTGTGATACAAAAGGTATCATTCATAGTGGAAGAAAGGACCTTAATAAGGTAAAGATTGGCCTGCTTGATTATACTAATAATGATGATATTTCCGGAACCCTGAAAGATGCTTTGGAAAATGCGGACGTATTTATAGGTGTTAGCGGACCTGGTATGCTTCATGAAAGCGAAGTGCATACGATGGCCACGGATCCGATCATCTTTGCCTGCGCTAACCCTACTCCTGAAATAACACCTGAGGAAGCTTTTAAGGGTGGTGCTGCTATTTTCGGTACAGGCAGAAGCGACCTCCCCAACCAGGTAAATAATGTGTTGGCCTTCCCTGGCCTGTTCAGGGGTGCACTGAATGCAAAAGCAACCTCAATTACCCCGGGAATGAAAATGGCAGCAGCCTATGCTATTGCTGCATGCGTGGAAAACCCAACAAAAGACAAGATCATTCCCTGCATTCTCGATCTGACGGTAGCAGATAAGGTGGCAGTTGCAGTCAGCGACGCATGGAAAGAATACCAGGAAGCGATGCTTGTTGTATGAGTATAAATAGTTTTTGAGTAATAATAAGGGCTAAGTCTGTTGCTCAATTGATTTGCGTGCATAGCTTAAAGCCGCAACGGGCGATTCAAATAATTTGATATTGCCTTCTTCATCTTTGATAAACTCTCCCCTGTCGGCTTCCCCTGCAGGTTCATTAATAAAAAAGCTCACTGTAAAATATTCTGTTGGTATGATTTCCGGGTTGGAACGCTGCACTTTATAAGGATCTACCTTTAGCCACACGTCCCTGTCCCTGATGGTTTGTTTTTCTATCATAACCGCTTTAATATATGGGATACAAAGTTAAGGCCATGTAAAGGGTTAGTTAGGTCATCACATTTTAGTTAACAAGAATGCAGCGAGGAAACCCAGCACTGTTATGAAGCCTACGAAATTATGTCCTTCTTCAAAAGCTTCCGGCATCATGGTATTGGAAAGCATGGTCAAAATAGCCCCCGCAGCTACAGCGACAGTGGCAGAAATTACTTCTTTGGAAAATAAGCGGAATACGGAATAACCCACCAGGGAGGCAATTCCGGAAATGATAGCGATAGCTATCCATACTGTAAAAATGTATTTACCTGATCTACCTGCTTTTTTCATACCTGCGGAACTTGACATTCCTTCAGGCAGATTGGAAAGAAATATAGCGATAACAGCAGCTGTACTAACAGCCCCACCTGCTATCATACTTACACCAATAGCGATGGACTCAGGTATCCCATCAATCAGAGCCCCTATTGCTATTGCCAGTCCACTACCAGGATGTGTAGATTCCGCAGGCTGTTGTGTTCCTGAGCGTTTGCGGTGCATTGCACCTTTTTTATTAACCAGGTAATTGGCAATAGAATAAATTAATGCTCCTGAAATAAAACCAATAGCAGTTGCAGCAAAACCTCCTCTTTGAAACGCTTCATCCATCAGATCAAAAGCAAGAGCAGATATCAATACTCCACTTCCAAAAGCCATTACATAAGCAATGATCTTTTTAGGCAAATCTGCCATGTACCCTGTTGCAGCGCCAATGACCAGTGCGGAACCAGAAAGGAATCCCCACAAACTCGCCTTTAGCCATAATGGTAACATCAGGAGCATAATTTTTACGTTGGTGCAACAATACTAATGCCTTATTTAAAAGCTAAAATGATCAAGCTATGGTATAAATGCAGAAACCGGGATTTATGCCCGGTTTCTAGAAATAATGGTTAAGGGTGCGGAAATACTTTTAATTAGTTAATTCCATAATAGACTTATAGAGTTGATCCCTTGTAAAAGGCTTTTCAAGGAAGATGTCAGCTCCATTTTCAATCGCTACATCTTTAGCTGAAGAATCAAACCCCGAGATCATAATGATCTTGATATCAGGATAATTCTTTTTAATGGTGCTGATAAAATCAATTCCAAAACCATCGGGTAGTTTATTATCAAGGATAACAACAGAAGGTTTTTCTTCTTTCAGGTATGCTTCAGCCCGGGAAAGATTTTGTACGTGGTCCAGCTCCATGTCCTTTCCATTGAGTAAAATATTCAACAATAAGCACATGTCGCCCTCATCTTCAATAATAAGCACCTTCTTTTTGGCAATAGCAGTCTTTGACATGATCTAACTTTTTATTAATTATTAATATTGTTTTACAGGCAGTATTGGGTGGCAAGCTATGGCTATTTCCAACTTAAATAAGCAGCCTTATCAGTATATAATAAAAAACCGTTCCAAATATTTTTTTGGGGAATTGACTTTACAGGTGCGATGAGGTTCAAATAAATCTTACTTTAACAAGAACGGGTTTTCCTATAAAACTGCTGGCACCTGTAAGGGGCGCCCTGTAAACAAATAATGTTCTTTGACTAACCTGGTAGTAATACTTTGAGCCGGAAGGCAATGGATTTTTATAGGGCAAAACAGGCACCCATACATTGTTATCCTGCACAACAACTTCCATTGGAATGTTAGGATCTGTAAAAAGATTAAATCCCGGCAGGATGGTGACAAATACATCATTGTCATCACAACGGTCTTTGCAGGTCCAAAACAGGTTGAATGTAAAGCCCCCGCTGGGAGCAACAGGTGGAAGCAAGGTGCATTGAACTGTGTCAGCCGCAGACAGTCCACTATTATCCGTCACTATTAATACGAAATGATAAGTACCTTCTTTCAGGTTCGTAACAAGGGTATGCACATTATTGATGTCTACTATATGGGCCGGTGCCGGTCCATCCAGTTGTTTCCATTCATAGGAAACGATCCTTCCATCAGTGTCAAAGGAAGAACTACCATCAAGTATGGCGGTATCTGCGGGCAATAAAAAACTCTGGTCGCTTCCGGCAATAGCTACAGGCGGAATACTTCCAGGTGATTGCACCACCAATACCCTTACCTCAAGTGTATCCTTTGCCTGTGCACCATTATTATCGGTAACCGTTAACTGTACCTGGTAAGAACCGGGAACGAGATTTCTCAATACACTTCTAACAGAAAGAGAATCTGAAAACTGGTATAGAGAAGGACCTGAGATTACACTCCAGGCGTAGGCAGTGATTTGTCCATCAGGATCTATAGAGGCAGAGCCATCTAATACCAAACTATCGACTGGATACTGGATGAACTGGTCAACACCTGCTCTTGGTATTGGTAACCGGTTATTGTTTTCTATGCAATTTTCACATGAGTATTCTTTCTGGCAGGAAATCATCCAAAAACCAGCAATGCAGAAGGTTAAAAAGTGAATCGCTTTCATTTTAGCTGACAGCTATAGCAAGTTAGGATAAATTGACATAGTGAATAAGCCAACCCTTTTGGGAGGGCACATCCTATTGTGATGAGCGGCACGAAAGTCGTCGTATTTCTTTTTACCTTTTATTCCATTTTAATCAAAACGGATAAAATGCTCAAAACATATTTCAAACTTGCTTTTAGAACCCTGTTAAAAAACAAGGTGTTTTCCTTTATAAATATTTTTGGTCTTTCCATTGGCCTTACCAGTTGTCTTCTCATATCTATTTATGTAATCAGGGAGTTTAGCTATGATTCTTACCAAAACCTGGGTTCACGGCTGTTTCAACTTGACGCCATCTCAGCAAGTGATGGAAAAGAATATACCACAGGCCATACACCGGCACCAATGGCACCAGCCCTTCAATTGGAATTTCCTGAAATAGAATCAACCACCAGACTGATTGATGCATTCCAGGATGACAAGACCTTAGTACAATATCAATCAGGAAAAGAAACCAAGTCATTGTATGAGACTAAAGGGTTTTTTGCAGACTCAACTTTTTTTAGATTATTCACTTACAAGTTCAAGGAAGGCAATTCTTCAACCGCACTGAACGAACCCAATACGGTGGTGTTATCGGATGAAATTGCCAAAAAGCTTTTTGGTAATGAACCTGCACTGAAAAAAGTGATTCATATCAACAGCAATACGAATGGCGAGTATAATTTAAAAATAACTGGTGTATTCCAATCCATAGCAACTCCTTCTCATATCGACGCCCGTTTTATAATGAGCTTAAAGGGAGGCAGCATGGGTGAGTGGATCAATTCTATGGGCAGTAACCTGGTGGACAATAATATGTTCTTTACTTATTTGCTGTTAAAGCCTGGCACAAACCCCAACCAGCTGGAAAAAAAGTTAAAAAACTTCATGGACAAATATGCAGGAGCTGAACTTAAAAGTTCCGGACGTTCAGTAAAACATTTCCTGGTGCCGGTAAAAGATATTCATTTACATGCAACAGAAGGCAATGTATCTGCGGGAGGCAATATTGCCTACTTGTTTATACTGATTTCTATTGCTATCGTCATACTATTAATAGCATGTGTAAACTTCATGAATCTTTCAACAGCGCGTTCTTCAAAAAGGGCCATTGAAATAGGAGTTCGAAAAGTGCTGGGGGCTGAGAAAAAATCCTTGATATTTCAATTTCTTTGGGAAGCCATTTTACTTTCTATATTCTCATTCCTTGTCTCCCTTTGTTTCGCAGGATTATTGTTACCCTTTTTTGAAAATGCCACCGGAAATGAATTTCAGATTACAACATTGCAATCTATTTACTTATTCCCTGGACTAATATTCATAACAATACTGGTTGGGTTACTGGCAGGTATATACCCGGCATTTTATTTAGCAGCATTTAAACCGGTAAAAGTATTGAAAGGAAAATTCAGTAATTCGCTGGGCGCGGTTTCATTCCGTAAAGTACTAGTTGTGTTCCAATTTGTAATAGCTGTTACCCTGATAGTTGCATCTATAACTATAGGCAATCAAATGAAATATTTACGGACAAAAGACCTGGGATTTGACAAGGACTTGCAAATTGTCATTCCTCCGCACATCTGCATCAAAAAATATCTATCCTTCTTTAAAAAATGCATTGGCAATGAATTCATTTATTTCCAGCGCGGGAGGATCGTTGTACTACCCAGGTGTAAAAAATGTTACGGACTGGCTGCTGTATAAAAAAGGTAATTCTCCCAACCAGACCAGGGATGTTTTTATTAATTGGGTTGATACAAGTTATTTACAAACGCTTGGAGTGCACCTGGTAGCCGGAAGGTTATTTTCCAGGGAGTTTCCGGGTGACACAGCTAACAGGATCATATTGAATGAGCAGGCGGCCAGGGATTTTGGTTTTACATTGCCGGAAGAAGCGCCAGGTAAAGAAATAGCGGCCATGCGTGGTAACAGGGAAGACAGGTATACAATTGTAGGCATAGTCAAAAATTTCAATTTCGAGGGATTACATTCCGTGATAAAGCCCTATGGATTTTTATTAAACCCAGGTCATGATTTCAATTACCTGATAGCGCATGCCGAAACAGGAACTATACAAAATGCATTACAAAGAATATCAGCAGTATGGTCAGGCTTGAATCCTAACGAACCATTTGAGTATAGCTTCCTTGATGAGGATTTCCAGAAGAATTACATATCTGAAGAGCGCATGGCAGCTATCATTCGATATTTTACCATCATTGCCATATTTATTTCTTGCCTGGGATTATTTGGATTGACAACATTCAGCGTTGAACAAAGAATAAAAGAGATAGGGATTCGAAAAGTGTTAGGAGCAAGTACCATTGGCATTGTAACCCTATTATCAAAAGACTTTTTAAAACTGGTTTCCATTTCTTTTTTGGTGGCTTCACCTCTTGCCTGGTTTTTTACTCATAAATGGTTACAGGATTTTGCGTATAAAGCACCATTTACTATTTGGATCATTATAATGGGATGGGTCCTTGCTTTTTTGATAGCCCTTTTGACTATAAGTATACAGGCTGTAAAAGTTGCCCTGACAAATCCTGTTCAGAATTTAAGAACAGAATAATAGGATAGTTTTGAAACTTATAGATTTATTTAAATTGAGCATTCAAATAAAATAGTTGGAATTAAATTATCTTTCTATGATAAATAAAAAACGTGACTAGCGCTTCATTTCACAAGATCATCCTGCTGTTGACACTATCGATTATTATTAGTCGAAGAATAAACGCTCAACAAACAGCACAACAATTTACCCAGCAGATCAATTATTTATTAGCACTACCTGAAGGTTATGAAAAAGATACCACCGCCAGTTGGCCCCTGGTCATCTTCCTGCACGGAAGTGGTGAAAGAGGTAATGACCTTGGAAAAGTAAAAAAGAATGGCCCGCCAAAATTGGTAGACGAGGGCAAAAAATTTCCTTTCATCCTGGTATCGCCTCAGGCAGGTCCTGAAGCAGGCTGGGATGCTGAAACGCTATACCGGTTGGAGCAATACCTTAAAAAAGAATACAGGGTCAATAGTGATAAAGTCTACCTGACGGGTTTAAGTATGGGTGGATATGGTACCTGGGAGCTTGCGATGAAGCATCCGGAAGAATTTGCAGCCATTGCCCCCATATGCGGCGGCGGTGATGCCTCTACTGCCTGGAAATTGCGCAATATTCCCATATGGTGTTTCCATGGTGCAAAGGACAATGTAGTACCCCTTGCAGCCAGTGAAAATATGGTGAAGGCCGCAAAGGAACTGAATCCGAATGTAAAATTCACTGTATACCCTAATGCGAATCATAACAGTTGGGATGCAAGCTATAGTAATGACTCTTTATATACCTGGCTACTGTCTAAGACAAAATATGCTTATAAGGAGGTGCCTGTGAAGCCAACGATTTTGAGATCATATACAGGGAAATATGTAGGTCCCGATAAAGACACTGTAACCATGGTTTTTGAAAAAGGAACGCTCATAGCAAGGCCGGGCAAAGACACGGTACCTTTGAAACCGGCAGGTGATAATTTATTCTTTATTGATGCTTTAAAACCCATGGACATACGATTCCAGCGAAACAAATCGGGTACGGTATCATTCTTATTCCTGGGAGATAGAAAACTATTATACCAAAAGATCAAATAATGATCAGGAAAAGCCTGCTACATTGGCACTATCTGTTGGAACCAACACCAATTGTTCAAATAGTTTTTTGATTGCTTCACCCGGATTTCCACAAAACCCCGGGTGCACTTTGGAAGTTTGTACAATGGTGCTACGGGTAGCTGTCAGCCACCTGAAACGTGAAGCCAGATCCATTTTTGCTATTGGCCCGCCACCACTGTCACCTTGGGATATCAATTCAAATGCCCGCAGGTGGTGTTCAATATCATCAATATCAAGAGAGGGATTTAAAGCTTTCAGCCTATGCGCATCCAGTGCAAAAATAGTCTGCAGGAATTTGGCATCCCTTGAATAGAGAATGATGCCTACGTTTAAAAATTCCTCGCGCTCCACTCTCGGCACAACCCGGATCACGGCATATTCAAACAATTGCTTTTCTTGCATGTTGTGCTTCATTTAAAAATATTGCAGAATGCATTAACCGGGTCAGTAAAAATTCTTCGTACACTTTCCTGTTTGCTTCAGCATCCGGCAGAGAATCAAATACCAACCATTCTGCAGGGATAAAGCTAACAATAGTCTTAATTTTTTCTGGTGTTAACAGCTGCAGGAACAGTGCATTCACTTCTTCAAGTCTTGAGGCCCATGGTAACATCACATGATCTTTCACCTGCACGAATGGCTTTTGTGCCTGTTGCTTCCAGTTGTCCCATGAATGGTGAAAATAAAAAGAAGCCCCATGATCTATCAGCCATAATTCCTTTTTCCACATCAGCATATTGGTATTCCTTACAGTACGGTCTACGTTCGTGATCAGGCAATCCAGCCAAACGATCTTTGAAGCCAGGAGGGAATCTGGTTTGTTCACACCTGGGTCAAAAGTTATTGCTCCCGACAGGTAGTGCAATCCAAGGTTCAATCCTTCACTGAACTTTAGCAGGTCCTGGATCTCTTCATCGGGCTCTGTCCTTCCAAATGCAGGATCTACGTTAGCATATACGATCTCAGGCACGCTGAAGCCCAGGGTTCTGGCTATTTCACCACCAAGCAGTTCCGCTATCAATGCCTTAATTCCCTGCCCCGCACCTCTAAACTTCAACACGTACAAAAAACCATCATCTGCTTCCACTATTGCAGGCAGAGATCCACCTTCCCGCAAAGGTGTAACATAACGGGTTACATCTACTGCTCTTATGACCGAATTATTTACCATGAATATTATTAGCTTTCTGCAAAGACAGGAAGAGGGAAATTAGTAAAAAAATCAAATGTGCTTATAAACAATAAAGCAGATTTGATATTGAAGTTGAATAGTACGCATATAGAAGATGCATACGTGATGATCCAATAAATAAAAGCATTCAGTTTCAAATAAACCGATGGACTACCCAGCAATGCCCTTGTTAAAAGAAACACTTTCAATCCATGCTTTAACCTCCCGAACGCTTTTGTTCATTTTCCCGGATAACCGTTCCAATAATTCTTTTTCACCACCGGGTTGCAATTCCAGGTCTTCATCAGTCAATTCCATATTCACTTCCTTGAGCATTTCTTTGACCTCAGGCCAGGGGGCTTCCAGTTTTAATTGATAATTATCCATGTTCATTATTTTAGCCATCTCAAAGGTACCTGTTCTGCTTAGCCGAAAAAAGAATTAATACCCTGGAATCAATGATGAGCCGGGTATTCAGAATCATGTATTCTCAATGGCTCATTTCATTGTAAGGCCATGCCTGTTGCAATTTCACCTCCTGCCCGGGCAGACTCAGAGCCTAAAGTAGTTGAAGCAAAGGCATTGGTTAAAGCTTTCCTGAATAACAATACCATTAAAAACATTACCAGTGTATGTATAATTATAATATCAGGAGTACCCATTATGGTTATACCTGCTCTTATCCCTTCATGTAAAAGGTAGTTGAGGAACATATGGTGGTAAAGCATTCCATAAATAAGAGGTACTACTAAAAAAGCCGCTATAATCCATCCCCGCAATTTTTGGACAAGATTTTTGTATACCCAAACTACCGGTGGTATGGCCAATAATCCTACAATCAAAACAGCAGCAATTTTTGGATATATAGAGGTAAGATGCATGGCGGGCAAATGTTGTAGTACCACCTTTTCATCTCCACCACCCATTAATGCTGTAAACAGGCGCGCAAACGGGAGGTTGGCAAATACCATGGAAAAACCCAATGCTCTCTTTGAAATATTTGAGCTTCTGCTAACCCATATGGCGCCCAGCCACATCAGGATAAAAGAAAAGACAGGTCCTGCAAGGGTGGCCAGGTAACTCCAATCTGAATGGGAACAGTTATCACAGGTTGACCATACACTAAAGTCCCGGGCACCATAACAGCCACAAATGAAATAGCCTGTAGTAATATGTGCCTGCTCGTGGAGTTCACCACATAACATATTCAGGCTAAAAAATGCCAGTACATATTGCCAGCTCATCCTGAAAGACATAATTACCTATTTGATAACTAAGCTAACGACCTACAACAAAAAAAGGCCTGGGATTGCCATCAACTGCATATTTCCTGTCATGGATTGAACCCTGCCATGAAGAAGAATAGAATTAAAAAATTGGTATTGTTTACATGTGCTGATTACTGCACATGTTTTTGACCAAGGTGCTTCATTGTCCTCAAATGGGAGCCAATGGCCAGGCTAACAGTAGGAAAAGAATGATAAGGAAGCTGGAATTTCTGGCAATGAGCCTTTACGATCTTGCTTAGTGCGGGATAATGTATATGGCTGACACGGGGAAATAAATGATGTTCAATCTGGAAGTTTAATCCACCAACGGCCCATGAAATGAATTTATTATGGGGAGCGAAATTCGCCGTGGTCTTTATCTGGTGCACAGCCCATTCAGTTTCTATCATCTTGTCATCAATTCCTACAGAATCAAATTCAGGACCTTCCACTGCATGCGCCAACTGGAAAACATAAGAGATGACAACCCCGGTAACAATGCCCATGGTCAGGTATCCTATCAACCAGGCAAATGGTCCTACGCAAAGAATCGGGATCAATACATAAAAAACCAGGTATAAAGCCTTACTTACCCAAAATGTAATATGCTCTTTAACACTCATGGGTTGCAATGGCGTATTGTGTATTTTCTTAGTGAAATATTTTTCAAAATCCCTTACACCTACCCACATGAATAATGTCAGTGCATAAGCAACAGTAACGTAAATATGCTGGTAACGGTGAATAGGTTTCCATTCCTGTGCAGGACTTTGACGTAATAATTTGCTTTGTGCTATATCATCATCGGCGCCTGCAATATTGGTATAGGTATGGTGAAGGACATTATGCTTCTGTTTCCAGAAAAAAGCATTTCCGCCAATAGCATTTAAAGAAAGTCCCAGTATACTGTTCAGCCATTTTTTACTGGAATAACTACCATGGCAGGCATCATGCATCACATTGAAGCCAATGCTAGAAAGCGTCAGTCCTAAAAGCGCACATAGAACCAATGCAACAACAGTGGGCACATGAAATGCCATGAGACTAATATATAACCCTATTGCGGCAGGAATTAAAATCAATGATTTTGAATAAAGACGCCAATTACCTGTTTTTTTGAGATCGTGAGTTTTGAAGTAATCTTCTACTGAGAGCTTAAGAGACTGAAAGAAAACATTGTTGGAATTATTGAAAGAGACTTTATTCATAGGAACTAGGCGTTAATACTTAATATTTTTATTGTACCTGTAAGATAGGTATAAAAGGGCATACGGAATGTTAAGTATAACTGCTTTATACAAATATTAGGAGAGCGTGTAGGGTTTTCTAACATTAAAGTATAACCTAACTGTGCAACTCAAGTATCTTTTTAAAGGACAAAACTTTTTTGAACTGTACAATGAAACGACGAATACTTAATTCGCGCTGGCTACTTTTTTTATACAATTCATTGGCCTTTTCATATACTGAGTCCTGCACTTTTTTAAGATCTTCCAGCAAAGGATTTTCCCTGGCTTCGTTGCCATATTCCCTTGCTATGGACAATGCTTCATAAAATAACAATTCGACCTTGAGAAAAGAGCTTTCCTTACTGCCAATGAGGCTTACTTCTTTCCTGATTTCTTCTAATCTCTTTCTATGCGGATCAGTTAATGTCATAATAATAATGTCGCTGAGGTGATCCCCTCATCTTTATCGTTTGGAATTTCAACCACGTTTATTGTTTTACCTGCAAACAGTTTTCCATGCAAACTAATGATGGCCTGCCTGGCTTCCATATTTACAGGCATATCTATTAATGCTTTTCCCCTTGAGCGGTTATTCAATTTATCCCTGATGATATTGATAGATCCTATCTCTCCATAAGGAGTAAACAGTCGCTGCAGGTCAGATTCGATAAGATTCAGATTCAGATTACTTACCTGGATATTCATAATATGGATTGAGATGCAATTGAGTGTAGCAAGGTAAAAGCAGATCTGGAAGAAAAATGATCATGAACTAGATTGCAATGCTCAAAAACGGTACTCTTTAAAGATAGCCTATAAATTTCACAATACAGTTGCTATTGTTTTAACAGAACTGCCGATATATATAGAATACCTTCATTACATACTATCCTGATCCTTTCTATCGAAGATTAGTTTTCAATTGTATACAACAATGGATATTCATGTAACGAATCTTAGCCAAAGTGTCATAGCTGAGGATCTGAAAAAGTTATTCTCTGCCTATGGTTTAGTGGGCTTTGTTGTAATTGCAAGAGATACAAAAAAAGGAAGGTCTTTAGGAATTGCTTTCATCGAAATGCCCCATGCTTCACAGGCCCAGCAGGCGGTCCTAGCACTGCACAATATGAAGATAGATGGCATGTCCATTTGTGTAAAAGAAATTGAATACAGGGCCGGCGAATTCAATAATTAGCATTTCCTATTTTAATCAGCAAATTTCTTCTCACATTTGTTTCGCTGTCTTTCAAACACTGCGAAACCGTTAATCTATTCAATTAGTAGCATTTATCCATATTTAATAACGTATCTTTACGCACTAATTGTTTGAGCGCAAAGCATCAGTATTGGATCCCCTTCATTTTCTTTTCTCTACTCCTTGCCGCATTCTCAAATTTTATTTCACTCTTAATAAGACCACATTATGAACATTTATATTTCCAATTTAGATACCCAGTGGAAGGATGCAGACCTCAAAAATCTTTTTGTTCCGCATGGTGAAGTTGCTTCAGCAGAAATTTCCATAGATGCTTTTACAGAAAAATCACGTGGTTTTGGTTATGTTGAAATGCCTAATGATGATGAAGCCCAGCAAGCAATAAAAGCCCTTAATGAAACAGAAGTGAGCGGACAGAAGATCACAGTGCAACAGGCTGAACCAAAAGATGTTCGCAAAGGTTCTTACAAAGTAGGCAACGGGGCTGTTAATATGTACCGGTTCAAAAAGAATTAGGGGTTCTTCATCAGCACTGCTTAGCCTGTAAAAAAACTGGCATACAAGCTCCACAAAATACATAGTCCTGGGTTCGCTGTTTATAACCCTTCATTTTCAGTGTTAGGGAACCAAAACTCTTAAGAACCATGCGCCAGTTAAAGATCACACAATCCATAACGAACCGGGATACGGCAAGTTTAGAAAAGTATTTACAGGAGATAAGCAAATTGGACATGATCTCTGCTGAAGAGGAAGTGAGCCTGGCCAGGAGGATTCAGAATGGCGATGAGGCTGCCCTCGAAATTCTTACAAAGGCCAACCTTCGCTTTGTGGTTTCAGTTGCCAAACAATACCAGTTTCGGGGTCTTTCGCTTTCCGATGTGATCAATGAAGGAAATATTGGTCTTATCAAAGCTGCCCGCCGCTTTGATGAATCACGCGGATTCAAATTCATTTCCTATGCAGTGTGGTGGATACGTCAATCAATAATCCAGGCTATCCTGGAACAGGGACGGATCGTTCATTTACCCATGAACAAAATGACTCTTTCCATCCGAATGCAAAAAGCTATTTCCATATTGGAGCAAGACCTGGAAAGATCACCATCTGTGGAAGAAATAGCAGGCCTGCTGGATGTAAATATCAACGAAGTAAAATTGACCATTGAGTCAACTTCTTACCATGCCAGTCTTGACAGTCCTCTTGTTGATGGTGAAGATGGTACCATGATGGACAAAATTGAAAACACTGGCATAGCTACAGACAACCTGGTAGCACACCATGATTCGCTAAGCATAGAAATTGAACGTTCCTTACAAAGCTTAAGTAAAATTGAAAAAGAAGTAATATGCTTTTTCTTTGGCATTGGCACCTCGCACCCTTACAGCCTCAATGAAATAGGAGGAAAATATTCCTTAACAGCTGAAAGAGTGCGCCAGATAAAAAATAAAGCCCTCAACAAATTGAGAGCTCCGAAAAAAGCCGATCTATTAAGAAGTTTTCTTGGTAATTAATACCAATAGCCATTTAAACGCTTTTTTTCACGTTAATGGCATTCAGTCCTTTAGGTCCATTTTCTACTTCAAATGTTACCTTGTCCTGTTCATAGATCGCTTCTGTCAATTGGTTTACGTGGATAAATACCCGCTCCCCTGTTTTGGAATCGTTGATAAATCCAAATCCTTTTGATTCGTTGAAAAAACTAACCACACCTGTCCTGATGGGATCTTCTTCTTCAGCCTGGTATTTGGGAACACCTATTTGCATGTCTTCCAGGTTGAACACTTTCTTTTTCTTTGGATCGGGGGGTGTATTGGATATGTTGCCGTCTTCATCAATATAGGCCATCATATCATCCAAAGATTTTTTACCAGCATTGGCTTTCCTTTCCTCCATCTTCTCTTTCTTCTCCTGCCGCAGCTTTAAACGTTTTTTTTCTTTTTCTTTTTTACCAAATGTTTCTTTTGATTTCGCCATATATCTTGTTTAAGTTAAAAATTGAGAACCGCTCTTTTCGACTCCCATTATTTAATTAGTGAATGAATTGTGTATTTGTTGGTTTTCATAAATAAAAAGCCCCCATCAGGAGGCTTTTATATAAAAAATCTTACCACTTTTTTTTATAACCGCCGCCATTGTCATTTCTGAAAGGGCTTCCACCACCACCGCTGCGCGCTGGCCTGTCTTCCCTTGGCTTTGCTTCCATAACTTTTATGGTTCTGCCTTCTACTTCGCCATTATCCAATTCAGCAATAGCTGTTTTGGCAGCAGCGTCGTCAGACATTTCCACGAAACCAAATCCTCTTGATTTGCCTGTGAACTTGTCATTGATGACTTTGGCAGAAGTTACTTCTCCATAAGGTGTGAAAAATCCTTTTAGGTCTTCATCCTGTATGTTGAAGCCTAAGTTTGAAACATAAATGTTCATACTTGATGTTTAATTATTAAAAATGATCTGAGGAAGGCAACAAGTAAGGGACTAACTAAGATGCAGATGGAGCAGTATAATTAACGATTACTAATGCGAGGCTCAAATTAACATGGTAAAGATAGCTTTTAATTCCCAGTATTAAAGCTAAGTGATTCATAAAGTAAACATTCATGGATCAAAACGTTGATGCACAAAGGACACCAGGCAGCGTCGTAGAGATACATTCAAACATTTACACCGCCGATGCCTGACCGCCTGGAAACGATTGAAACATTCCTGCTGATGGGTTTACTCCGGTTTTCTCTTTATAATCGCACCTTTACTTATTAATTCAGAAATATGACAGGAACTCCAAAAATAGCCCTGGTGACCGGAGGAAGCCGCGGATTGGGAAAAGAAATGGCTTTAAGCCTTGCCAGGAAAGGAATAGATGTGATCATCACCTGGCGCACAAACGAAGAAGAAGCCAGCAACGTAGCGGCAAGCGTACAGGAAATGGGAAGAAAAGCTGCGTCATTGCATCTTGATATGAGCAATTTTGCCCAATTGGGACAATTTGTGGATTCGGTGAAAGGAACACTTCAATCAGTATGGCAAAACAACACATTTGACTTCCTGGTCAACAATGCAGGGATGGGAGCTACAGTGCCTTTTGAACAGGTAACAGAAGACTTGTTTGACGAGTTCATGAATGTACATTTCAAAGGTGTTTATTTCTTAACGCAGAAATGTGTACCCCTGATCAATCCAGGCGGAAGAATCATTAACATATCATCTGGTACCACCCGGTTCAGCAATCCCGGTTATTCTGTCTATGCATCTATGAAGGGAGCCATTGAAGTATTTACAAGATACCTGGCTAAAGAATTGGGATCAAAAGGCATTGCAGCCAACGTGGTGGCCCCAGGTCCCATAGAGACTGATTTTAACAATGCAGCTATACGCAACAATCCCAATATGAAAGGCATGTTAAGCTCTTTGACTCCACTGGGTCGTGTAGGTACTTCAGAAGACATTGGTGGTGTTGTAGCATTTTTATGTTCGGAAGATGGCCGGTGGATCAATGGACAAAGAATAGAGGTAAGTGGAGGCATCAACTCATGATCAACTCACTGTCAGAGATCACCCTGCAGGTAATATTAAATGCCACGCCCGTGGGTGTAGATTTTGGTCTTCAAAAAGGCAGTGGTTCTTTATATGAAACGGTTCAACGACAAAGAGGAAATGGGAATTCCATTCAAATGGAATGTGACATCAGGATCAAAAAAGATCAAAATGGTCATATTGATTTTTCAGGCCCTTTTGTCCAGGGTCCCCCGGGTGTGCGTTTTATTTATATAGACATTGGAATTGCTGCAGGCCAGCATGACAGCGAATGGAGCAGGCGGTTGAAAATACCTTTATCAGGTTATTTGCATACAGGGGGTGAGCCTTCCAACCTGCCGCCTGGTAGTATTTTTCAGTGTACCATCAATGCCATTGGCAAAGATGGAGGACCTGCCTGTGGTTCTGTAAAAAATTTTGATGGCTGGAAAAGATCCAACCTTAAAGCTTAGTTGTAAACAGAACCTTTTCAATCCCGATGTTAAACAATACATGCATTGATCATAACAGTTAATGACAGACGCTTACAGGGAAAATTCTTATATTTCTATTTTAGTAAAAACTGCTATGAGACAAAAGTTTCTTCTATCATTCCTGTTATTACAGCTTGCCATTGCATCCGGAGCCCAAACCAATGATAGTGTCCGCATATTTGTGGACAGCGCTTTAAATATTATGCAACACAGGTCTGTATTTTCTCCGCCTCTCAATTGGGAAACTATACGTGACAGTGTCCATAAATTATCTGCCAGGGCCACAAGCTATGCCGAGGCAGCACCTTCCATTCAATTTGCCTTTAATCTCTTGCAGGATAAACATGGTTGGCTGGAATTAAATGGCGTACAATATTTCAATCCATTTTTAAAAAGAGATAACAGCAGGATCAATGAACAAACTATGAAGGCCATCGTGAGGGCCCCTATAAAAAGCGCTGTTTTAGAAAAGTATTTCGCCTATCTCGCCATACCTTTTACAAACGGGCAAACCAAAGAAAAGATGAACAGGTTTGCACAACAGGTACAGGACTCACTGTGCAAAGTGGTTTCGTCTTCCACCAGGGGATTGGTTATAGACCTTCGGCTGAATGGAGGCGGCAATGTATTTCCCATGATCATTGGGATTGTAAATGTGCTGGGAGATGGAACGTACACTGAATCGGTTAACAGCCTGGGAGAAAAAGAAGGTGAACTGGTGATAAAAGGGCAACAAATCACTTTACTTGATACTATCGTGGTGAAATTGCAAAAAAACTGTGGTGATCTTACCAGGTTACCTCTTGTGGTATTGACCGGCCCGGCAACCGGAAGTTCGGGCGAGCAGTTAGCCATCATCCTGTCCATGAGAAAGAATACTATTTTAATGGGTGAAAATACCGCAGGATATACAACAGGAAATAATGGATTTCTTTTACCCGGAACTGACAATGGCATCGTAATAGGTGAATCATTTACCCGGGATAAGGCAGGCAAAATATACATGGGGGAAGTTACACCTTCCATCCCTGTGCCAGGTGGTGATAATTTCATTGATCTTGTAAAAGACAAAAAGATACAGGCTGCTTTACAATGGTTAAAACTGCAAGGCAGTAAAACTGTTGCAGGGAAGAAACAACAATAGAACCTGAGGGGGGTAAATGCTATTATATTCATCGGATTTGAAAGAGTATTTCCAATTCTATACAAGAGCTATTATATTCTGTCAATTATAAACACCTCATCAATACTATAGTCTGGAATATTAGATACAGGTGGTATAAATATGCTCTAACTTTATAAGGACCTTTTTCAGTATCTCTAACCCTTAAACCTTCATTTATGAATACTGAACTTACTGCCGAAAAAACGTCGCGTGCAACAGCACAATTAAATCCTTCAAAAATCATGCAGGTTGGCATGGGCTTTTGGGCTTCCAAGGCCCTGTTGACAGCCATGCGTTTTGAATTATTCACCATTTTAGGAAGTGAGCCCCTACCCGCAACCGCGATCAAAGAAAAGCTTTCTTTACAGGCTTCCACCCGGCATATATACGACTGGCTGGACACACTTGTATCTCTTGGCTTTCTTGAACGAAAAGGCTTGCTGGATACTGCTGTTTATTCAAATGCCGAAGACAGTGATTTTTTCCTTGACAAGAAAAAACCCGGGTATATGGGTGGCATTCTTGAAATGGCCAATAACAGGTTGTACAAACACTGGACGAACCTGGAAGAAGCCCTGCTGACCGGCCAGCAACAAAACGAGAGTAAGGATGACCCGCATGGCAACATGGATTTCTTTGCCAAACTATACCAGGATCCTCAAAAGCTGCAGGAGTTTATGAATGCCATGAGCGGCATACAAACAGGCAACTTCATCGCTCTCTCCAACAAATTCAATTTTGACAAATATGCAAGGTTGCTTGATGTCGGTGGTGCTGACGGATGGCTAAGCATACAGGTTTGTCTACACCATACCGATATTCAATGCACTACGTTTGACCTTCCTGAAATAGCACCCCTGGCTAAAAAGAAGATTGAAGCATATGGACTGAAAGACCGTATTCAATTCATGGGTGGTGATTTCTTTAAGGACGAACTGCCACAGGCTGATATTATCGTCATGGGCAATATCCTTCATGGCCTGAATGAAGACAAGAAACAGGAATTGGTTGATAAAGTGTACAGGACATTACCTGAAGGTGGTGTGTTCATGACAGTGGAAAATATCATCGATAGCGAAAGAAAGCAGAATACTTTCGGCCTGTTAATGAGCCTGAACATGCTGATAGAAAACGGTGATGCTTTTGATTATACCATGGATGATTTTACAAAATGGACAACGAAAGCCGGCTTCACACGAACGGAATTATTACCATTGGCTGGCCCTACCAGTGCGGCAATAGCTTTTAAATAAAATCAATAACAAATTGAAGTAGTTATAACCGTATCCCCGTTTGGCACTATCAGGTTGCCGAAATTGAACACCGTACATAAACCCGTGCACATTCACTGGTTTCAAAACCTTCCCTACTGAAGTACATTTCGTGTATCCACCCTGGATTCAATTTTTGTCACTCAAAACCAAAATGTATGAAATCAATCTTCAGTTTTATCGTAACTGCCCTGGCAATAGTGTCTTTTGTGAGCACAAGCTATAGCCAGCAAAACAAGATCTCGGGTATTACTTTCACCAGTTCTTCCAACGAAGCTCTTTCATCTTTGCAGCAGGGAATGAAATACTATGACCTCAATGAGAACAAAAAGGCGCGTGAGCATTTTGAAAAAGCCATCAAGCAGGATCCCAAATTGACGATGGGCTACCTGTTACTAGCTGACCAGGCCACCTCTCCCGGTGAGTTTGTAAAGTATTTAGACCTGGCAAAAGAAAACCTGGCTAATGCCAGCGATTGGGAAAAGATGTATTATGATTATAATGAAACTTTTTTAAATGATAACCTGAATAAACGCCTGGAAGCTGCTCAGAAAATGGTCTCTAAATTTCCTGATGTTCCCCGTTCCTATCTTATGTTGGGAAATGCCTATGTTGAAAACAATGATTTTGCCCATGCCCGTCTCAATTTTCAAAAAGCAATAACTATAGATCCCAAATGGACAGCCGCATATAGTGCATTGAGTAATTCCTTTTTATTCCAGGATCCCAAAAACTTTAAACAGGCCGAAGCCAATGCTGCAAAGCTTACAGAACTGGCGCCGGAAAGTTCAGGATCTTTTATTTTATTGGGAGATACTTACAGGGCACAGAATGATTTAAAAAAGTCCTATGAAGCTTATTCAAAAGCTGTGATGAATGATCCTGAATCTCCAACAGCTCTTTATAAAAGAGGTCATGCCCAAACTTTTTTAGGGGAATTTGAAAAAGCAAGAGCAGACTACCAGCAGGCTGGCTCTTTGGACGTATCACCTGTTCTTGCCATACAGGATATTTCTTTCACTTATTTATACCAGGATCAACCCGAAAAGGCATTACAGGTTTTGATGGATGAAGCCCAAAGAACCGGTGAAATGGTAGATGCCAACAGGGACATGGTTAATAAATTTCAACTGTTAAGCACAGCCGCACAAATAGCATTTCACACCGGCCAGGCCGATAAACTGCAATCCATTGTCAATATGCTGGAACCGGTTTCCGAGGCGATGGGTAACAGTATTGGCACCAATGAAGGAAAAATTAACCAGAAGTCCAATATCATCTACTGGAAAGGAATGATAAAAACCCTGGATAAGGATTTGATGAACGCAATGGCCAAGGCTGCAGAAATGAAAAACCTTTTGGAGCCCATTCAAAATTCACGCAAACTGGAAGGCTACGAAGAATTATTAGGCCATATCAGCTATTATCAAAAAGACTACAAAAAGGCTGCAGAACATTTTACAAAGACCAACCCGCTGGACGTTTATGATCGTTACTGGCTGGCACGCTCCTATGAAGCTGCGGGGAAAAAAGATAAGGCAAAAGCCATATACCGGGAGATTGCCAATTACAATTTCAATGAAATCGGTTTCGCCCTGGTGCGCAATGATGTAAAAAATAGGTTATAAGCATACTTATTAAAAAAGGCCTTCCGTACAGGAAGGCCTTTTTTAATTTTCTATTACGCGGTTCAGGCCATTGCCAGGGCAAGTTTTTCTTTCTCACCGATCATGAGCTCATTATGACAGGCCTGCCAGGTAGTGAATCCACCCGATAGATTTTTTACTTTTTCGAACCCGCTTTGTTTCAATATACGATAGGCCAGGTATCCTCTTAGTCCTACCTGGCAATACAAATTGATTTCGGGGTATTGACGTAATTCTTCCAAATGGCTTCTCAATTCATCGATAGGAAATGAAACAGCTCCTGGAATATGTGCTTTATTATATTCTTCCCGGCTACGCACATCAATTAAAATTCCTTTGTCTTTTATAACTTCAACCTCATTCCAGTAAAATAAGGACAATTGACCTAACAGGATATTCTCTGCTACAAAGCCGGCAATGTTTACCGGGTCCTTGGCTGATGAAAATGGTGGAGCATAGGCATGTTCAAATTCTGTCAATTCATGAATACTGCTTTCCCGCTTAATAGCAGAAGCCAAAAGGTCCAGTCTTTTATCAACACCTTTGAAACCGGCTACCTGAGCACCCAATAATTGACCGCTGCCCGGAGCAAAACAAAGCTGAATACTCATTTGCTTTGAACCTGGATAATACCCGGCATGTGAACCACTATAAGTGGTTGAAACCAAATGAGCTATGCCAGCCGCTTGCAGGTGTTTGGATGCCATTCCAGCGGTGCCCACGGTCATATCGAAGACTTTTACAATGGCCGTATTGATGGAACCAGGGTATTTCTGAACATTGCCCAGCACCAGGTTGTTGGCACAGATGCGGCCCTGTTTATTAGCAGGTCCTGCCAGGTAGGTGCTCATAGACCTGCCTGTTAGCGGGTTTGGAAATTCGATGGCATCGCCAACAGCGTAAATATTTGGGTCAGAGGTTTGAAGGTATTCATTGACCTTGATACCTTTTGAAGCTCCCAGTTCAAGCCCGGCCGCCTGGGCCAGCCTTGTATCAGGACGCACACCAATGGAAAGAATAACCACGTCGGCAATAACGGGCTCCGCATCTTTCAGGTTCACACGGATGCCTTTCACTAATTTGTCAAACCCGGTGACGGTAGAGGACAATTTTAAATCAAGGCCTTTGGACCGTATATGCTGTTGCACAATTGCTGCCAAAGCAAAATCCAATGGCGCCAGCACCTGGTTGCCCATTTCAACAATGCTGACTTTCATTCCCAGGTGGTGCAGGTTCTCGGCCATTTCCAGGCCAATAAAACCTCCACCAATAATAACGGCATGCCCCAACCTTTTCCTTTTAGCAAATTCCTTGATACGGTCCATATCAGGAACAGATCGTAAGGTGAAGATGCCATCCATGTCTATGCCTGGAAGTGGCGGTCGTATAGGTTCCGCACCGGGCGATAGTACCAGTTTGTCATAACTCTCTGAATAAGTTTCACCCGTTTTAAGGTTGGTTACGGTAATCAATTTTTGGGTAGTATCTATGCTTTTAACTTCTGAAAAGATCCTTACTTCAATATTGAAACGCTGGTTAAAGCTGGCAACAGTCTGAACAAAGAGCAGATCGCGGTCGTTGATCACTTCACCGATATAATACGGCAAGCCGCAATTTGCATATGACACATATCCCCCTTTTTCAAAGAGTATGATATCAGCTTGTTCATCCATTCGCCTAAGCCTGGCTGCCGTACTGGCACCCCCTGCCACTGCACCAATTATTACATATTTCATGGTCCAATTCTATTTGATACAAAGGTGGATCCTTTAAAATACCCGTGCCATGACTTAGGTCACAAGTATGAAAATTCCCTTTCCATTACTCTATACTTTATAATAAGACCCTGGATGCAATGAATAAACTATAAGATCCTTTAAATCAGGCAATACATGATGTATTATTTTAGACAACTTTATTATTCATTATATAATCAATAAGTTACCTGATTATAAATCTGCGGATATTCTCTTTTGTATGCCATTCGAATGGATGTAATAACCTCCATACGAAAAGACAAACCTGGATGAGGTGGTGATAAAAAACATTTATTCGATTACATTTTATGTATCCCTCTTGTTGCGATTATTAACCATCAGGTTCAAGCTAAAGTATATGCCAGTTTATGTAAAGGATATCCCGAAGATATCCCGACAATAAGCCGATAGTTTAAAGTAGGGAAACCCCGGGACATCTATGGCTTATCGATAGCATATGGTTGGTATAGGGTGCCATGTCCTATTAGTCTGGATGGCCGTTGATATAAAAGTGATACTCCAATATCAGAATGTTACCCACTTTATTAACTAGAATGTTTTAATTAAAGCTTAATTACACTTAACATGTATATGTCTTTGAATATTAGTATAGTAATTAGAAATACTATTGCAATATCTATAAAGGTTTGAATAGTTACAATCATTTATTATTTTACACCCCAACCGAAAATCCAAACCCCATGAAAAAGGTCTTGTCCTTTTTTGTACTAACTGCAAGCATCCACAATCTTTACGCCCAACCATCTGTTGATACGATGGGAACCCTGGTGGCGCAAAAAGAGAATATCATCACTGCGGCCACTGTAATTAAAATTGAAAACCTTGGCTGGAAGATCAATTCAGAGCTGGCCGAACTCAGGCCAACAATTTCGGCTGATGGCAATCTTTTATTTTTTATTTGTGAGAACCATCCCCTAAATACGAAGTTCAATTCGGTTCGCAATTCACAGGATATCTGGTATTCAGAGAGGGATAGTTTTGGTCGATGGGGCGAGGCGAGACATATGGGGTATCCATTAAATACCTATCACTACAATGCTGTTTATTGGGTTTCACCAGATAATAACCGAATTCTCATAAGAAACGCTTTTATCAACGGGGACTATTATGGCAATGGGGTAAGTATGAGCCATCGTCAATCCAATGGCAGGTGGAGTCCTCCAGAAATGCTTAAGATCCGGAATTATGCAAAATATGACCGTGGAAGGCAAAATGGTGCCACAATGGCACATGACGGCCAGACCCTATTATTATATATGACGGAAGAAAAAGGTGGGGTGAACAACGATCTGTATGTATGTTTTCTTATGCCAGACGGGACATGGACTGAACCCAAAACCCTGGGCAAAAAGATCAACCTCCCGGAATTTGATGAAATGACGCCTTACCTGGCATCGGATGGAGCTACGCTATATTTTAGCAGTAACCGCCCGGGTGGCCTGGGAGATAATGATATCTGGATGACCAAAAGGCTGGATAAGACCTGGCAAAAATGGAGCGAACCGGTGAACCTGGGATCTCCGATCAATACCCCTGGTTGGGATGCTTTCTTTACACTTGATGCTGGTGGTGAATATGCGTACATGACCAGCAGTGACGGTGGTTATGGAGAAAGCGATATTGTTCGGGTGAAACTCCTGGAAAGGGAAAAGCCAGACCCGGTGGTGCTGGTCAGTGGAAATGTTTACAATAAAAAAACATTGCAGCCGCTTAGTGCCTCGCTGGTTTACGAAACCCTTCCGGACGGAATTGTTGCGGGCAATGGCATGTCCAACCCCGGAGATGGAGCTTTTAAAATGGTATTGCCTTATGATAAAAATTATAGCATCAGGGCCACGGCTGATAAATTCTTTGCCATTTCTGAAAACCTGAACCTTGATTCATTAGTTAAGGCGGGTTATAAAGAGATCCATAAAGACCTTTACCTCGTACCAATTGAAATAGGGCAGGTAGTAAGATTGAACAATGTTTTCTTTGATTTTGACAAATGGAACCTGAGACCAGAATCCTATGTAGAACTGGACAGGGTAGTGAAATTGCTCCAGGAGAATCCCGCGATCGAGATCGAGATGAGCGCCCATACGGACAGCTATGGTTCGGATGACTATAATTTCAAGTTGAGTGACAACAGGGCAAGATCGGTGATGGAATATATCCTATCTAAAGGAATTGCTACCAGCAGGATCACTTCACAGGGTTATGGAGAAACCAAACCAGTGGTTCCTAATGACACTGACGAGAACCGGCAGCTCAACCGAAGGGTAGAATTTAAAATCCTTAAGAATTAAATAATCCCGTATACTACAAAAGGCCTAAAGGGCCTTTTATATTTTTAACAATAAGCGAATTACCCTCAGTTTAAATGACTTATGGTCACCTTTTAACATATTATTGGCCGCCATAGGGGCATTGAATCACATAAAAGCATGACGGAACGATAGTAAAACTTACATTGCACGCTCTTTGCATAGGAAAGGGAGTCCAGACCCTCTCAAACTTCCCAAAACTGGCCTTATGGCCTTGCAAAACAGGATCATCCTGTGGCCCCAAGCGAAAAAGACCTTTTTTTAATGACCTAAGCAATAAAAACCATGAAGCATAGCAAACATATATTGATCATATCAGACCCTGGCACCAACGCCCTCTTATCTGGCTTGACAGCAATGCCTGCCAATATGGAGGCTTTTTTTGCTGACAATGAAGAAAAAGCCATCGAAATGGCGAACAACCAGCATTTTGATATGGCAGTGATAGATAATACCAATAATGATATCGATGTCAAAAAGCTTTCAGTGGTTCTTCCTATTTTATTATCAGATATAGAACTGGTACATTATGAAGGAGAATCCCTGCAGGAGTTGAAAGCAAAAATGCTCGAGGTATTTGATTACCAGAAATCACAAAGGATCAAACGATTTATCGTTTTGGATTCATCTAACAAGGAAGATTTTAAAGACCTTCCACCCTTTTCTGCCAACTAATACTATAATATAAAACACTAAAGCACAATATGAAGTTTCAAAAAGAAGTAGTACCTGTAATTCCGTCAAAAGATATCGTTACGGGTAATCCATCGGCAGGCATTCAGATAGTAATGTTTGGAGATTATGAAAGTGATGCCTGTGCCAAAGCAAATGATGTGATAGCCGAGCTGCTTGAAGAATATGATGGAAAGATCAATTTCGTTTTCCGTCACTTCCCATTAACACGTCTTCATCAAAAAGCACATAAGGCGGCAGAAGCTTCCATCGGCGCAGGCCAGGAAGGAAAGTTCTGGGAAATGCACCAATACCTGTACGGTCATCGCAAGAGCCTGGGTATGATCAGCCTGAAATCATATGCACGCGAAGTAGGCGTTACCGATAAAAAATTCCTTGACCACCTGATGAACAGTTATTACGGCTGGTTTGTGCAGGATGACCTGAAAGATGGTTTGAATCTTGGTGTAACGGATATACCTGCTTTCTTTATTAACGGCAAACGCTTTGACAAAGAGCCTAACCTCAAAAATTTCAAGTCATACATCAATGATTTGGTAAAGGAACTAGGTAGTAAAGCTGCTAAACCCAAGGAAAAGAAAAAAAGCCTTGTAGCTGGTTAATCATTTCAATAAAGTCAGTTTTAATTCATAAAGCATCGATGCCTTCCATTAAATCAGTGGAAGGCTTTTTTTGTGGCTATCTGTTTCAATGGGCATCTCCCCTTCCTTGTCATCAATCATTTCACTGGCTTTTTCAAACCGTGTATCGGGCCTGAACCAGATAATGGCAACTACTACATATAATCCAAACCCCACCAAAGGTTGTATAAAACTGAGGCAGATCCCAGTAAGGTAAATCAACATAGACATCTTACCCTTTTTATCTGATCCAAGGGATCTTGAAAACAAGGAATTCTTACCGTGCAATAGGGTTAAATTATGCGCCAGTATAGTATAGGAAATAGCGGCCATGAGCAGGACGATCCCATATAGTATGACAGGCCAGGTACTGAAATGATTTTCTCCCATCCAGGCAGTTACAAATGGTACAAGTGACAACCAGAAAAGCAATAAAGAATTAGCCCACAATACAGCTCCATTGACGTGCTGGGCCGCATGCATCATATGATGATGGTTGTTCCAGTAAATTCCAATATAAACGAAGCTTAAAACATAACTGATAAAAACGGGGATCAATGGCTGCAATGACTGTAAAGTATCAGCATGTGGCACTTTCATTTCCAATACCATAATGGTAATGATAATAGCTAAAACCCCATCACTAAAAGCTTCGAGTCTTCCTTTTCTCATTGCAACCCTTGCCATAGTATTTTGCAGTTATATTTTATTGTTTGAGGCACCTGGCACTAAAGAGGTTTCAGTTACCTTCAAATAACCAGGTAATTTACAGAATTTATACCTTCCTGTATACCCTTCCAATTAAATCAAACTTCTGCTCCCGGTGACAGTTTAATGTAACAACCATTATTTACCATCTTTGCCATTAAAAGAGGAAAAAGCATGAAAGTGAACGCAGCGATATTTGACCTGGATGGCACCCTGATCGATAATAATACCTATCACCTGCAATCGTGGCTACAATACCTGAAAGATAAGAACCGGGAAATGACAGAAGAAGAATATAAGGCCAATGTGAATGGCCGAACCAATAAGGATGTCATTGAATATATCTACCAGCGTAAAATGGATGATAAGGAAGCCATGAAATATGCACATGAAAAAGAAGCCATTTACAGGGAGCTTTATGCACCTTACATCAAGCCGGTACCCGGGCTGCTGCAACTATTGGAAAAGCTGAGATCATTATCTATTCCTATGGCCATTGCTACCTCGGGTATCCAGGTAAATATTGATTTTTTATTCGAACACATTCCTATACGTTCCTATTTTGACGTGATCGTAAATTCAGCCCATATATACAAAGGAAAGCCTGACCCCGAGATCTATATAAAAACCGCGGAACTGTTGAAGGTCTCACCTGCCGAATGCCTGGTATTCGAAGATGCTGTGGTTGGTATCAATTCTGCTAAAGCTGCAGGTATGAAAGTAGTTGGTGTACTGACAACCCACCAGGCCGAAGAACTATCTGGTGCAGATATATTGATAAAAGATTTTTCTGAATTGGTTGTGGAGGAAAACAGCTTTGAACAGGTAACTTCCGGTTTGTAAAAATTTAAAAGCACTCATAATTTATGCAGGGATCAGAGATCATTTCCAGGGAAAAAGAATGGATGGATGCCTGGATAGCCAGGGATGTTTCAGTCTTCAGAGAGATATTATCCGATGATTTTTTGTTAAGCAGTGCCAGGGGGTACTTAATGGAAAAAACTGAATGGATCAACAATGCTTCCGGCCCTTTTACATGCAAATCTTTTACATGGAAGGAAATCAAAGTGCGGATATATGGAAATACGGCAGTAGTAAATGCTACTGTGGAGCAGGTAGCCTCGGTAGGTGAAAAAGATTGGAGTGGCTTATTTATGCTCACAGATGTTTGGGTGCATCAAAATGGAAAGTGGCAGGAGGTTTCACGTCATGGCACCGGGCCATTGACAGTTCAATAAAAAAATAGGTATCAATTACATGAACTCATTTCAATTTTCTCCATTTCCTGTACTGGTTACTGAAAACCTGCTGTTAAGACAGTTAGCTATAAGTGATGCTCCTGAGATACTGGAATTGCGAAGCAATGAACAGGTAAACAGGTATGTAGACCGTAATAAAGCTACCTCGTTGGAAGATGCGCTTTCCTTTATTGATCTTATCAATAATAACATTAGCAACAATGCAGCGATCTATTGGGGTTTGCAGCTTAAAAATAACCTCAGGTTGATTGGAACTATTTGTTTATGGAATCTATCTGTACTGGAATGCAGTGCTGAAATAGGTTATGAATTACTCCCTGATTTCCAGGGCAGGGGATTAATGCAGCAAGCAATGGCCAGCGTGATTGAATATGGTTTTACTATGATGCATTTACAAACCATTGAAGCCTTCACCCTTAAAGAAAACCTTGCTTCCATCAAAATACTGGAAAGAAATGGTTTTGTGGTAGATATGAAAGCATACGGTAAAATGACAAAAGAGGAAAAGGAAAAAGACAACGTAGTTTTTTCATTAAAAGCACCCAATTTAGAAAGGTTCTGAACCTTACGATTTCGTGCCGCATCAAAATTTATTTTTTATCTATACCTCTACTTGCAGAACCTTGCCTAATTTTATAAGGGTATATTATTTGATGTCGATAATGGCAACATGGAATTTGTAGATTATTATAAGATATTGGGCCTGGACAAAAATGCCGGTACTGAGGATATCAAAAAAGCATATCGTAAGCTGGCAAGAAAACACCATCCCGACCTTAATCCAAACGATAAGGAAGCCCACAAAAAATTTCAACAAATCAATGAAGCCAATGAAGTGCTGAGTGATCCTGAGAAAAGAAAAAAGTATGACCAGTATGGTAAAGACTGGCAACATGCTGAACAATTTGAACAGGCAAGGCAGCACCAACGGCAACAACAACAATATGCTGGTGCAGGTCATGAATTTTCGGGGGATTTTGGTGACACAGATTTTTCTGATTTCTTTACATCTATGTTTGGTGGAGGCAGCAGATCACAAAGAGGTCAAAAAGGATTTAAGGGCCAGGACTATGAAGCAGAACTGCATTTAAGTCTGAAAGAGGCGGCTACCACCCATCAGCAAACCCTTACAGTCAACGGTAAAAATATCCGTATCACCATTCATGCGGGAGTGGAAAATGACCAGAAGATCAAACTCAAAGGTCATGGTGCCCCTGGTCGAAATGGAGGACCTGCAGGTGACCTATATATTACTTTTAAAATAAAGGAAGACACCAGGTTTAAAAGGCTGGGAAGTGATTTGTACACCACAGAGCATGTGGACCTATATACCATGGTATTGGGTGGAGAAGTAATGATCGATACATTGAATGGTAAGGTGAAACTGAAAGTGGCGCCTGGCACTCAAAATGGAACAAAGGTCAGGCTAAAAGACAAAGGGTTTCCAGTGTACAGGCAGGAAGGCCAGCATGGTGATTTGTATGTAACCTACCAGGTAAAACTTCCCACTCAGCTTTCTGAAAAAGAAAAAGAGTTGTTTACACAATTATCTCAACTTAAATGAAGGTCATGGCAAATGAAAACCTGATACCGGCACAAGAGTTTTGCATTCATCATAATATAGAGATATCATTTATTGATTCCCTCCAGGAATATGGATTGCTGGAACTACATACCATGGAAGGTACAGGCTATATAGACGAAGATCAATTGGAAGAAGTGGAAAAAATGGTTCGCTTACATTATGATCTGAATATTAACCTGGAAGGCATTGATGCCATTCATCATTTATTACAACAGATGCATTCGCTACAACAAGACCTGGCAATAGTTCGCAACCGGTTACGCTTGTATGAAGCAGGAGAGTGATTTTTTAGGATATTAGCCTGATGATCTATTCCCGTTTACTACTCTTACTGATTTTGTTTTGTAACTTTCCTTCTTTCGGCCAGGTAAAAAATGACCATTGGCTACACAATCTCCTGGAAAGTAAGGGTGCACCCCTGTTACGCCATGTCCTCTCAAACCCTGATAGTTTTCAATACCAGGTTATCTATACACAGATAAACAGGGATCGGCATAACAAACCACATTTTAAAAATTACTATGTCAATGTTGACCGCCACCGCTATTTTAACCCGGCTTCCACAGTAAAACTGCCCACTGCACTGGCAGCCCTGGAAAAACTAAATAAGCTTAGCAACCAGGGCATTGACAGAAATACGATCATGCTTACTGATAGTTCGTACCCGGGTCAAACCAGTGTTTTAAAAGATACCACATCTGTCAATGGATTGCCATCCGTGGCACAGTACATCAAAAAGATATTCCTTGTCAGTGATAATGATGCCTATAACCGGTTATATGAATTTGTTGGCCAACAGGAACTGAATGAGACATTACAAAAGAAAGGCTATAAGAAGGTGCGTATTACAAGACGATTTGTGCCTATGAACGAAGAGGAGAACAAGCATACAAATGCAATAAGATTTATCAAAGATGGAAAACCAGTGTACCTGCAACCACCTGCCTATAGTCTTTACTCCTTTGATTTTACTAAAAAAATATTCATAGGAAATGCCCATTACAACTGGCAGGATAGCCTGATACATACACCTATGGATTTTACTACGCATAATAACCTTCCCTTAGAAGACCTTCAACAGATGCTGCAATCTGTAATGTTCCCACATTCCCTGCCCAAAAAGAAAAGATTTAATCTTTCGGAAGAAGATCTTTCTTTTCTTTATCATTATATGTCAGCCTATCCCGGGGAAAGTCAATTTCCTTCTTATGACACTACAGAGTATTTTGACAGCTATGCCAAATTTTTCTTTAAAGCCGGAAAAGAAAAGCCACCTGCCTTTATCCACATCTATAATAAACCCGGTTGGTCTTATGGATTTTTAACAGATGCAGCCTATGTGACAGATAGCCAAAATGGTATTGAATTTATGTTAAGCGCTGTGATATATGTTAACAGGGATGGCATTTTGAACGATGATACATATGAATACAACGAAGTGGGCTATCCTTTCTTCAAAGATCTTTACCAGGTGATCTACAATTTGGAAAAAGAAAGAAAAAGAAAATATATTCCTGTTTTCCCTGCTGAAAAGCTAACCACTCCCTTTGATGAACCTGATCCTGGCAATGGATACCATTTTCATTTTCGGGCTCATCAGGTATTATTTTTTTTAACGGTTGTACCTTCAGAAAAAGAATGCAATGCAAATAAAACCATTAGGAAGCCAGGGAATAGAAGCATCAGCCTTAGGGTTGGGCTGCATGGGCATGAGTGATTTTTATGGGAGCAGGAATGACGAGGAATCTACGAGGGTCATTCAGCAAGCCTACGAATTAGGGATCACTTTTTTTGACACTGCTGATATGTATGGACCTTATACCAATGAAATCCTGGTTGGGAAGGCCATCAAACCATTCAGGAAGCATTGCACACTGGCCACAAAATTCGGAATTGTAAGAGATCCAAATGATCCTTCCCGCAGAGGAATCAATGGGACACCGGAGTATGTACGTAGCTCCTGCGAAAACAGTCTTAAAAGACTGGAAGTTGAGGTTATTGATCTTTATTACCTGCACAGGAAAGATCCGGATACCCCTATTGAAGTTACCGTTGGAGCCATGTCTCAACTGGTGCAGGAAGGAAAAATCAGGGGGATTGGTTTGAGTGAGGTAAACGCTGATACACTACGTAAGGCGCATTCCGTACACCCAATTACAGCGCTGCAATCTGAATATTCCTTATGGACCCGGGAGCCGGAGGATGAAATTTTGCAAACCTGTCGTGAATTGGGAATCGCATTTGTAGCATATAGCCCGTTGGGAAGAGGATTCCTGACCGGGCAAATCAAAAAGTTTGAAGATTTTGAACCAGGAGATTACAGGCGCTTTTCACCAAGGTTCCAGGGTGAAAACTTTGATAAGAATTTGCAACTGGTTCAAAAGATTGAAGCTTTAGCAAGTAAAAAAGGATGCACCGCATCCCAGCTGGCATTGGCCTGGGTATTGGCCCAGGGCGACCATATTTTCCCTATACCAGGAACCAAACATATTAAATACCTGCAGGAAAATGTGGGAGCGCTGGAAGTTTCCATAAGCCCGGAAGAATTGAAAGAAATAGACGCCATTGCTCCCAGGGGTGCGGCCGCAGGGCTAAGGTATCCTGAATCCGCAATGACATCGGTTGACCGTTAATTTATAAAGGATTGTACATACCCGTTAGGTAGTTTTACTTGTGTTAAATACTATTGGGGATGGATATTTCAAATTTAAACATCATTCCATTTGCCTTTGCATAAAAGCTGGTTTAGTTTTACATAAAACAACCAATCCCATGAAAACACTGACCTTAATCTCCTTTACACTGTTAATGGGCTTCCTTGTAATGTCTTGCAGTAAGAGTGAAAAAACCGTTCCTATCAAGTTGCTTCTAACTGATAACCCTGCAGCCTATGACTCTGTCAACATTCATATCCAGGGAATGAGAGTAAAAATGAATACGGATGAAGACAGCTGGATCAATGTACAGGCAAAAGACACTACTGTGAACCTGCTTGACCTTCAAAACGGTGTAACCACCATTATTGCCCAGGACAATGTACCTGCAGGCATATTAAAAGAAATACGTTTTATTCTTGGCTCTGATAATTATGTAGTGGTTGGTGGCATCCGCCATGACCTGCAAACGCCTAGTGCTGAAGACTCCGGTCTTAAGATCAAGATTGACAAAGAATTAGGTGAATCTTTAAATACTTTTGTGCTTGATTTTGATGCATCGCTTTCCGTGAAAGAACAAAATGGTGCCTATAAATTAATGCCCGTGATTAAATTGAAATAAATTGCATTGTCAGCAAAAAGAAAACCCGCCAGTTGGCGGGTTTTCTTTTTAGGATAGGCCTGTCCTTTAGTTATTTGCACTGCAGGTATAGTATATGCAAAAATGCTCCTGTAAGGAGGCCTTTAATATTTTTCACAAACCCCTTAATAGTACGTAACTTTTGAAGGTTAATAATTATATCACTCTTAAACCTTAACCATGCCTATTGTAAAAGTGATCGAAGTAATTGCCTCCTCTGAGACCAGCTTCGACGATGCCATTAAAAATTGCCTGGATGAAGTATCCAAAACAGTTCACAATATCGACTCTATTTACGTAAAGGATTTCAAAGTCCATGTAAAAGATGGAAAACTTGCATCCTATGGAGTTATATGCAAAGTATCATTCCGTGTAGATAAAAGTTGATTGTAACCTGTATTCTTTTTTTATTAATTATATACATTATGCTAGAAAATCTTATCAATCTCGTACGCGAGCAATCAGGAAACGTTATTCAAAATAATCCTGCAATACCAGCTGACAAGAGCCAGGAAGCAGCACAAACAGCCGGAAACTCAATATTAGCTACTTTACAGGGAGCACTTTCAGGGGGGCAACTGAATGAGGTAATGGGCTTTTTTAAAGGAGGTGGTTCTGCCGCTCCGGGCCTGGTTCAACAAGCAACAGGAAATTATGCCCAGGACCTTCAAAATAAATTAGGCCTTGATCCTACGCAGGCTCAAACAGTAGCAGAGCAAGTAGTGCCTGGCACGATGAATCAACTGGCGTCTAAAGCAGCCGATCCTGCCGATAACAGTTTTGATTTACAAAGTATTTTTAACCAGCTCAGTGGTGGTAAAACAGGCGGTATTGATATCAAGGGTATGTTAAACCGTTTTGGAGGTGGAAAACTGGATAAAGATGGTGATGGAGATGTAGATCTTCAGGATCTGAAGTCCATGTTTTCAGGCGGTGGGGTTATGGATACCGTGAAAGGATTATTTAAATGAAAGGGAATAATCATAGGAAAACCAGCCATTAGGCTGGTTTTTTAATTTATACTAAGTAGTATTCAGTAAAGGTCAAAAAAAATAGCTTATGGCCGGTTACCTTATTTGGAAATACAAATGATTGTATTATCTTGATTATCCATTCATCCTAATAAAAACAATTTGATCTCATGAAAACCCAACTAAAGAGGCTAAGCAGCTTGCCATCTGCTTCCATTGTACGTACATTTTTCCTCTCTTTACTATTCCTTTCCTTTGTTCTGTTAACACTATACATATTGATCAATAGTCCTGCATAAACAAGAGGGCTATTGATAAAACTGCCCTCTTGTTGATTCATTGGTATTAAGCCATGTTGCTTACATTGGCCTGGCTATAGGTTTACCCTGTGGAGTAAGATAATGTACGGTACCAATATTTAATTCGTGAATGCCTTTTTCAATTTTGACCTTATCTCCTACTATCACCCATATAAGGTTATTAGGTTTTACCACTTTCCCTGCCGCCTTCTGAACCTGGTCCAGTGTCATATTTTGTAATAAAGCCGGATAGGTTTTAAGATATTCTGCCCCCCTTCCATAATTGATTGCTTCTTTGAGTGAAGACATTACAGACCCATTTGTTTCCCAGATACCAGGAAGTTGCATAACGCTATTTACCTTAACTTTTGAAAACTCCGCCGCTGTAGCTGGTTTTGAAGCAATATAGTCAGTCAATTCCTTTTGCAGTTCCATAATAGATTCCTTTGTCTTATCTGTTTGCACGGGAGCGTACACCGCAAAGAATCCAGGTCCTTTTGCATCAATATTCACAGAGCCTGAACCATAAGACCAATGTTTATCTTCCCTAAGGTTCATATTTACCCTCGAGGTAAATTCACCCCCCAGTATTTTGTTCATCATCTTTATGGCTTCGTAATCCTTATCACTCCCGGTAGTGCTGATCTCTGCGGCAAGTATGATAGATTGAAGCGCTTCAGGCTTATCCATGATATAAACGGTAGGTTTGTCAGCAATAGCAATGTCTTTGATATTTTTTTGCGGAACATTGGATGGCTTCCAGGAACTTAGTTTTGTCTCCAGTTTACTTTTTAATTCATTTTCCTTGATATCTCCTACCACTACCAGGGTTGCATTGTTAGGCGCATACCAGGTTTTATGAAAGTTTAGTAAATCATTCCTTGTCATTTTAGCAACCGAAGCTTCAGTGCCTGAACCTGTAAGTGGATTGCTATAAGCATGGTCCTTTCCATATAATAATTCAGGCAACACCCGAAGCCCCATGGCAAAAGGCTGGGCCTCTTCCTGTTTGATATTTAATATTTGTTCTTTTTGAACACGTTCGAAATCCTTCAGGGGAAAAGAGGGATTCTGTAAAACATCAGCATATAAACTCAATGAACCATCAAGATTTGTCTTCAAGGCAGATAGGTCCAGGTATGAATTATCAAGATCTGAATAGCTATATATAGATGCTCCCATATCATCCGCCTGGTCACTAATCTGGAGGGAACTTCGCGTTGCCGTTCCTTCTTTCATCATTTTACCAACCATGGAGGCCAGTCCTGCCAGATCTTTTTGATCTGCAGCATAACCTGCGTTCACCATTAATGATATATTTACAACAGGTACTGAATTACGTTCAACCAGGTACACATTAAGTCCATTACTCAATTTGAATTGCTTTGTTTCAGGAAACTGAACCACCACTTCTTTTCCAAGCGCAGGTTGTTCATTCCTGTTTAATGAACTTGCCGTGTTTTTAAACTCACCAAATGGTAAAATATGCAGCACATAATCACCATCAGCTATCCAGTCAGCCGCTTGTTTTTTTATATCTGCTGTAGTGGCTTCCTTCATCCATTGTAAAACCTGCTTATAATGATCCGCACTTCCTGAAAAGGTTTCATTCTGTGCCAGTACATCCGATTTTCCTCCAAAACCACCAATACGTTCCAGTCCTTTAACAAAATTGGCAAATTGGCGTGTTTTAGCCCGTTCCAGTTCAGCCGGAGTAATACCTTGTTGTAAAACCCTGTGCAATTCCTCATCAATTATATTTTCAACCCGGGAGAGCTCAATGCCAGGCTTTGCATCAGCCACGATAAACAGCTGACCTCCTATTTCTCTTTGAGCCGTATAGGCATAGACATTACTGGTAACCTGGTCATCGTAGACCAGGCGCTTATATAACCTTGAGGTTTTTCCATCTGCCAGTATACTTCTTAATAATTCCAGGTAGGTGCCTTCCTTTGTTCCGTAACCGGGAATATTCCATGTCTTTTGGATCCTCGCCTGGGGCACCCTGTCCTGTGCTACCTGGTAGTGCCGCCCGGTCATTTTGGTGACCCATGCGGTATGCTTTGCAATGGGAGGACTGGCAGGGATATCTCCAAAATAATGTTTTACTTTTTCAACGACCTCATTGGTGTTCACATCACCTGCAATGACAACGATAGCGTTATTTGGACCATAGTATTTTTTAAACCATTCTTTTACATCATCCAGTGATGCTGCATTCAGGTCTTCCATTGAGCCAATAACTGTCCATGAATAGGGATGACCAGCGGGATAAGTACTTTTCACTGTTAATTCATCAGCTATTGCATAAGGCTGGTTCTCCCATTGCCTTTTTTCATTCTGCACCACTCCCCGCTGCTCATTTAAGCGTGCTGAATCAATAACACCAAGCAAATAACCCATACGGTCACTCTCTGCCCATAAAACTTTATCCAGGGCACTTACAGGGAACGTTTCAAAGTAATTGGTTCTGTCCTCATTGGTAGTTCCATTTAGATCTGTAGCTCCAATGGATTCCATCAACTGGAAATAATCCTTATTATAATGTTCACTTCCATTGAACATCAAATGTTCAAACAAATGAGCGAAACCTGTTTTTCCGGCCTTTTCATTTTTAGAACCTACGTGATACCATATATTAAAGGCTGCTACGGGTGCTTTATGATCCTCATGAACTATTAAAGTAAGACCATTGTCAAGGACGAACTTCTTGTAGGGAATATCTATATCAGGATATTGTTTTTTTATGGTTTGAGCCATTGAATAAACAGAGGAAAGCAGCAATGCTGCCACCAGGAAGGATGATCTCATAATCTGTAGTTTTATGGTTATGCGTTCTATTATTAAATTTAATTAATTATGCGGCTTTTCAATCCGGATTTTTAAGTCCTGGTATAAAGGATAAGAATTATGCATGCTTTTTGCTTCCCATTGCTATTATTTATTTTCTCACTTTAAAACAATATGATCATGGAAGACAAGAACATCAGAAGGGAAAACCAGCCAGGACAGCAACAAAAGGATTTGGAAGGTCGGGATCAACAATCGCGTCAACAGGAGAATACAGGTGAAGATGTAAATGTATCTAATCCGCAACAGGGTACTGAGTGGAGCAACTACAGAACACGTGAGTTAAGTTCCAATGAGAACAGCAGTTCGTCAGAAACATTGAATGATGAATAATAAAGAAAACCCGGTTAAAACCGGGTTTTTTATTCCCCAATTTACGCATGAGCTTTATCAGCTCTTGTTTTTTGAAATAGTTTATATTTGACTGCAACGATTGCTGCTATTTTTTAAATAGCAGACCAATACATCTATGCAGAAAAAAACTATTATTACAGGCACAGGTAGTTATATTCCATCCGAGATCGTTAGCAACAGGGACTTTACTGTGCACAACTTCTACGCTGAGGATCACAAAAGAATTGAAACGGCGCCCCAGGAAGTAGTGGATAAATTTCAACAGATAACTGGTATCGCTGAAAGGCGATATGCTCCTTCCAACCTGAATTCCTCAGATATTGCCACCATTGCTGCCCAGGCAGCAATTGAGGATAGCGGAATAGATCCTGAGACCCTTGACCAGATTATTGTAGCACATAATTTCGGCAATGTTATCAAGCATACTATTCAAACTGATGCTGTACCTTCTCTTGCCAGCAGGGTAAAACACAACCTAAAGATTCGCAATCCTTATTGTGTAGGTTATGATGTTTTATTTGGATGCCCGGGTTGGGTACAGGGTATGATACAAGCTGACGCCTTCTTTAAGGCGGGAGTTGCTAAAAAAGCATTAGTAATAGGAACTGAAACCCTATCCAGGGTTATTGACAAATATGACCGCGACAGCATGATCTTCAGCGATGGCGCAGGTGCTACATTGATAGAATATAAAGAAAGTGAAATCAGCGGCATATTATCCTCTTCCGCAGTCAGTCATTGCACCGACGAAGCTTATTACATACAACTGGGACAATCATATTTCCCCGGAAGTGATCCCCGGATCCGCTACATTAAAATGAAGGGCCGGAAGGTCTATGAATACGCCATCAAATATGTGGCAGAAGCCATGAAAGAATGCCTGGATAAAGCTGGCGTGGATATACATGATCTGAAAAAGGTCTTCATTCACCAGGCCAATGAGAAAATGGATGAAGGCATTATTAAAGTGCTGTATAAGCTGTATAATATTACAACTGTACCAAAAGACATTATGCCTATGAGCATACAATGGCTTGGCAATAGTTCGGTTGCAACTGTACCTACGTTGTATGATCTAACCTTAAAAGGTAAAGTAAACGGGCACCAATTGGAAAAAGGTGATATTATTCTTTTTGCTTCTGTGGGGGCGGGAATGAACATCAATGCTATCTGTTACAGGGTATAAGCAATTATATAAAGTATTTTCTAACAGGGTGAAGGTTTCCTTCACCTTTTCTTTTGGCACGTTCTTTTTACCTATGCAAGGGTTGAAGCCGGGAAAGTAATAGCGTAAAAGCCAATAAGAATTTATGATAGTTACAGAAGAGCAAAGAAAAGAAGCACATGCATTTTACAAAGAAGCATTGGACATATTAAATGAAAGCGGCGTCCCATTTATGCTGGGAGGAGCCTTTGCCATGTTTCACTATACAGGCATTTACAGGGACACAAAAGACCTGGATATATTTTGCAAACCAAGTGATTATCCCCGCATTCTCAAGTACTTTGCTGAGAAAGGTTACCGGACTGATCTTTATGATGTTCGATGGCTGGCAAAAGTGTATCATGGAGATTATTTCATAGATATCATATTTGACACCGTGAACAATATTTGCCGGGTAGATGACTCCTGGCTGCAACATGCAACAAAGGCCAGGTTTGTTGGCGTGGATGTATCCCTGTTAGCACCTGAGGAACTGGTTTTTTGCAAACTATATGTTCTTAACAGGGAACGATATGATGGAGCAGATGTGAACCATGTGCTATTAAAAACAGGAAGAAACTTTGACTGGAAACGCTTGTTATTTCACATGGATCCGCACTGGCATATATTACTGGCCCAGCTGCTGCAATTCCAGTTTGTTTATCCTTCTGAATACCATGAGATCATTCCCAAATGGCTTTTTGACGAATTGATGCGAAGGGCACATGAGCAATACGATTTGCCTCCTGCTTATGAAAAAGTTTGCCGCGGGCCAATGATTGACCAAACACAATATGAAGTAGATATCAAGGAATGGGATTATAAAACCTATACGATCAAAACTGTTTAGGATGGAGGAAAATAAAAAAACAAGGATTGCAGCAGTAGCGGATATACATGTAAAAGAAGGTGATAAAGGCAGGTGGGTGGAATTCTTCAAAGAAATATCATCACAAGCAGCGATCCTTGTCATTGCCGGGGATTTAACTGACACTGGAGATGAAATGGAAGCACAGGTGTTGGCGGAAGAACTAAAAGCATGCACCATACCCGTTGTTGCTGTATTGGGCAACCATGATTTTGAAAAGGGCAGGCATAAGCTTATCCGCCAGATACTTCTGAAAACCGGCGTTCATATACTGGATGGCGAGGCAATTATTATTGGAGATGTTGGATTTGCAGGTGTTAAAGGATTTGGTGGTGGTTTTGATAAACATATGCTCTCATTTTTTGGCGAAGGTGCCATGAAGGCTTTTGTGCAGGAAGCTGTTGATGAAGCATTACACCTTGATAGGGCATTGTCGCGTCTTGATGCAGAGCAAAGAGACATTAAGAAAATTGCAGTTTTACATTATTCTCCTATAAAAGATACTGTGGTTGGTGAGCCCGAACCTATCTACCCTTTCTTAGGATGTTCCCGCCTGGCAGAGCCTTTAAACAGGCATAAAGTTCTTGCTGCATTTCATGGGCATGCGCATATAGGATCCCTTGAGGGAAGGACCAGTGATGGAATAGCTGTTTATAATGTTGCTATTCCTATTCTGCAAAAAGCAGGATATACCGTTCCTTTTTACATCCTGGAAGCCTGATACAATCCCATCTGATAATAACCCGGGAAGGCCAGATCATTTAAATAATAAATACCTTTCAATAGATATATCAACTAAAAGTTGGAATTATATATTGATTATGGAATTTACACTCAGATCCTGGGACTTTGATGACCGTGAAAGTCTGGTTTACCATGCTAACAATTATAATATTGCCAGGTATATGACTGACAGGTTTCCCTTCCCCTATACACTACAGGATGCCTCCAGTTTTATTGAAATGGCTTCGACAGGAAGACCGCCAAATATCCTTGCCATTGAAGTGGAAGGAAAGGCAGTGGGTGGAATTGGCTTGCATATGCAGCCGGATATATATCGTAAGAATGCAGAAATGGGCTATTGGCTGGGAGAACCCTATTGGGGAAAAGGAATCATTACCAACGCCATAATAGAAATGACCCGGTATGGATTTGCCAATTGGGATATAAACCGCATTTTTGCGCGCCCTTTTGGAACCAATAAGGCATCACAGCGTGTTTTGGAAAAAGCAGGTTTTACACTCGAGGGTAAATTTGAAAAAAGCCTGTATAAGAACAATGAATACCTGGATGAACTTATTTATGCCATCAGGCGCAAAGAATAAGAACGAATTGAATAGAAACAAATGATAACTGTAAGAAAAGCCACGTTACAAGATCTTGACGAACTCTCCATTTTATTTAACGCCTACAGGATATTTTATAAGCAGCAAGGTGATATTGCAGCAGCCCGGGAATTTTTAAGCGAAAGATTGCTTAGCAATGAATCAGTAATTTATGTAGCCTTTAATGGAGAAAATGCTGTCGGCTTCACTCAACTCTACCCTATATTCAGCTCTGTATCTTTAAAGAACGCATGGTTATTGAATGATCTTTATGTGCAGCCATCTGCCAGGCGCTCCGGCGTGGCAGAGACATTGTTGAATATGGCCAGGGAACACGGCATAGATACCGGGGCTAAATGGCTATTGCTGGAGACAGCACGTGACAATTTTCCAGCTCAATCACTTTATGAAAAGAATGGCTGGGTAAGAGCTGAAGATATATTTTATACATTGGACCTTTAGCTGGTCAAACGTTCCCTACAAAAACCTTAGCATCCTATTTGTAACAAACGGGTAAATCATGGTGTATGGATATACAGGATTGTATAATTATTGGTGGAGGGCCGGCAGGTTTGAATGCAGCAATAGTCTTAGGCAGATGCAGAAGAAAGGTTTTGCTGTTTGATGTAGGTAACTATCGCAACAAGTCATCGCATGGAATGCATAATTACCTTACCCGCGATGATATCCTACCCACTGATTTTATTAAAATATGCCACCAGGAATTGGAGAAATACTGCGTGCAATTGTTGCGCAAGAAAATTGTGAAGGCCGAAAAAAATGATGAAGGATTGTTTGTGGCAAGGGATGAAGAAGGCAGAACTTATACCTCAAGAAAATTATTAGTTGCAACCGGCCTTACAGACAATGTTCCCGACATACCAGGATTCAAAGAGCTTTATGGTAAATCCGTTTTTCATTGTCCCTATTGTGATGGATGGGAAATCAGGGATAAAAAATTAGCTGTGTATGCCCGAAATAAAGACGGAGCTGAACTGGCATTAACATTAAAAGGCTGGAGTGATTCTGTTGTATTATTCACTGATGGTAAAAACAAAATTAAACCGATAGAAAAAGAACAACTGGATTCCTATGACATCCGGGTCATACAACTTCCTATTGAAAAATTGGAAGGAAAAAATGGAATATTGCAAAAGGTCATTTTCAAAAATGGTGAAGAAATGGAATGTGACGCCCTATTCTTTGTCAATGGCTATAAACAACAATGTGACCTGGCGGAGGCCTTTGGATGCGAAATGAGTAAAAAAGGCGTAGTCGTTACCAATCGTTTTCAACAAACTAATATTGAAGGATTGTACGTAGCCGGGGATGCCTCCAAAGACATGCATTTTGTAGTAGTTGCCGCTGCTGAAGGCGCCAAAGCAGGGGTGATCATCAATAAAGAATTGCAAAAAGAAACAGTTCAAAAACTCCACAAAGTTCATTCAAAGAACCATTCAATCACGATTAAATCCTAAAGTTTGTAGCGTAGTTTTAATGGATACAGATTTAACTTTCAGGTAAGCAAAAATTGAATCTTTATTAAGCCAGTGGTATACCTTTTGGATATTGTACTTACATGAAGCACAGTGTTTTAAAAACCTCCTGGTCAGGCATTAAGCTCGTGTTTTTTATAAGTACTTTTATTATTTCAATAAGTTCATTTGCCCAGGAAAGCAAAGAAATAACCTTACAAAAAGCCATACAGTCAAAGCATTATATTTTCAAGGCTCAATCTGCCCTTCCCATGCGCGGTGGAATGCGACAATTGACCTCAGAGTATGACCTGAAAGTAGAGGGTGATACCTTAACAGCTTACCTGCCGTATTTCGGCCGGGCTTATATTGCCCCAATTGATCCAGGCAAAGGAGGTATACAATTCACTTCCGGGGAAAATAATTATAATTCCAGGATCAAAAAGAATAGTTGGGAGATCACGATCTTGCCTAAAAATATTCAGGAAGTCCGTCAACTATTTCTTACCATAGCTCCAAATGGAAATGCCAGGTTACAGGTGATCAGTAATAACAGGGACCCTATTTCTTTCAATGGATATGTAGAAGCTATAAAGAATACATTAAATTAATATTATTGGTGTCGCCAGCTTTATTCATTAGTATGTAAACCCAAGGTTAATAAAGGTCAGGTTATTTTTCATTTTTTACTGGGTTTAACGATTAATGGCACAGCTTTTTTACTATAAGTGTTATAATAAATCAATGTTATGTCACAAGATCGTTTGAACCCTCAACCTGGGGATGATAATAATACCGTCCAACCTGGGGAACAATTCCAAAGCGATACACAAAGAATTGTAAAACGTCACCTTGAAAACAAGGATGATGTGATTACGGAAGAAGATATCAGGAATGTTAGGGTAGGCATGACCCCACCTCTTGATGATGCCACTGAGGAAGCGCTTGAAGAAAGGGAAGAAAAAGTGGCAGATAGAAAATCAATTGATGAAGAAAGTGCCCCTGATGGGCAGAAGCTAACGCCATGGGATGTAGTAGAACCCGAAGAATAATACCCAGGTAAAAACCAGATAACCTGGCAGGGCACTGAATAATCACCAGGGAAAAACAGTTTAGATCTGAAGCATAGATTTATTGGATCAGGGTCTTTGCCTCTTTTACTATGCATCCTGCCCTTTCCAGAACCTGTTGCTTTTCATCATCCTTAAGATTAATCTCTATTTTCTTTTTATTGTTATCAGTCAGTACAATTGAACTTAGTTTCTGTTGCGTCATTTTTTGCAGAACCGAAGGGGTGGTTGTGGCGTTTCTGAAAACAATAGTAAAAATTCCATCACAATTCATGGCAGTAGCGTTCTTTTGAGTGCTTTTGGTACGTGTACCATCGAAGGTCAAAGCAGCAGAACATTCATCATCAAAACAATTTCCTTCCCCGAGGGAAAACAACAATTTTATTTCCCTGGCATCAGCAACCATGTTCAATGAAAAACGCCCTCCCCAGGAAGAAAGTCGCAAAAAGCCCGTTGAGAGTTGGGGTTGCTGTGTAAAAGGATCTTTTTCTTTTTTAAGCTCACAATTCTGGGCAGATGCAAACAAGGGTACTAAAAAAACGCAGAATAATAACGCCTTCATAAATTATAAAGTAATAAAAATAATAGCAATATGGCAGTAATCGGAAAGGTTAATGTTAAAATAGGGTAAACATACCGGCCGGGCTCTATTTCTTTCAGTTGGTTTAGTATTTTACCAGCAGATTTGCATTGTTAAATCCATTTGAAAATTATAACCATACATTTAAGGCTAAATCTTATTATCGAATTTTGAGAGGCAAGATCCCATACATGTTGAAAAATCTCCTTCTCTCCTTATGTTTACTTTTTGTTGTTTCTTCATTATATAGCCAAACTACTTACCGCATCAGTGGAAAGGTTACCAATAATAAACTCGAACCCCTTGCCTTTGTAAGCATACAGGTCAAACAATCACAGGCTGGTACTATCACCAAGGAAGATGGCACTTATGGATTAACCCTTGAAGAAGGTACTTATGATCTTATGGTAAGCATGGTTGGTTATAAGCAGCAAAGTTTAAAACTGACCCTCAATAAGGATTATATACAGAATATCATCATGGAAGAGGATGACACGAAAAATATGGAAGACATTGTCATCAGGGTAAAGATCCGCGACCGTTCTGAGGAGATCATAAAGAATACTATCAGGCAGAAAGACCAGATTGTAGGGGCTGCGGGCCCATATTCTGTCCGCATGTACATTAAAGCCATCCAGCAGGATTCATCCCTTGGGAAAAAAGAAAGGTCCCGGGTAGACAGTTCCCTATTTCATAATTTTAATTCCGACCTCAATGGAATGGCCATGACTGAGGTGTTGTTGCAACTGGATCATGAATCTGACCAACATATTAAGGAAGAGCGTCTTGGTGTAAAAAGCTCCGGGGATGCAGCTGCCAATCTTTTTTACCTATCCGCCACAGCCGGTGACTTTAATTTCTACAATAACCTGGTTAAGGTTCCTACCATTTCAGAAACACCTTTTCTATCTCCTGTCAGCTATAGTGGTTTATTAGCTTATAAATTTAAAATGCTGAAGATTGAAAAAAGGGAGGGTAAGCGGGTATATATCATTTCTGTAAAACCCCGGCAAATAAGTAATGCCACTGTTGAAGGAGAAATGACGATCCAGGATAGTACCTGGGCCATTTTACACACGCGTTTTGTTTTTCCTTCCTACCACCTTCCTGAGTATGATTTTTTTGAAGTGGAACAAAACTATGCCTTTGTTCATGATACTGCTTGGATGCTGAAGGATCAGCGTTTTAGTTATTTTACCAAATCAAAAAAGAGCGGGCTTTCCGGACAAACCCTGGTTACCTACACAGATTACGAATTAAACAAGCAATTTGGGAAGAAACATTTTGGTGTGGAAGTAAGTGCCACTGCGCAGGAAGCTTATGAAAAGGACAGCTCATTCTGGCAAACAGTAAGAACAGTACCTTTAAGCGAGAGGGAAATTCGTTTTATCCGTTATAGAGATAGCATATTCAGGGTCACACATACGGAGGCTTATCTTGATTCAATTGAAAAAGCCAATAATAAGATCACCTGGAAGAAGATTGGACTGTTTGGTCAAACACTGATCGACAGGAAGAAGGAAAGAACATGGATGATCCCTCCCATCATTTCCCTGTATGAACCTTTCCAGTTTGGTGGTGCCCGTGCGCATCTTGGGTTTTACTATTTTAAAAGGTATACCTCCAGGAAAGACCTTACGCTTTACTCCGACCTTAGTTATGGTTTTCGCAATAAGGATATTAATGGCAGCATAAAACTGACACGCATGTATAACCCTTTCAACAGGGGTTATTATATGTTTGAGGTCAACAGGAATTTTGACCGCATTTTCCAGGGAGATGCCTGGATCAACCAGATCAAAAGAAGCAGCTATTTTCTTAATAATTATTTTGCTGTTGGTCATGGTTTGGAAATTGCCAATGGATTATTCTTATATACAGAAGGGGATATTGCCCTACGCAGGTCAGTAAAAGGATATAAAACCAACGCCCGGCTGGATAGCCTGTTGAAAGACATCCTGGATAATAATCAACCTGTTTATTTTGACCCCTATAATGCCGTGTATGGTCTTGTAACTTTAAAATACACGCCGAGGCAACGTTATGTTCGGGAGCCAAGGGAGAAGATCATCCTGGGATCTAAATGGCCAACCTTATTCGTTACATTCAAAAGAGCTTTCCCGGGACCTTTTAATAGTATTGCAGATTTTGACTACCTGGAATTTGGGCTGGAACAAAAGATCAACCTGGGCCTGCTTGGAATTACACGGTATACTGCCCGAACGGGAAGTTATCTCAATCAAAAAAACCTGCGCCTGCTTGATTATTCCTACCAACGGCAAGGTGACCCCTTCCTGTTTATGAATCCCGATGAAGCCTTCCAGGCACTTGATTCCACCTTTCCCCTGTTTCAACGTTTCTATAATGCCCATATGGTCCACGAATTCAATGGTGCCCTGATCAATAAGATACCATTATTGAAGAAACTACAACTAAGGGAGATTGTGGGTGGAGGCTTTCTCATAGCACCAGAAAGAGACCTGCGTTATGGTGAATTATTTGCCGGAATTGAAAGGGTCTTCAAATGGCCTTTTAACCCACTTACCAAGTTTAAACTTGGCGCTTATGTGGTAACCTCTGCAGCCAATCAATTTAAGAACCCGGTTCAATTTAAAGTTGGATTCACTACCTGGGATAAGCGTAGAAATAAATGGAATTAATCCCTACCTGTACGGCTCATCAATAATATACAGGATCTGAATGAGCTGCAACTGTAGTTTATTTCAATGCTTCAAAACTATACTTTACCATATTCCAGAATTCGTCAAGGGCTACTATCCTGGGCTTGAAAAAAGAAATCAGCTTAGGCCAGTCTTCTTTTTTGAAAATGTTTACCTCTCCAATTTCTTCATATACGATGCTTATAGGTTGTCCATTTTCATCTTGTGAATGTAATAGCCATTGCCAGGTGCCAGGTATAATACTTTCCATTATTTTCCTTACTTCCAGCAATTGCTCAAAATATAATTCCCTTACACCGGCATCTTTATGAGTTAACACTATCCCTATAAAGGCAGATTTATTATCTGCATGCATCTTAAACCGAATTCCCTTTTCCCCTGTTTTATAATTCACCCAATTGATCTTCCCGCCTTCTGATGATAAAACAGGACTCATATACTGTCCGAAACTGGTCCAGAATTCCTGTTTCAATATCGAAGCCTCTTGTCTCGAATACATGCAACAAAATTAGCAGGCATCAAACTTATAAATTGTTATTGCCATTTGGAAAATTCAGGACGACAGTTGATTATTAGCAGACAACCTTTTGCAAAAATTTACGTATATTCATAATGCACCTTTTTCCTGTATAAAATACAATAACCTGGATAAGCCTTTATCATTTTATGAAAAGGTTTATTGTTTTTCTACTATTGCTTTTCACTGCCTTTTCCTTCAAGGCAAGGGCCGATCATATTACAGGAGGTGAGATGTTTTACAGTTTTGCCGGGAAGAGCGGAACTGATAATAAATATGATGTCACCCTCAAGCTTTTCATGCGTTGTAACAGTGGAAGACGATTCAATGACCCTACGACGATTGCTATTTTTGACAGGGAAACCAATCAACGGGTACAGGAAATACCAGTTCCCCTGGCTAATCAATCTACGATCAGCCTGAATACTCAAAATCCCTGCATTTCCGATCCCCCAACAGTTTGTTATGTCATAGGCTATTATGAATTCTCTATCACGCTGCCATCCAATACGGCAGGTTATTTAATAGTCGGCCAGGTGAATTTTCGCATCGCAGGGATCAACAATCTTATATTGGGCTATAGCCAGATCGGTGCTACCTATACATCAGAAATTCCGGGAACAGATCCTATAAGTAACGCGGTAGAAAATAACAGTGCTCATTTTACAGGGAATGACCTGGTTGTAGTTTGCGCCAATAATACATTTTCTTACAGCTTTGCTGCAACGGATGCAGATGGAGATGAACTGCATTATTCTTTTTGTGATGCTTATCAAAGCGGAACCAGTGGTGCCAATGCTGTTCCTCCCTCTCCTCCGTACGACCCGGTGCCCTATGGACACGGTTTTAGTGGCTCATCACCTCTAGGCAATACAGTAAAACTAAATGAACAAACAGGTTTAATTACGGGCATTGCTCCCGCTGCCGGAGTTTATGTCGTTACAGTTTGTGTACAGGAAATAAGACATGGAACAGTTATAGCAACCCAGAGGAAGGACCTGCAAATCAATATTGCTGAATGTTCCATAGCTGCTGCATCCCTATTACCTGAATACCTTTTATGCACAAACTCCATTTCAATGAGTTTTTCTAATTTATCAACGAGCCCCCTGATCAATTCTTATAACTGGCAATTTATAAACAGTTCGGGTATTACTGTATTTAGTTCTACGAATGCATCTCCCACAGTCAATTTTGCCGACACAGGTATTTATACAATAAAATTATCTATCAATTCAGGCCAGGCATGCACTGACTCGGCTACCTCCCTGGCAAGAGTTTATCCAGGGCAAATCACAGATTTCACAAACACAGGCATATGCGTGAATAAACCAACATTGTATGCTGATCATTCAACAACAGTGTATGGTGTTATTAATTCCTGGTTTTGGGATTTTGGAGATCTTTCCTCCACGAATGATACTGCTCATAAACGAAACCCCTCCTATACACATGCGCAAACAGGACCCAAACTCACTCAATTGATCGTAACTACCACCAAAGGATGCAGGGACTCAATCAATAAATTAATAAATATTGTAGATAAGCCTCCCATAACACTAGGCTTTCGTGATACATTGATCTGCAATGGAGATAGTTTGAATTTAAAAGCTATTGGCTCAGGGACATTTACCTGGGCGCCTTCAACGGGCATGGTCAATATTAATTCAGCTACGCCCCTTGTTCATCCCACATCTACAACCAACTACTTTGTTAACCTGGATGATAATGGATGCACGAATAAAGATTCACTGAAAGTTCGGGTAGTTGATTTTGTTACATTACAGGCAAGTAATGATACTGTGATTTGTGCCAATGACCCGGCACAACTTAGTTGCATTACCGATGGTCTAAACATTAACTGGTCTCCTGTTGCAGGCATTCAGGACCCTTTTATTTTCAATACCATTGCAAGGCCTGATTCAACTACAAATTACAGTGTCACCTCCAGGATAGGCCATTGCTCCAATACAAAACAAGTAGTTGTGAAGGTTGTACCTTATCCTGTAGTGAACGCAGGGGTGGATACTACCATCTGTTTTCAATCGGCAGCTCAATTACATGGTTCTACCAATGGGAATAAGTTTTATTGGTCGCCGGATGCAATGATAAATGATCAAGGTACCCTGGCTCCTAACGTGCATCCCAGGGAAAGTATTTATTTTGTATTATCCGCAACTGATAATAAGGGTTGCCCAAAACCAGCGAGCGATAGTGTTTTCATCACAGTGCTTCCTGAAGTAAAGGCTTTTGCCGGAAATGATACTTCCATTGTATCAGGACAACCATTACAATTAAATGCCACAGGGGGAATAGGTTATGAATGGTCACCCGGTTCGAATCTTTCTTCTACAACTATTCATAACCCTGTTGCCACCTTTTTCGAACCCGTAAATGTTATCAAATACATGGTTCAGGTTTTCGACGAAGCTGGATGTAGTGACTCCGCATTCATCTCTGTCAGGGTATTTCAAACAGATCCCATCATATTTGTTCCCAATGCATTTACACCTGACAATGATGGCAGGAACGATCTACTCAGACCAATTGCAGCAGGAATGGCAAAAATTGAATATTTCCGCATTTATAACAGGTGGGGGCAATTGGTTTTTGCAACTTTACAAAATGGAAGAGGTTGGGATGGGAGGATAAATGGTTCACCACAAGGTACCCAGACATATGTTTGGGAAGTAAAAGCCACAGATTATAAAGGACAACTTTATATACAAAAAGGAACAGTAACCCTGATCAGGTAATTAGCCTTCAAATTGAGGCTATAGCTCCACAGGATGGATAATTATTGTAGCAAACCTGGATTTTTTAAGAATGATTTCATGGTATGGCACATTGTTCGAATTATTCTTTTCAAATCGAAATATTATGAAACAGTCGTGGAAAAGATTAGTGGAGCAAACTGAAGTGAAGGCAGAAAAAATAAACTTTAATACTGCCCTGTTTATGATATTTATGTTCCTTGCATTTTGGGGAATCAGCTTTTATGTTCTTGTTAATAGCCTTGCCTGAATTCATATATATGCTGAAATCCTTTACGGGCTTATTAATCAATTCAAAAGTTTCTAAAAGAAGGTGCCTGTCTTTTTAAGTAGTATGTTTTACAGGCAGGCACTTATTAGAATAGTTTAATCATTGTATGGAGTTAAGTTTCGTGTTCTTTCTTCTCCATACATTTCGCCATACTTTTTACTGATCAGCTCACCAATTACCCTTACTTTTCCCCTCTTCTCCTGTAAAATTTTCCATGTTGCCCCGGATTCCAATGCTTTTGAAAATTCTTTTGCTTCATCCATATAAATTTCCAGGAGGGTACGCAAATCGTTTTGCTCAATTTCTTTCATCATCGCTAATATCAATCAACAGAGATTGTAAAGTTATTTTCACAAATAACATTCCTGAATCTAAAAAAAGAATACAATTCCCCATTCCTATTTTTGTGAAATGCCTGAAAATCTACAATTTTCTATTTGCTCTGACCCGGATATTCCAGCCCTGGTAAAATTAGTGAACAGTGCTTACCGCGGCGATAGTTCAAAGAAGGGCTGGACCACCGAGGCTGACCTACTGGATGGAATAAGGACAGATGAAGATGGAATTTATAAAATGATACACCAGGAAGGTTCCGTCATTTTAAAATGCACAATGGGAAATGCACTTGCGGGTTGTGTATATCTCCAAATCCAGGGCGATAATCTATACCTTGGAATGTTGACTGTTTCACCTGAACTGCAGGCTGCAGGTATTGGAAAAAATTTACTGAAGGCGTCTGAACAATTTGCCAGATCAGAGGGTTGTCACAGTATTTTGATGACCGTGATCACCGTTCGGAAGGAGTTGATTGAATGGTATGAAAGAAGAGGGTATCATCAAACTGCGGAACGTCGCCCATTCCCGAATGATCCCAGGTTTGGAATACCTAAACAACCACTTGAGTTCCTAGTAATGGAAAAAAAACTGTAAAAGGATCAATAAATCTAGAAGGAAACAAAAAAAGTTTTCCTAAATCAAAGAATGGAGATAAATGATTAAAGCATATAACTTCCTGGGAAGTTGGCAACTATTCCCTGAAAAAGGCACTTATGAATCCGGAGAGCGTCCAAGGTCTGGAATTTACAAAATTGAAACTGCAGACTCTAAGAAGGAATTGATCATCAGTCATAGTTGGACAAGCCTGGAAAATAAAGGATTTTCTTCTGTTTTCAGGGTCATGGCAAATGCGGAACTACAAGCGTATGAGGATCATAGTTTTGCAGACCAGGTGCAGGTGTCCTTTATTGATAGTATCAGTTTTGAAACACATTTCTACAGGTCAGGACAAGTATTGCTGCATGTAGTACATGAAATACAGCCAAATGGATATTTAAAGATCACCCAGCAAGGCAGCAGGGAAAATGGGTCTACATATACCAATACAGAGTTTTACCATAAACAAATGAGTGTGCTCCCCTACTCCGCTTCGGTATCAGGTGCCGTAATAAAATCTACAGAAGAAGGAGTGATCAGGCATAAGGCTTTAACTGCCATGGAAGAACAAACCAATATGCAGTTAGAGCAAATACGCAAACAAATAGAACTCCTGGCACTCCAGGCACAGGAGATCCACAAAAGAAAGGAACTGTCAATGCTTATATATAATGCCGGGATCTCCTTTAAACCTGAGATTGGGCAAGTTTATTATTTGTATGAAAAACAGGATGGTTGTCATATGATCTCCTTAATTTCTCCCACTGAATGGGGAGCCTCCATGCCTTTTAATAAATTTATTGCAACAGTTCAACTGCTTGCCGATCATACCTGGAAGGAATTGTAAATAAGGGTCAGAAAATCATTTGTCAAACGGGTTTTATAATACACCTGCAGGCTTCTCCTTAATTTTGTTCTATGTCTACAAATCTTTCTGTAAACATCAATAAAATAGCTACGTTGCGCAACAGCCGCGGGGGTAATAATCCGGACCTGGTAAAAGTAGCCATAGATGCCCAGCGTTTTGGTGCTGATGGTATCACGGTTCACCCCCGGCCAGACGAGCGCCATATACGTTACCACGATGTAAGGGACTTAAAGAAGATCATCAATACAGAATTCAATATTGAAGGTAATTGCAGGGAACAAAAATTTGTTGACCTTGTACTGGAAAATAAACCCGACCAGGTAACCCTGGTTCCGGACGAATTGGGCCAGATAACTTCGGATCATGGTTGGGATACCCTTAAAAACAAGGAATATTTGAAGGAAATGATTGCCGTATTTAAATCTTCAGGTATCCGGGTATCCATTTTTGTTGATCCCGTAATTGAAATGGTGGAAGGTGCAGCGAGGACCGGAACGGACCGGATTGAATTATATACAGAAGGATATGCAAAACAATATGCATCAGGCAACAGGAATTCTGCCATTACGCCTTATGTTGCTGCAGCAAAAAAAGCAAAAGAATTAGGCCTGGGTTTAAATGCAGGACACGACCTTGACCTCAATAACCTGAAATTCTTTAAGCAAAATATCCCCTGGCTGGATGAAGTAAGTATTGGACATGCACTCATTAGCGATGCCATTTACCTGGGATTAGAAAATACCATCCAGATCTATAAGCGGCAACTTGCTGAATAAATTCTCTGCCAGAACAGATTTAAATAATGAAATGACTAAAGACCACCTGGTGGAGATATAGTCATTTCATGTAAGGTAATTTAAATGGCAGGTATCAAAGGAACACTGGGAATAGCTGGTGATGCCGCAGCTGTTACACCCAGTGCTCCCATTGCTGAAGATTTGAGTGCCGATCCAAGCTGACCTGCCGCGAGCTTACTTAAACCTGTAGCGCTTTTTCTTTGTTTTGAAATAATATAACCCAGCGCAAACAAAGCCGCTGCAATGGCAATTTTTTTGATCAAAATGCCCTTAGCTGAAGGTATATGAACAGGCACTCCGTTTTCATCAAATGCGGCAGCTTCCTTTACATACCGGCCTGTAGCAGGCATGCCTCTTTTCCAGAACTCACGGGACAATTTGTGCAGTTCTTTCCTTGCAACAGTCCCATACATAGCATGTCCATGACCGGTAGCCATTACGTTGGGCTCCAGGGCTGCCAATTCCTTTACGGAGCGTGCAGCCGCTCCCCAATCCGGAGTAAAATATTTTGGTGGTCCGCAAACGTATTCTTTCTGGGTTGCCACTGCCAGTAATGATTCCTGCATGGTAGTAACGAAAGCATCACCTGCTATCAGTACCCCATCTTTTTCCCGGAAAAGGCTGATATGCCCGGGCGTATGCCCTGGTGTATGTATCCATTTCCAATCTTCCAATTCCGGGACAGTGCCATCTTTGGGTAATTCTTTTAAATATTGATCCGCATTGATAGGACATTTAGGGTAGGCAAAAGATAATAAAGACATCATACCACCTCCAACAGATGGGTCTGCAGGGGGATAGGATGACTGACCTGTTAAGAACGGCCGTTCCATATGATGACAATACACAGGACTTCCCCATTCTTCAGCTAATTCGAGCAATGACCCCCTGTGATCAAAATGAGCATGGGTCATGATTATAGCCCTGGGACGGGAGCCTTTATTTCCAAATAAACCTGTTACGAGTTTTCTGATCTTTGAAGCAGTTGATTTTAAACCTGTATCTACCAGTACCCACTCAGTAGCTTCCCTGTTCTGGATAATATACACGTTCACAAAAATGTCTTTCAACCTCCACACACCCGGAGCCACGATCCAACTATTGCTGCCTACGGATATTTCTTCTGTAGCCGACTTTTCCCGCCTTTGCACTAATGTCTGGTTCATAGTAATCTTTTAAAGATGAACCTATAGCGGCACAAATAATATACCATGGCAGCATTATCTATCAATTACTTATTTCATGCACGGCTTTAAGGGTTGGGTATGTATTGAGAATTCTCTAATGATGAACTCTCTTCTCTTTGAGCATGTGTTTAAACCTGCTAAAGGTTTCAGGTTGAATGTTGAGGTAGGAAGCAAGGTATTTTTGAGGAACTCTTTGCAGCAACTCGGGGTTCTTATGTATAAAGTCAAGGAACCGTTCCCGGGGGCTAAGGCGTATCATATTAGTCCACCATTTGTCCCTTACAACCATGGAAAAGGTCACCACCAACCTGCCAAGTCTTTCCATATTGGCACTCTTAGAATAAATCTTTTCCAGATTATCATAATTAATAGATACAACCGTGGTAGGCTCAATAGGTTCAACACAGTATTCGGATGGTGTCCGGCTGTGAAATGATTCCTGCGAATGGATAATATGGCCTTCGGTGGAGATTTGGGTGATCATATCGCCATCACCCTTTTTATAATACTTTAAAACCAATCCTTTAAGAATAAAATTCAGGTAGTCCTCCACCTCACCTATTTTACATAAAGGCTGCCTTTTTCTAAAATGGCGCACCTGCAGGTATGGCCTGATATCATCATTGAATTCTTGTTCCTTAAGATCAATAAACTTGTGAAGAAACAGGAAAAATGGTCGTACATTTTCCATGCTGTCATCTTGTGTGGGTGATAATGAAGTTTGCAACCATAAGTTACTACAATTATTGCATTCAGTTGCCGAACAGCAACTAATAAACTTTTTCTTTCGGAAGTTCCTTCTTCTTCTGTCCCTATTGTATGATAGAACCCATGTTATTTCTCAATCGGCTGAACCAAATATCCCTGGTTCTCTTGCAGGTACCTTACCCAACTCATACCTCGAACTTAAAATAAACCTTAGTTTTGCCGATTATTTAAACAAACCGCGCATAAATGACACAAAAGATTAAAGTTGCCAACCCGGTGGTAGAACTGGACGGTGATGAAATGACCCGGATAATTTGGAAATTCATTAAAGACAAGTTGATCCTGCCCTACCTGGAACTTGATATCAAATATTATGACCTTGGCATTGAATACCGCGATCAGACAGGCGACAGGGTTACTATTGATGCCGCCAATGCTATAAAGCAATACGGTGTTGGTATCAAATGTGCCACTATCACTCCTGATGAAGACAGGGTTAAAGAATTTAACCTGAAGCAAATGTGGAAAAGCCCCAATGGAACTATCCGCAACATCCTGGATGGAACTGTTTTCCGTGAGCCTATTGTTATTAAGAATGTTCCGCGCCTGGTAACTACCTGGGACCGCCCAATTGTTGTAGGCCGTCATGCTTTTGGTGACCAATACCGCGCCACTGACTTTGTAGTAAAAGGCAAAGGAAAATTAACCATCACCTTTGAAGGAGATAATGGCGAAAAACAGGAATATGAGGTATATAATTATACAGGAGAAGGTGGAGTAGCCCTGGCTATGTATAATACAGATGAAAGCATCCGTGGCTTTGCCCGAAGCTGTATGAACATGGCATTGCAGAAAGCCTGGCCTTTATACCTGAGCACAAAAAATACGATTCTCAAAAAATATGATGGCCGCTTCCGTGACATCTTTGCCGAAATATTTGATGCAGAGTTCAAACAAAAGTTTGCTGAAGCAGGCATTACCTATGAACACCGACTGATCGATGATATGGTGGCATCAGCAATGAAATGGAATGGTGGATTTGTATGGGCTTGCAAAAATTATGATGGTGATGTTCAAAGTGATTCTGTAGCACAAGGATTTGGTTCACTTGGACTGATGACTTCCGTATTGGTAACGCCTGATGGACAGACCATGGAAGCTGAAGCCGCGCATGGTACAGTTACCCGCCACTACCGCGAACACCAGAAAGGCAATCCAACTTCCACCAACCCAATCGCTTCCATTTTTGCATGGACAAGAGGCCTGGCATTCCGTGGCAAATTGGATAATAACCAGGAACTGATCAATTTCAGCAATGCCCTGGAAGAAGTATGTATAGAAACTGTTGAAAGTGGAAAAATGACTAAGGACCTTGCACTTACTATCAATCCTGGCAAGGTTGAACATGGCAGGGATTATTTATACACCGAAGAATTCCTGGATGCCATTGATCAGAACCTGAAAAAGAAAATGGGTATCTCCTGATATTTCTAATGAATTGGTTGTAATGGTGCTTCCCAACGGAAGCACCATTTTTATTTTGTCCTGATCAATATCACTATTTCGATGTATGGACATCATTGCCCCCTTGCCCTGGAAGTTGTCTATTTATACAACAAATTCCGGCAATGAAACCAGCACTACTCATACTCTTGGTCCTGCATGGACTTTTGCATTTGCTGGGATTTACCAAAGCATTCAACCTTGCCAGGCTCACAGAACTTTCTATAAACATCAGCAGGTTCAATGGCTTTCTTTGGCTTGCAGCATCTTTATTGATGATCAGCACAGGCCTGTTTTACTTTTCCAATAAAGGATGGTGGTGGATACCAGGAACAATTGCCCTTGCAATATCACAATATCTCATTCTTTTAAACTGGAAGGATGCAAAGTTTGGCACCCTTATCAATGTATTCCTTTTAGCTGGCATACTTGTTTCAGTTGCATCCACGCTGTTTAAAGACCAATATCACAAAGATGTTCGCCAACAATTAGAGCAGCATAGGAACAAAAATGTTCCTGTTTTAACTGAACAGGATATATTATTACTTCCTGGTGCCATCCAAAAATATTTACATTATTGCGGAGTTGTAGGCAAACCAATGGTCAATCATTTCAAAGTTGAATTTTCCGGTCAGATAAGGAAAGATGCCCATTCATCCTGGATGCCAGTCACCAGCACACAATACAATTTTTTGGATAGCCCCTGCCGCTTCTTTTTCATGAATGCAACAATGAAAATGCTTCCTGTGGCAGGTTATCATCGCTTCGCTGACGGCAAAGCTACAATGGACATACGCCTTTTATCCCTGTTTAAAGTGCAGTATAAGTCAGGCAAAGAAATGGATACTGCTGAAACGGTAACTTTTTTCAATGATATGTGTTGCATGGCGCCAGCCACACTGATCGACAAAAGGATCCAATGGCTGGAAGCTGATGACAATAAAGTAAAGGCAAAGTTTACCAGCAATGGCATAACGGTCTCCGCTACACTTTATTTCTCCAAAAATGGTGAACTGACCAATTTTGTATCCGGCGACCGGTATGCCATAGCCGGGGATAGTTTTGTCAAAACACCGTGGTCAACACCGGTCAGAGGCTATAAAAAAATCAAGGGATTCAAACTTCCTGCAATAGCTGAGACTATTTATAATTTCCCAGGCGAAGATCTGTGTTATGGTTCTTTTACCATCACCAATGTTGAATACAATCCACAAAGCCTGGGCGAAAATTAAAACTTCGTCATCAACATAGATAAATACATAACTCTTTACTATAACGATTTTTCAACTCAGTAAAATTCATAACTTACTTTGTCTTCCTATTTTAGTGTTGACCCATCTTGCCATTTTTATAATATCCAAATAATGTAATTATATGAAACCGCTGCAATCCTCAGCTCCATGGCCAATCCTATTTTGTTGTATTCTATTCGCCTGTTCTTCATCCAAAAATACTGTTGCCACCAGCAAATACATTCCAGATTCCCAAAGCCTTTATGATACCATTGTTAAATGGGACAGCTTCTATTTTACAGCTTACAATACCTGTGACCTTGTAAAGCAGAGAAGTATTTTCTCTGATACCCTTGAATTTTACCATGATAAAGGAGGGCTTTCCACTTCTAAAAACGATATAATGGATGCGCTTCAAAAAAACATTTGTGGAAAGGTGACAAGGGAATTAGTAGCAGGCAGTATTGAAGTTTATCCTATAAAAGACTTTGGCGCAGTTGAAATGGGTATTCACCGATTTCATAACAACCAGGAGCCTCCCGGAACGCCATCACATCCGGGTAAATTTGTTATTATCTGGCAGCAAACCAACAATACCTGGAAAATCACCAGGGTAATTAGCCTCCATTAAGCTAATATAATTTCCTGGCCATTAATAGCCTGGTGAAATAAGCATTAACATCACTTTACCAACGGCTACATATTGATAACCTGACCATGCTACGCTTCTAATATTATATAAATGATCATCAGGATAAGCTTGTGTCCAGTTCACCCCGTCACTGGAAGTGAATAAGCCATTACCTGCTCCCACAAAAGTTTTCCCTGAATAACAAACCCCAAATAATCCTATTGCTGGATTGGCAACATAGTTCCAGTTTATGCCATCATTGGAATATCCCGATACACCACTTCCCGCAGTAACAAACTTAGATCCGGTCCATATAACATCATTTAAGGAATAGCCACCAGTATTGGAGCTGGATCTGTTGGTCCAATCAATACCGTTTGAAGAAGTTAATAATAGGGGCTTCCGTGCACCTTCTACAAAATAACTACCCACAGCCACAAATAAGTTTCCTGACCATGCAATGGAGGTAAGTTCACCACTATGAACAGTAAAAGAAGATGCAGTCCATACTATACCATCAGTGGACACTTGTATCTCAGTTTGATTATTGACCATATTAGTTCCGACAGCAATAAATTTTGAACCTGACCAAACAATGCCATAAAGCCGGAAATCGCTTACGTCACCTATAGATCGAATGGTCCAGTTTATTCCATCCGGCGAGGTTAATATGGTTTTATTTTCGCCAACAGCCACATACTGTGTTCCAGACCAGGTCATGCCCCATAACATATTATTAGTGCCTGTATGTTGCAATGTCCACCCCGATACTCCGTTAGAAGTGATCACTATCCCAGCATGTCCAACAGCCATAAATTGAGAGTTCACCCAAATGATCTTATTTGGCTGATAAGTACCTGGAATAATAGTTTCCTGCCAGGACTTTCCGCTATCATCAATAATGATCTGCACAGTTCCTGGTAATCTATTGGAGGCATTTCCCTTGCCATCAATGATCCATATTTCGAAAGTATAGGTAGCAGGACCTGGAGGCATGGCGACCTCGAATACACCAGTCAATACACCGCTTGATTCATTATTAACAGGGACATCCTGTGTAAGATCCGCTCCTGCCGATGTTTTCAACCTAACCTGGTGTACACCGTTGCTTGCATTGGCAAAATGGATGCTTCCGGAAATGGTAAAGGTTGTCAACCAGGGCCGCAAGGCAACTGTGTGGGGATCGTATGCTAAAGCTGAAATAGTGAATGTATTTGGATTAGGAGGAGGATTTCCCCCGGATGATCCTGAATTCTTTGAGCATTGTATGACCAGCAGGCAACAACAAAAGACCAGGACCTGGCGTATAGAGGTGATCATACCCTAATGTAAAAGCAAACCGCTATTCAAAGCAATGACTGCATTTTAACGTTTTACTGATTGTGGTCAATCAATACTTGTAATGGAATAGGCAGCATTAGGGTCTTTCAAGATATTTTGATAGAATACTGATTTTTGCGATTGTGAATTGATACTTTCCTATCCTTTTAACCTTATAAGAAGTATTCAGATTATAAACCCTTTGATCCACACTGTTTACCCACAGCTTTTTTCTATCCTTTCAAGAAGTCAACTTGTCAACCCCCTAATTTACTTTTTCCCTTCCGCCATTTTCCGTAACTCAACACCGTGCAGGTCTTTTATCTTATTGATACAATTTTCAAGATTTTCTTTTGGTATACCCATAACCATCCGGCAAAACAACTGTGCTTCGTTTTGAATAATTATGCAGCCAAATCGTTTTATTACCATCATGATCTCGTTCATCAGCGTATAATCAAAATTCAGCTCATACATTTCCAGGATCGGCTTTTGAATAATAGGCGTAAGCTGCAATGCAAGGGAAGTGACCATCTTATAAGCATTGATCAACCCGGGAACCCCTAATAAAGTACCACCAAAATAGCGCACTACTATAACGGCTACATTTGTGACGCCTTTACTGTCTATTTGGCCCAGAATCGGCTTGCCGGCTGACCCGGAAGGCTCACCATCATCTCCTGCACGAAAATTATTTCCATCGGTTCCTATCCGGTAAGCAAAACAATGATGAGCAGCTTTGGGATGTTCTTCTTTAAGCCCTTTTAAATACTTTTTAAAATCATCAGCGGAAGTAACAGGATAAGCGTAGGCCAAAAAACGACTGCCCCTGTCCTTATATCCTGCACTAGAAGGCTTCTCAATGGTGTTATAATGGTTCATTTGTTTCAGTGTGGCGATAAGTGCGGATGGTATCAGAAGATAAATGCACCGAATGTATCAATACTTCATTATAAAATTTGGGTGCAGCCAAACCTTGCCCCAGAATCGTTTCTTCGTTGGTGATCACTTTAATTTCATCCCACAGATCTTCTTCTATAAAAGATTGCAATAATACGGAACCACCTTCAACAATAAGGGATTGTATATCCATACTGTATAAAGCAGCCAGTATTTGTTGTACAAGGCCTGCACCTTCTTTCAGCTGATAAAAATGTACGCCCGGGATATTCCTTGCCATTTTCAGATCCTCAATGGTATGCTTGCTTTTATTGAATACTATAGTAGGTATGGAACTATCAAATAGTTTTAAGCCTGCCTGTAAGGTTAATTCCCTATCAACAACCAATCGTACAGGGTTATTGCCAGGCCATAGCCTTGTATTTAGAGAAGGATCGTCCCATAATGCTGTCCTGGTTCCAACCAATATTGCCATTTCCTCACTTCGCCATTTGTGAACCAGGCGGTTACTGAGCTCATTGCTAATATAAAGTCGGGAAGAAGCTAAAGTGTTATCCTGTTCACTGGCATTATAAGCCATATATCCATCAGCCGTTTGTGCCCATTTTAAAACAATGTAGGGCCTAAGCTGCTGGTGAAATGTAAAAAAGCGTTTGTTCAGCTCTTTACACTCCTCTTCCAATATTCCTGTAATAACTTTCACTCCTGCTTCACGGAGTTTCTCGATACCTTTTCCATCTACCTGCACAAATGGATCACGACAACCAATAACTACTGTAGGTATTTCCATTTTTACAATCAGGTCGGCACAGGGAGGTGTTTTACCAAAATGAGCGCAAGGTTCCAATGAAACATACAGAACCGAATGCTTAACCAGGTCCCTGTGCTCTAAGCTGACAGAATGTATACAATTGACCTCTGCATGGGGTTCTCCGAATTTTTGGTGGTAGCCTTCCCCGATGACTGTATCATTATATACCAAAACAGCACCAACCATTGGGTTGGGTGCTACATAACCCATTCCCAATCGTGCCAGTTGCAGGCACCGGGCCATATATATCTCATGCAGGTCATTCATCCTTTTGCAATTGGCAAATTTAAACCAACATGCTTTAAGTTTGGTTAATGAAATTAGCAGCAGCAGAAAGGTACCTAACTGAAAGTTTGAATGAAGTTTATGAGGAAAGTGAAGCCCGGAACATTGCCGCTCTGTTGATAGAACATATCACTTCACTTTCCAAAAATGAAAGATTAACCAGGAAGGATTATGAACTGAGCGGGGACCAATATAGGACCCTATTAGCTGAACTCAAGCGATTACTGAATCATGAACCCATACAGTATATAATGAATAAAAGCTGGTTTTACGGGATGGAATTATATGTTGATCCTTCAGTATTAATACCCCGCCCTGAAACTGAAGAACTGGTAGAATGGATAGTAAAAGATGTAAAAGCCTCCGGGCTTAACGTATTTACCAGGAATGCCACAGAGTCTGATAAAACAACCTTATTGAAGATACTGGACATAGGTACAGGGAGCGGCTGCATTGCACTGGCCTTGAAGAAAGAAATGCCCCTGGCAGAAGTATGGGGTTGCGATGTGAGCGAAGGAGCTTTAAATGTAGCAAGAAGAAATGGTTCGGCTTTGGATATAAGGGTTGATTTCCAGGGATTGAACTTTTTAGACCTGGTACAACAAAGACAATTGCCTACTGTAAATATTCTGGTCAGTAATCCGCCCTATATTCCCCTTAAAGACAAAGAGGAAATGAACCCGAATGTAGTGGAGCATGAACCCCATATAGCCCTGTTTGTACCTGAGGATGATCCGTTGGTTTTCTATAGAGCATTGGCAATGTTTGGAAGGAACCATCTTTCCGAAAATGGAAGTATGTATATGGAAATTCACGAAGACCTGGGCATACAGGTTACACACCTATTTAAAGAAGAAGGATACTTTTCAGTAGAAATGAAAAAAGATATGCAGGGCAAGAACAGGATGGTAAAGGTTAAAAAATGATGCGGCATCTTTTTACATAAGGGCCAAAAATACTGACCCCTTTCCTGAATAAATATAATCAGGTATTACCAGGGTTTATTTCACATGCACGCCCACTTTCGCATTGTATTTCTTAGCAATGCTCATGATCTTAAATACTTCTCCCCAATAAGCAATAGTATCTGCATTGACAATAACCGAAGGCGTATCAACTAATTTCCTCGCATTTTCTATCTGGTGCTTGAGCAGGCTGTCCATATGGGTATAATCCACAGGGGTTTGACCCATAAAATACTGGTGTTCCTTATTTACAGACACTATAATATTTTGTTTGGCTTTCATGTCCTTTGACCCCTTGGGATTGTTAACTTTCACCAGGTTAGGGTTGGCCAATGTGGAGGCGATCAAAAAGAAAAGCAGCAGAATGAACAAGATGTCATTCAGTGGTCCTGTATGTACTTCTGTATGGGCTCTTAATTTTCTGCGAATATTCATGTTTCTATATCTGGTGTTTGTTCTGGCTGTTAAAACCCTAATTCAAACAATTTTAGTCAACCATAAACTTTAATCCTGCCAAAAGCAGCAACTACCTCGTTGGCTCCTGCAGTACATCAATAAACTCTGCACTGGATCCTTCCATTTTATTGGCTGTCTTATCAACCTGTGTGCTTAAAAAGTTATGTGCGATATAAGCCAGCAAACCGATGATCAAACCTGAAGCCGATGTGATCATTTTGGTATAAATACCGTTGGCCATGGTCTGGATCGTAAAATCACCGGTGGATGCCAGACGGTAGAACAATTCGAACATACCAACGATAGTTCCAAGGAATCCAAACATAGGAGCAATACCTGCAATCAGTGATAATACTGAAAGGTTACGCTCCATATTATACAGCTCAAGTTTGCCCACGTTCTCCATACTTTTCTCGATATTATCAATGGGCTTACCAATTCGTTGAATGCCTTTGTCTATAATGCGGGCTACAGGGTTATTGGTATTCTTTGCATAACTCCGGGCCGCGCTAACATTTCCATTGACAATGTGATCCCGTATGATGTTCATGAAATTGGTATCGATACGGGAAGCCTTGCGGATGGCGATAAAACGCTCAAAGAAAACAAAAATAGTAACCAGGAAAAGGGCTACCAGTGGAATCATCACCCAACCTCCCATAGTGAGCAATTCGCCTAAGCTTATGCTCCCGTCCTTGTTCATATCAGCTTGTGAAGTAGCAGTCTTGCTTACGGTATCTACAATTTGTAGCAGGTTTATCATACGAAATTTCGTCTTTTAGCGGTAAATGTAATATAACGTGATGAATAACGTTAGGCAACGCCTATTATTTTGTATTGCAAATAAGAGCTATAAAATAGCCTGCTGTTTAAGCAGGCTTTAACTTTTTCAGAGTTTTAACAAGAGTAATTATTAGCCAGTAAGTTCAGTTTTGGCTGCCTTTTATCAATTACTCCTGTAAATCTTTTCACGTATTATAGATGATCCGGGTCAATCCCTTGATGATTACAACTGGGTTCCTGCCGGCTTTATCATTAACGCCTGTATTTGTTTCATGGTTTTTTCCATGCCTTCGGAACTTCCATCCAGGAATATCACATTGCCTTTTCCATATTCTGCAAAGTTCTTTATAGCTTCTGTCCACATGCTAAACAGTATCACATTGGTATCCAGGTTCGCCTGTTTCATTTGTTCTGCTGCCTCGGTCATACCCCTTGCCACTTCCTGGCGGAAAAGCGCCACACCCTGGCCGCGCAAACGGGCTGCTTCCCTTTCAGCTTCTGCCGCAATTTTAATAGCATTTCCTTCTGCTTCAGCTCCTTTTGTTTTGGTGATCAGCAATGCCTGGCCTTCATTTTCTGCCGCTGCTTTCAAATTGTTGGAAGCAACCACTTTACTCATGGAGTCCATGATGGCTTTATCAAAAGTGATATCATTGATCTGCAGATCCTGCAAATGATAACCCCACTGCTCCAATGTATGGTCAATCTGGTCTTTGACATAATCAACGATCTCTTTACGCTGTCCAAGGATCTCTGATTGTCGCTTTGTTGCCACAAAGGCGCGGATAGAGCCTTCAATGGTACGAGTAAGAGCCTGCATCAGGTCCCTGTCACTGATAAATACAAAGGCCACTCTTTTAATGGTTTCTTCATCGGTATTCTGAACGGAGTAAAGCAACATGCTTTTAAAATACACATTGGCCTGGTCTATAGTAACAGCCTGGAACTCCATTTCCACAGAACGGTTCTGAACTGAAATCTTTTTCATTACCTGTTCGAAAAAAGGGATCTTGAAATTCAGTCCCGGGCGTGCTGCACGCCTGTATTTGCCAAATAACGTAATGACGCCTACATATCCCTGGTTCACCGTGAAAAGGCCACTAAACACAATCAGGATAAGAAGTATCAGCCACCAGTAGTTCAACAGAAAATTAAGAAGAGAATTAGAATCAGTCTGTAAAAGGTACATGAAGTATTATTTTTGGTTGCTTGTTTGATCGACTAAGATACCATATCTATGGAAATGAAAGCATTATTCCCGTGCATACAGGTAGATTTCCACCCTCCTGTTCTTTTGCCTTCCAGCTATTGAATTGTTGTCAGCAACAGGTCTGGAACTTCCCCAACCATTGGCCTGGATATTAGCATTAAAATGAGGTTGAAGGTATCCCAGTACAGTTAAGGCTCTTTTTTGGGAAAGCATTTCATTATAAGTGTAACTACCCCTGTTATCTGTATGACCATGTACCTGGATGGAATCAACCGTAAATTTCCTTGCAGAAAGAATGAAGCTGTCAAGAACTGTATTGGCTTCCTTTGTAAGACCATAGCTGTTGGTGGCAAATAATACATCCGGCAACACCAATGTATCGATCTTTTGTATTTGCGTCACTGAATTGCGAACCCTTTGAAGTGGTTTGTCCTTAGATTCCTTTATCTCCCTGGAAAGATATTCATGACGTTCATCCTGTGCATAGATTTCTTCCATTGTTTTTCTCCAGTCGGGACATAATTGCTCTTTAGGATCTATGGGTCGAAGGGAAATATCGTCGAGCAAAACAAAATAGTTATTTTCCCTGTTCAGGCCAGTGGGACCTGTAATATCACCCCTTTTAAAATTTCCAATGGTGATATACGATTCAATACCTGTAGCCTTGTACTGGAAAGTTATTGGTTGCCATGCTGATGATTTCGCAGGTCTTTGAAGCGCATCCCTGAGGAATAATGTTGGAGTGATTTTCCTATAGGGCTCTTTCTCAAATAGAAAATCATAGTTTGTAAAATATACACCAATACTGTCAAGAACAGGATGAAGTGATTTTATAAAAAAGCGTAACTCGTATATATGATCCTTACGCAAACCGCACAACAACCTGCTCCTAACGAAGGTGCGGTAATAGGGCTTTTTAGCATGCCCCGCTATGATGGAAACAAAATGTTCACCACCGTGTGCCAATTCGCGGTCCTTAAAATAATAAAAGTAAGATGGAACAGTATAGATCCATGCTTCAGGAGCACAGTTCACTTTGTATTCAGAACAGATATTCTCTTCTTCAAATCCTCCATTTACAAGTAATTCCTGCCCTATTACCTGTAATGGAAACAGCAAAATATAAAAGACGTGTAGTCTCACAGAGTTTTATTGTTAGTCACTAAGCTTAATTTGCTTTCTGTCACATAACAGTTTATAAAATGGATACAGACCTTAACTTTTTTCCTCCCAGATACCTGCAATATGGATAATGGTCTCCACAGCCTTATTCATATCCTGGATACTAATGAATTCCAGTTTGGAATGTATGGCCTGTTCTCCTGCAAATAAATTGGGACATGGTAAACCCATAAATGATAACCTGCTTCCATCAGTGCCACCCCGAATACTTTCCATCTTTAATGAGAGCCCGGCTCTTGAAATTGCTTCCTTTGCATAGTCAACTACCTGCAGATGCTGGTCGAGCACTTCCTTCATGTTTCGGTATTGTTCTGTTACCTTAAAATCAAAACTGGCCTTTGGATAGTTCTCCATAACCATTTCCACAACACTCAATAAAAAATCTTCCTTTTTCTTTAATCCTTCAGTAACAAAATCTCTTATAATAAAATCGATAGTGGCCTTCTCTGCTATTCCATCAATACGAATGGGATGAATGAATCCCTGCTTTTCATGAGTTGTTTCCGGCGACAGTTCAGCACGGGGCAAGGAAGCCAGTACATCTGCCGCAATTTTTAAAGCGTTGACCATTTTATCTTTCGCATAACCCGGATGGGTAATAACCCCATGAATGATCAACTGCACAGAATCGGCACTAAAAGTTTCATCTTCCAGCGAGCCTGCCTCACCCCCATCCAATGTATAACCGAAATCGGCACCTAACTTTTCAAGATCCACCTTGACTGTTCCCTTTCCTACCTCCTCATCCGGTGTAAATAAAAGACGTATGGCACCGTGTTTTACCTGTGGGTTTGCCATCCAGAAATTAGCTGCATCCATAATTTCCGCAACACCTGCCTTATCATCTGAACCTAGTAAGGTAGTACCGCTGGCTGTAATGATATCATGTCCCATTAACCCCTCTAAATAAGGAAAGTCTTCCTTTTTCAAAACCTGGGCGGCATCGTCCGGCAACACTATATTCTCTCCCTGGTAATTTTTATGGAGTATGGGTTTTACTCCCGTACCACTTGCATCAGGTGCGGTGTCAACATGCGCACAAAAACAAAGTACCGGCACCTTCTTTGTGGTATTGGAAGGAATTGTAGCATATACATACCCGAATTCATCCAAATGGGCATCTGTAATTCCCATAGCCTGAAGTTCTTGCACCAAAACCTTTGAAAGATCTTTCTGCTTTTCAGTTGTAGGTTGGGCTTGCGAAAGTGGATCACTTTGGGTATCAATCTGAACATAACGCATGAACCGTTCAGCTGCCGTAAAGGAATAGTTTTCAAACATGCTTCAAATGTACGGCAACGGATAGGGTATTCAAATGATTGGTTTGGAATTCGGTAACATCATGCAGCCAATTATGCATTCAGGCAATTATTATTGATTTTTTCTTAACTTAACAAGAATCAAAACTACTCGCAATGAAAAAAACAATTGTAGCCGCCATAGTTGGAGGCGTCATTATTTTCATTTGGCAATTCTTATCGTTTGCACTCATCAACTTCCATAAGCCTGCACAAAATTACACTGACAAGCAGGACGCCATTATGAACTTCCTGAATTCACAACAATTGCCTGAAGGAGGATATTTCCTGCCTAATATTCCAGACAATTCCACATCAGCCCAAAGAGAGGAGGCTATGAAAAATGCGGAAGGCAAGCCATGGGCAATTGTTCAATATCATCATACATTGAAAAACAATATGGTGATGAATATGGTACGAGGATTTTTAGTGGATATTATCATTGTTTTACTGTTTTGCTGGCTACTGAAAAAAATGAATGCTCCGCGTTTCAACACCATAGTTGGAAGTGCACTGGTGGTAGGATTGATCGTATTTTTAAATGCTCCTTATACGGGTGCCATCTGGTATGAGAATTTTGATACATGGGCTCACCTGGCAGATGCCATTGTCAGTTGGGGATTAGTAGGTTTTTGGTTAGCCTGGTGGTTTGGGAGGTCTGCAAGACACAAAATAGTAAACAATACAAGGGAACCATCTTTGGAAATGGCCACAGATTGATCCTTTTCAAAATAAAAAAATCGCCCTCAGAAAGAGGGCGATTTTTTATTTATTACAGTACAATTATGGCATAATGATCCTTGAAGCAGGCTCAATGGAAACCAACTCCAGGTCAAAAATAAGCTCCTGTCCTGCCAATGGATGATTGGCATCCAATACAACACTTTCCTCTTTCACTTCTGCTACAGTTACGGGGAACTGTTGGCCTGAACCATTGCTCATCATCAACTGCATGCCCACTTCAGGATTCATATCTGCAGGAAATTGATCTTTTGGAAATTCTATCATCATTTCCTGTTGCTTTTCACCGTAAGCATCCAACACAGGAATTTCCACAGTTTTTTTATCACCTACCTGCATGCCTTTAACACCTTCATCAAACCCCTTGATAACTTGCCCGCTACCCACTGTAAATTCCAGCGGTTCCCTTCCATCAGAAGTATCAAAAGTTTCTCCGCTACGGAGCTTTCCATGATAATGAACCTTTATCTTGTCACCATTTTGCACTTGTTGCATGATTTCGATTTTTGTGTCAATAAATTATTTAAATAAATGTTTCCAATTGGTTGTTCTTCACCCGGCAATCTCCTGTTTACAGTTCCGGAACCAAACATTAATCTGCAACAACCAGGTGGGGCAAAAGCAGGAAGATGTTTTGTTTCTGAAGGCTGGCAAGGTACTAATCTTTCACGTTTTGCTTGCCAATTTTTCCTGAAATTTGAACGATGAAGATTGTTTTAGCTTTTCTTATCTCCTGCCTGGGTTTATCGTGCACGGCGCAAAAAACACCTATAAAAGCCAACCCTGCCAATATGAATCCTGTTGTTGCAGGAGCAGAACGATTATCAGTGTACCTGCCCCTTTTAAAAGGTAAAACGGTAGGCATTTTTGCTAATCAAACATCAATGGTTGGTCATACACACCTGGTAGATACGCTTAAAAAATCAGGTGTATCCATAAAAGTGATCTTTGGACCTGAACATGGATTCAGGGGTACAGCTGACGCCGGGGAAAAGGTTGGAAATTATATTGATAAGGAAACAGGCATACCTGTTGTTTCATTATATGGCAGCAAAAGAGGCCCATCTGCTGAAGATGTGAAAGATGTTGATATCCTGATATTTGATATACAGGATGTAGGCGTACGTTTTTATACTTTCATCTCCTCACTGGAGGAGTTTATGAATGCCGCTTTTGAATACGGAAAACCATTATTGATCCTTGACCGGCCAAATCCAAATGGATTTTATGTAGATGGACCAGTGCTGGAACCGAAATACAAATCCTTCGTAGGAATGCAGCCTGTGCCGGTAGTGTATGGTATGACCATTGGTGAATATGCCATGATGCTTAGCGGAGAAAAGTGGCTGAGTGTGAAGGCAAACTTGCGTAGTGAATATTATAAAGTAGCTAAAAACTCTCCTCCTGACACCTCATTTCATTTTATGGTGATCAAGTGCGGCAATTATACCCATAACAGTAAATATGAATTGCCGGTAAAACCATCACCTAACCTGCCAGAAATACAATCCATATACTGGTATCCATCAACTTGCTTTTTTGAGGGAACTGTATTAAGTGAAGGACGTGGTACAGACAAACCTTTCCAGATTTTTGGCCACCCATCCCTACCCAAAAATCTTTACAAATTCACACCAGTGTCAAAAGATGGTGCCAAAGATCCCAAACTAAAAGACCAGGTTTGCTACGGGTGGAATATCAGTGGCACACCGGCACATGTGCTAAAAAAAATCGATAACAGGATCCAGCTAAAATACCTGCTTGATGCTTTTCGGTTATTTCCCGATAAGGAGTCTTTCTTTATTAAACCAAAATCCGGAGATATGGACCAGGCATTTTTTAATAAATTGGCAGGCAATGCATCATTGATGCAGCAAGTAAAATCTGGTGCTTCAGAAGAAGTGATTCGTAAAAGCTGGGAACCCCAACTAAAACAGTTTAAAGCGATCCGTAAAAAATACCTGTTATATCCTGATTTTGAATAAGGGCATCAATTAAAAAATCACTGGTGCTAAAAGCCAGCTTTTGAATTAATAGTATTTAACAAGGTACATTACAATGAACTATAAAGATCTGCGCATCATTTTCATGGGAACACCTGAATTTGCGGTTGCTTCGCTCGATGCACTGGTGCAGGCAGGATGCAATATTGTTGGTGTAATAACTGCACCGGACAAACCTGCAGGCAGGGGTATGAAATTACAGGAAAGCGCAGTGAAACAATATGCCATTACAAAAGAGTTGAAAGTATTGCAACCAGATAAACTAAAGAATGCTCAATTCCTGGAAGAGTTAAAAGAATTAAATGCCGATTTGCAGGTGGTTGTTGCCTTCAGGATGTTGCCTGAGGTAGTTTGGAATATGCCTCCCATGGGTACCATTAATGTACATGGATCATTATTGCCCCAATATCGGGGAGCAGCACCCATCAACTGGGCCATTATCAATGGGGAAAAAGAAACAGGAGTCACTACTTTTAAATTGCAACACGAAATTGATACCGGGGATATATTGTTGCAGGAAACAATTCCGGTTAGTGAAAATGAAACTGCAGGAGAAGTACATGACCGGATGAAGGAAATTGGGGCAAAATTGCTGGTACGTACGATAGAAGAACTGTCAAGTGGAAGATTAAAAGGGCAGTCCCAGGTGAAGGGTACCGGCAATAAAATACCAGATACATCAGAACTGAAACATGCGCCCAAAATATTTACAGAAACCTGCCGCATAGACTGGAATAAAACGGCAACTGAAGTTCATAATCTGATCAGGGGGCTTTCACCATTTCCAGGGGCTTTCACTTTTTTGGATCAGAAAATGCTTAAGATATACCGTGATGAAAAACTTTCAACTTCCACCGCAATGAATCCGGGAGAATTTGAAACGGATGGAAAAACATTCCTTCGGTTTGCATGTGTTGATGGTTTTATTACTATAAAAGAACTTCAACTGGAAGGTAAAAAGAGAATGAATGTGGAAGATTTCTTAAGGGGCTACAAATTCGCAAATACCCAACCCGATAATTAATGAAATTAACATGACTGAAAAACACAAGACCTCTTTAAAAAGAGGCCTTGTGTTTTATATAAGCGTTTAGATTGTTTATCAATAGTTAACCCTTACAATGAACTTCTCTGTATCATTGATATCAAGTGCCGAAGCTGCAGCATTACTCAGGCGTAAATTGTAACCCTGGTTCTGCCGGATACCACTCATTTCACCTAACACCTTAGCGTATACAGCTTTATTATTGGAAGGATTAACTATACGGACGATAGTACCCGGTTCCACCCTATCCATTAGCGCATAGTATTTGGCATCTTGCCAGCCACTTGCAGTTTTAAATATGCCTGCTGTGGCAGTTTCATCTGCAGAAAGTGGCTGGGCCTTAACCTGCTTTTCGAATAAAGTTCTGAAATACCCTCCATTCCCATCATTTACAGCCACGGGAACAGGTTGTGATTTTGTGATGGTGGCCTCCGTTTTCTTTTCTGGCTCTTTAGTCCTTACTTCCTCATTAGGTTTTTTCTGTTCAACTGGTTCATGCACAACCACATCTTTATTGGTTGGTACTACTTCCTTTTTTACCGGCTCCGTTTGTACAGGGTTGCTCTGTACAATATTATTGGCTTCAGGCGATATCAGGTATCCTACAATCAGTTTCTGGCCTGTTGTGATATTGTCTGTTGAGAGATGGTTCCATTTGCGCAGGTTGGCCATCAATACCTTGTTGTTTTTCAGGCTTACTCTATATAAACCTTCCTTATCTCCTACAACGTAGTAGAGACCTCTCCCTTTTTCGGACGCCTGGGTAAAATTGGTAGAAGTTAAAGGGATCTTTATAGATTGACCAATATTCAAACCCTTGTTCATATCAAGCGCATTCATCGCTTCTATCTCCTTTGGAGAAACATTATAAAGTCTGCCAATGGAATAGTAATTTTCTTTTGGCGCAACAGTATGCAACAGGTAAAGGCCTTTATCAGAATTATGTACCACTAATTCATTCTGGGCAAAAGCGAATGAACAGCAAAAAAGAATGGTGGCAAGCAATAATGACTTTTTCATGTGGATATAATTAGTTTTTCAATTGCCATGCATGGTTCAGTGCATGGCTCCAGATTAGCCTTACAAATATGCTCATTATTTTTCAAAAGCCGAATCGTTAGATTGCTTTAAAATACGCATTTCTTTAGGATAATAGTTGTTGATCCTGTTGGCTAATGCATTAATCCAGCCCAGGTGATGCTGTTGGTAGCTTACAGTTTGCCAGCCTTTGGTTTCAGGGGTTAAGGATAAATCCTTTCTTTGCAGGTATTTAATGGCTTCTTCGTAAGACAGGTTTGTCGTAGGCACATCGTCTGATAAGAGGGTGCCTAAAGCAAGTGCATGATGAGGAATCAATCTTTCTTTCATTATTTGGCCAAGTTCAGTCCCTGTATATTGAATATTTAAACTGCTCCGCAGCCGTGAAAAATCATTGATCATGGTTGCAGGTAATGCCCTGAAAGTGTCGTGGTCTTTAATAATTTCCACCTGGTCTTTATTTAACCATGTCTTAAGAATTTCTTTCTCTTTTACACTTGCCATTTCTACCCTTGGTAGTTTACCACCAGGCTCCTTTTCTTCATCTTGCTTCCGGAAACAGGAAATAAAAAATCCCTCCCCTTTTACCTTATCAGGATAAAACCGATATCCCGTTGCATCATGTTCCGGAGAAGCAGATTCCACTATACCCCAATCCTCTATTAGTTGGAGCTGTTCATTTTTCATATGTAGATCGTTCACCAGCCAATCAGCGATAGACTCGTCCTCTGTCTCGGAGTAGGAACAGGTTGAATAGATCAACAGTCCATTTTCTTTTAAAGATGGAATTACATCAGCAAGAATTCTTTGTTGTCTCTGGCTGCAAAGAGCTACATTATTTTCACTCCATTCAGCAATCGCACCTGGATCTTTCCTGAACAATCCGCTGCCGCTGCAGGGAGCATCAACAACGATAACATCAAAAAAGCCGGGTAGTTTTTTGAATGCAGCCGGATCATTATTGGTTACTATGGAATTAAATTTTCCCCATTTAATAATATTATCAATTAGAATATTACAGCGCGCCCTTATTACTTCGTTACTTACCAGTAAACTTTCATCTGAAAGTAATGAAAGCAAATGAGTGGATTTCCCACCGGGAGCTGCACTTAGATCCAATACTTTTAAAGGTTGTGACAGGTCGGTCAGCTGGCGCATAGCCTGCTCCAGGAACATACTGGAAGCTTCCTGCACATAATAACAACCTGCATGAAATAATGGATCAAAGGTGAAAGAAGGTCGTTCAGGTAAGTAATACCCATATTCTGTCCAGGGAACCCTTTCCGGTTGCCATTGCCCGCTGCCAGCTTTCCAAATAATCTCACTTTCCGTTTTTGAAGGATTGATACGAATGGAAGTTACCTGTTTTCCTTCTTCATGCACTTTAATAAATGCCTCCCTGTCAAATCCTCTGACACCTTCTAATGAATGTAAAAACGCTGCGGGCAATTGCATGACAAAAAAACCTTTGACTGGTGAGAGTCAAAGGTAATTGCAGATCGTGGATCGGTTATTTAAAAAGTAGGTTTAGATAGCAGGGTGGCAGCATGCTGCACCTGTGTATTGTATGCTTCAATTACTTTGGAAACTATGCCAATATTGTCCTGCGCTTCCTTCCAGTTCCGCTGTTCAATAGCTTCCCTGATGCCAGGCAATGTTTTAACACCATAGCCTGTATAAAATCCCGGGGCATACACCTGGTGTTTATACCAGGGCCTGCGTGGTAAGCCTTCCGGATCAATAAGACTTCTTTCGGCTTTATATAATAACAGGTTCAACTGGTTTAGCTTTTCAACTGGCAAACTGGTGGCATTGCCATATACCTTCTGGAACTCTTCTGCTGATGCTTTTAATTGCATGAGTGAATTATCCAGCTCACTGAAATTCAGGAAGGGAACCGGTGACTTCACCAATGGATCAGCATAGGTTTTTTTGGGATCCTTTGCTTCTGTAAACAGGTTATCCTGGATCATCTTTGTTTCAGTCTCTGTTTCCACTCTCTGGTTGTCCAGCAAAGTCTTTACTTCTGTGGCGTAATCATTTAGCGTTTTATAAAATGAATTAAAATCAAAGGGAAGTGCATCTGCATTGGCAAGCCTCATAGTGATGCGTCCCGCAGTTTTTGCAAGAGCAACACCATATTGAAATCCCGGATCTTTAAATCTTGTATACAGGTCATAGGAGTCATAAATGGAATGATATTCTCCTCCCGGATCTTCTCCCCCATAGCCAAGATTCATAGATGCGATCCCCATATGCTGGATAAAGGGAGAATAATCAGACCCTGCACCAAGAGCACCCAGTTTCATATACTTATTACCCAGCAACTTTGACCTTGAGGCTTTATCAGCATCAATAAGTTGCTTCGCATAACGGCGTTCCTTAACCGAAACCCCGGTCTGTGGATCTTTCACATCTTCTATTACCTGGTTAAAAAAAGGCTCCAGGGTATGCGAACCACTTGCACCAATAAACCCGCGTCCATTACCATCAGAATTGATATAGGCCACTGCCTTTTCTTTCAATTCCTTCTGATGATCTTCAGCCCATTCTGTAGATCCAAGCAATGCAGGTTCTTCACCATCCCAGGCGCAATAAACAACGGTTCGGCGTGGCTTGAATCCATTCTTCACCAATTCACCAAGGGCCCTTGCTTCCTCCATTTCAGCCACCATACCACTTAGGGGATCAGCAGCACCATTCACCCATCCATCGTGGTGATTGCCCCTGATCACCCATTGGTCTGGAAATTCAGAACCAACCATTGTAGCGATCACATTATGCACTGGTTTTTGATCCCAGTTAAAAGCCAGTTTCAAATGCACTTTTTCCTTACCGGGGCCAACGTGATAGGTTATGGGCAAACCGCCTCTCCATGCTGCAGGAACTACAGGTCCGCCTAGAGAACGTAACAAGGGCAATGCATCCTCATAAGATATAGGAAGCACCGGTATCTTCATAATGGTCTTAACATCCTTTATATCCAAACGCTTTGCATTTTTAGTGGCACCAACGTCAGGCGTAAGTGGATCGCCTGGATAGACTGGCATATCCATTACAGATCCACGCTGAACAGCATCAGCCCTGCGGAATGGGCCATCAGGATAGGTATCTCCCTGCACATAGCCATCGTCTGCAGGGTCGGAATAGATAAGGCAACCAATAGCACCATGTTCTGCTGCAACTTTTGGTTTAATACCTCTCCATGAACCCCCATATTTAGCGATCACAATTTTACCTTTTACATCTATGCCCATACGTTCCAGTTCTTCATAGTCTGCAGGTATACCGCGATTGACAAAAACCAGTTCTGAAGTAACATCCCCATCGGCGGAATAGGCATTATAGCTGGGTAATTGTTCTGATTTCTGACCTGAAGTTTTATCTTCTGTCAAAGAGGGCTCTTCGAGTTTGGCTTTATAAGGTTTGGAACCTAATAACTCCAGCAACCTTGTTTTGGGAGTAGGAAATAAAACATAATACGTACTTATTTGTGTTTGATATCCCCATTGTCTAAAAAGGTCAGCCATGTAATCGGCATTACCCTTTCCCTTTGCTGAACCCACATGGTGGGGATTGGAAGAAAGAAATTTCATCCAAGTGTCCAGGTTTCCGGCATTCATAAGGGCATCAAATTGTTTTTCAAGACCCTTTTGTTTATCAGAACCTGCATCAGTAAAGCCTATAAGCTTTTGCTGAGCATTTGAATGAATACAAAAGAACAGTAACAGGATACATAACATCCGCATGTCAAAGTATATTTAAGTGTGTTTGCTAATGTACTACTAATGAGCTTTGCAACAGCACTTAAATGCTAACTTCTCCATAGAATGAACACGAGAAGATCAAATTATAAATTCTTGATCTCCCCTATCAGGTCCTGCAATACTTTTTTTGCATCTCCAAACAACATCGAAGTCTTAGGACGGAAGAACAGGTCATTTTCAATACCAGCATAACCGGGTTTCATGCTTCGTTTGTTGACTATTACTGTCTTGGCCAATTCAACATCAAGTATGGGCATTCCGTAAATAGGTGAAGTTGTATCAGTTTTAGCTGCAGGGTTCACTACGTCGTTTGCTCCTAAAATAAGTACTACATCTGTATTGGGAAATTCTTCGTTTGCCTGCTCCATCTCTTCCAGCTTTTCATAACTCACATCTGCCTCGGCCAACAGCACATTCATATGACCAGGCATACGGCCCGCTACAGGGTGAATGGCATATTTAACTTCAACACCCTTGTCAGTCAGCAATTTTTCCAATTCATGACAGGCATGTTGGGCCTGCGCCACTGCCAACCCATAACCCGGCACGATCATTACTTTGTTAGCAAAGGTCATGACAACCGCTGCATCCGTAAGGCTGATCTCTTTATAGGCACCCTGGGCTTTAGCATCTCCCTGCAAACCGGCTTTGGCACCACCGAAGGAACCGATCAATACATTGGCAAGAGAACGATTCATGGCTTTGCACATCAGTATGGTCAATAAAGTACCAGCAGCACCCACAAGGATACCTCCTGTGAGCATCACTTTATTATCATATAAAAATCCACCACATGCCGCCGCAACCCCTGTAAAGGAGTTCAACAAGGAAATGACCACAGGCATATCTGCTCCCCCGATCGGTTGAACAAATAGGACACCATACACAAGTGAAAGAAAGAATACAAGGTAGAACAAAACATAGACCGAAGTATTCATGTGAATATTAAGGCCTTCAATGGAAATTCTTTTAGCAGTATTGGTAAGCAAACCATTGTTGACTTCAAAAGAAGAGGAGATAGTAGCTAAAAGAAAAATAGTTATACCAATAATGGCGGCTAATACGCCCAGGTTCACTATATGCTGACCAGTAAATGATTTATCCTTGATCTTTCCATTCAGCTTACCCCAGGCAATGATACTTCCTGCAAAGGAAATTGACCCGATGATCAAACCAAGAAAAATGGTGATCATCGTGGTTGTTTGAAGTGGAAGTTCAAAGGCTCCTACATCTACTGTTTTTTCACCGGGAAAAGACTGGATAATATGATAGGCAAAATTGGAAGAAGCGAAATGATTGAATTCCGAAATAGAGATCAGCGCTGCGCAGGCACCACCCATTCCATTGAACAGGCTCACCATTTCAGGCATGGCCGTCATCTTCACTTTCTTGGCTACTGCAGTACCAATAATGCCACCAATGACCAAACCACTGAAGATCCATATGTAGTTGTGCAATCTTTCTCCCGAATCAAGATCTTCATATAAAAAAATAGTTCCGAAGATCGCCAGGAACATTCCTCCTGCTGCCACCAGGTTTCCCTTGCGTGCGGTTTCTGGATGAGACAGCATTTTTAATCCCAAAATGAAAGTAACAGAGGAGATGATGTATATTATTGTGAGTATACTAAAGTTCATTTAGATCCTTTCTTTTTAGATTTAAACATTTCTAACATCCTGTCAGTAACTACAAAGCCACCCACCACATTCAAGGTTCCTAATATTACAGCAAGGAAGCCTAGGATCAGGGCGAAGTAATTATTACTGTCGGCGCGGCCCATAACTATGATGGCACCAATGATCACTACTCCATGAATAGCATTAGCGCCACTCATCAGGGGTGTATGCAGCACGCTGGGCACGCGTCCTATCACTTCGATACCTACGAAGATCATCAGGATGACTATGTAGATGATCTGCTGGTTGCCCGCAATCCATGTCAAAGCATTCTCCATTTGTAAAAATTATATTTAATTGGTTAATTGTTTTATCCTCTCATGGACCAACTCACCTCCATGCGTTATACAACTGCCTTTTACCAGGTCGTCTTCCCAATTCAATTGCAGTGCACCTTCCTTAGTGGTAAGCAATTGTAAAAAGTTCAGGATGTTTTTTCCATAAAGTTTACTGGCATCTGATGACATGGCAGCAGGAAGATTACCGCTACCAATGATTTTCACCCCATTATGGATGACGATCTCTCCATCTTTTGTAAATGGTGTATTACCACCTGTTGCAGCTGCAATGTCTACGATCACAGATCCATTCCTCATCCTGTTGATCATTTCTTCCGTGATCAGTACCGGAGCTTTTTTACCAGGTATCTGTGCAGTTGTGATGACAATATCAGCTTTAGCTATGCTTTCCGAGATCTTTTGTTGTTGTTTTTGCTTGTACTCTTCAGATTGTTCCACGGCATACCCCCCTGCTTTTGAAGCATCTGCAGCCCCTTCAACTTCCACAAACTTAGCTCCCAGGCTCATTACCTCTTCTTTGACCGCGGGTCTTGTATCGAACACTTCCACTATTGCACCAAGTCTTTTGGCTGTAGCTATGGCCTGCAATCCTGCTACACCAGCCCCAAGGATCAGCACCTTTGCCGGCGTGATACTCCCGGCGGCTGTCATGAACATTGGAAAATACCTTGGGTAGTCATTTGCCGCTACCAGTACAGCTTTGTAACCAGCTATATTGGCCTGCGAACTAAGAACATCCATTGATTGTGCCCTGGTTGTTCTCGGCAACATGTCCAGGCTGAATACAGTCAATCCCTCTCCTGCCCATTTCTTCATTTGTTCCTGGTGAAAAAGGGGCTGGTACATTCCAATCAATACCTTGGAAGATGGAACCGGGATAGAAGGTTGATGAATACAAAGTATCACTTCTGCTGCGGCTACCACTTCAGCTGCTGAAGTGATAGTAGCACCTGCCTTTTCATAATCACTATCTGAAGCTGAGGCTTTCAGGCCGGCACCTGATTCGACAATGACAGTGTGCCCTTTTTTAGTTAGCTGGTTTACCCCTTCGGGTAGTAATGTAACCCTTGATTCATACTGGGGCTCTTTCAATATACCTGCAATCATGCGTTCAATTTATATCAAAAAATATTGTTCATTCTATTAATCACTTCTTTTTTGTGTTTTTACGAACAGTCATTGAAAGTTCTTGCTCATTGAAAGCCATTGTTACAAAGTCTTTGATCAGAACCTTATTTTAAAATGCTGCTTCTCCTTAAATTCCTTCCTGAAAAACACAAAACCCAGGAAGAAAACATCAATCGTATACTGAACCAAGGGATGATCCTTTATTTCACTCCAGGCCCTTTCCATTTCATCACTCCAGTGAATATCATCAAAAACAAGTATGGATGCATCATTTGTTTTATTAAGAAACTGGTTAAAGTAACGCATCGTAGGCTCATACCTGTGATTACCATCTATATAAGCCAGGTCTATAATACTTTCTTGCTCCAACACTCCAGGCAATACATTGTCAAAATCTCCCAGCAAAGACTGTATATTATTTATCCCTAACTTTTTAAAATTAGCCCTTGCCTTAGCTGTTATCGCACTGCTGCCTTCGATGGTTATTATTTTTGAGCCGGGACAGGCATCCGATAGATAGGCTGTGGTCAGTCCCAGGCATGTTCCCAATTCTACGATAGTTTGAGGTTGATAGTGCTTAGCCAGCCTATATAAAAGCCTTGCATATTTTCTCGGCTTTAAAGCAGTATAAGCAAGTTGATTAATGGTTTTCGTTTTTGCAGAACCCATTCGTGAACCTGCCCCCAGGTCCTCAATTTCGAGTTGCTCATGGTCTTTTTTTAATTCCTCGCGTAAAAGTTCAATAGAAACTGGTGCTTTATAATTTTTTCCATTGTTCAGAACATTCCGTATAAAATCATAAACAAATGGCGAATGCATGCCATGGCCCCTACTATTGGATGCGGTCAAATAATAATGCAGGTACTTTTTGGCTAATTCAAATGATGAATGCAACGGTTGATGTATGTTGTTTACAATAGAACTTTTGATCAATTTTATTAACTATCCTTATCCATTCTTTCTTTCCCAAACCTGGAACGTATGCGACCATGCATTTTTTTCATCTGCTTCACAAAAACGGTTATGTACGAGCAACCATTCTGTAGCATCAAGCGCCGGAAAAAAAACATCACCATCAAACTGGTGGTGTACCCTGGTCAGGTATATTCTTTTTGCCAGGTCAAAAGAAGAAGTAAAGATCTCAGCACCCCCAATCACAAATATTTCCTTTGCTCCATATTCCTTAGCCTTTACTATGGCTTCTCCGGTGGAATGCACCACTTCCACATTTGGATAACTCCAGTCTTGATTCCGGGTAATGACAATACTTTTTCGGCCGGGCAATGTTTTACCTATTGAATCGAAAGTTTTCCGTCCCATCAGGATGGGCATGCCCCAGGTTTGATTTTTAAAATATTTCAAATCATTAGGTAAATGCCAGGGTAGTTCATTGTTTTTGCCAATCACATTATTTTCATCTGCAGCAACCAGAAGGCTTACAACAAATTGGTCATTCCCTGGACCAGGTCCATTCTCATTCTCCATTCGGTAAAGTTGGGCAAATTTAGAAAACTACTAACAGCAGTTTTATGATTAAAGTCCTGTTCTATTTCGTGGAAATTTTATTACACTGCTACTGGTGCCTTGATAGCAGGATGGAATTGATAGTTTTCCAATGTAAAATCTTCATACTTAAATCCAAAAATATCTTTTATAACGGGATTTATCTTTAATACCGGCAATGGATAGGGTTTCCGGCTCAATTGCAAATGCACCTGCTCCAGGTGATTGTTATAAATATGAACGTCGCCAAATGTATGGACGAAATCTCCCGGTTGCAGTTCGCATACCTGAGCCATCATCATAGTAAGAAGTGCATACGATGCTATATTAAATGGTACACCAAGGAAAACATCAGCACTCCGCTGGTATAACTGGCAGCTTAATTTACCATCAGCTACATAAAATTGAAATAAGGCATGGCAGGGCATCAGGGCCATATTTGGAAGATCAGCCACATTCCATGCACTAATGATCATTCTGCGGCTATCAGGATTGGTCTTGATTTGTTTAACCACATCTGCCACCTGGTCAATCACCTCCCCTTTAGGACCCTCCCAGCTTCTCCATTGCTTTCCATATACCGGGCCCAGGTCGCCATTTTCATCAGCCCATTCATTCCAGATGCTTACTCCATTTTCTTTCAGATAAGCAATATTTGTTTCTCCCTTTAAAAACCACAGTAATTCATGGATGATGCTTTTTACATGGAGCTTTTTGGTAGTTACCAGGGGAAATCCCTGCTGCAGATCAAAGCGCATCTGGTAGCCAAAAGTGCTGATGGTGCCTGTACCGGTCCGGTCAGTTTTAGCTACTCCATTATCTAATATATGCTGAAGAAGATCAAGATATTGTTGCATAAATAGGCCCTTGAAAAATATAATTGATTGGGTGAAAATTAGCCATAGAAAGCATTAGCGCCAAATTCGTTTTAACTATGCTGGTTCCATTGAGGAAAATATGTTAGAAACCGTTCGTAAATTGCCCTTTTCCCCTTCGGTTCAATATTTTAAATAGTCTTACGTATAATATATGTGGATTCTTGCCGGTATCATTGTTATCCTTTGCCTGGTTATTTATTTTTTCATGCAACAGCCAAAATTTGGAAAGGCAGCTTCAGGCAAAAGAAGGGAAAGGATGAAAAATTCTCCCAATTATAAAAATGGGCAGTTTCAAAATCTGAACCCCACACCAGCCCTCACAGAGGGAGTTAGTTATACTTCCGTACTGAAAGAATTTTTTTTGGAAAAAAAGGAGCATAGAAAACCCACAAGCCAACTCCCTTCTCAAAGAACCGATTTATTCAAATTGGACCCAGGTGAGGCTGTACTTACCTGGTTTGGTCATTCCTCCTATTTTTTACAGGTAGATGGGAAAAAGTTCCTTGTTGACCCTGTACTCAGTGGAAGCGCCTCGCCCCTTAAGTTTACAACAAGGTCTTTTCCCGGCAGCGATGTGTACTCTACAGAAGACATTCCGGATATAGACTATTTGATCATCACCCACGATCATTGGGACCATCTTGACCATAATACCGTGGTCAAATTAAAATCAAGGGTGGGTAAAGTAATTACCGGCCTGGGTGTGGGCGCCCACCTTGAGCATTGGGGCTTTGATCCGGAAATAATCACAGAACTGGATTGGAACGAAGAAACCCTGCTTGAACGTGGTTTTTTGATAAATAGTGCGCCCGCCAGGCATTTTTCGGGACGTACATTTAAAAGAAACACCACATTATGGAGCAGTTATATTTTGACCACTCCATCTAATAGAATTTTTATTGGGGGCGATTCCGGTTATGACGATCATTTTAAAACCATTGGAGATAAGTTTGGCCCATTTGACCTGGTCATTCTTGAGAATGGCCAATATGATAAAAACTGGAAATACATACATATGCTTCCTGAAGAAGTAGTCAGGGCAGCAGAAGACCTGCATGCAAAGCGTTTACTACCAGTTCATTGGTCCAAATTTGCCCTTGGCAATCATCCCTGGAATGAACCAATTAAAAGGGTCACCAATGAGGCAATTACCAGGAATTTGGAGATTTTACACCCTTTAATCGGGGAAGCGCTCTATTTTAAACAGCCTTTCAAAGGCCTCAAGTGGTGGGAATCAATTACTTAGAATAATTTCGAATTGGATAAATAACCCTACTAACCCCGGTTAGAGTATAATTATTGGGTTTACTTCATGGTACAACTTACCTGGAAATTCCCTTTTCCAATATAGCAACTCCCAATGTGCGCCCTATCTACTCCCTACCTGGAGTATAGATACTGCGTGGTAATCACGCACTATGTATACCTTAGGTAGGGAGTAGATAGGGGGTTGATAGGGCGTAGAATGGAGGAAGCTATACTTCTCAGCCTAACCTGGTAATGATAGGATCCGGGCGCTCAAAAAAGGAAGTACCAGTAGATGTAAGTAAAAAGGCTGCCCTGAAGAAATAGCAGCCTTTAATGAATTAAGCAGGTACTTTACTTAACATTTCCCTTTCCCAAAAGCGGTGCCTGGCTACAGCATCCCTGAAGTTTTTAATATTACCATTGGTAATCACTCCATTGGAAGAATGGTCTTTAGATAAATCAGTTCCCAGCTTTTTTGTAATATAAGTATCTTCCAAAAAAGCCACAGCATCCTTATCAGCTCCAATAGCCTTGCAATGGCGAAAAGCTTCGTTTACAAAATGGATGGCATCCGGTTCTTCTCTCAAAGCTGCCACACTTTTTGCTCCTCCCGGGATATAAACAGCATCAAACAATACTGAAGCTGCATTAAAAAAGGTCTTATCAGGGTTTATACTGCCACCCTTTGAACCTTTCACCGGGGAAAGCCTGGGAGCTATCAATTTTACCATCGCTCCTTCAGCCAATAATTTACTATCCAGATTCTTTAATGAAGCTTCATCCACACCATCTGCTATCAAGACAGCTATTTGCCTTGACTTGATCGTATTCTTGATGGTATTGGCCATACTCAAAGGGCCTGACTTATCTATAGCCGATTTACCCTTTACAGGTTGATAAGCTTTTGGATTCCCATCGGCAGGAATCGCACCATTCTGCACCGGCATTGCCTTTTTAGGGGGAATCGCTCCAATTTTATTGGCAATATATTGTGCCAGTCCCAGGTCAACATTGGAAAAATGATCTACAACCTTTTGCCTGATTTCAGGAAAGTTGACCAATGACAATTCAAAACTGAAAGCGTCTTTGATATGTTGTTTCTCAGCTTCAGACTGGCTATTATAAAACAAAGTCGCCTGGCTGAAATGATCCAGGAAGCTTTTACTTCTACCCCTGATCTTTGAAGAATCAATTCTTTCCTGGAAGCTTGTAAAGCCGCCTTCTGCTGCCTTGGCTAAAAACGGGCATCCGCCGCCCACACTATTGGGGGAATAGCTTGCTTTGCCCTTGTCTATTTGCTGGCGCATATGCCCATCACGCTGGTTATTAAATATAGTATTGACCGAACGGTTGATAGGAATCTCGTGGAAATTGGGGCTGCCTAATCGTGATAATTGGGTGTCTGTATAAGAGAACAATCTTCCCTGCAATAATGGATCATTGGTGAAATCAATTCCGGGAACAACATGCCCGGGATGGAAGGCCACCTGTTCGGTCTCGGCAAAGAAATTATCCGGATTGCGGTTCAGTGTCATTCTGCCAACGATCTGTACCGGTACCAGTTCTTCGGGGATGATCTTGGTAGGATCTAAAAGATCAAAATCATATTTATGTTCATCCTTTTCAGGAACAATCTGAACGCCAAGATCCCATTCGGGAAAAGCACCATTTTCAATGCTGTCCCACAGATCACGCCTATGAAAATCCGGGTCCTTACCCGATATCTTCTGGGCTTCATCCCATGCTACAGAATGCACGCCGAGCAAAGGCTTCCAATGGAATTTTACAAAATGGCTATCCCCCTTTTCATTGATAAAGCGAAAGGTATGGATGCCAAATCCTTCCATCATACGCAAGCTTCTTGGTATGGCACGGTCACTCATGGCCCACATGATCATGTGGGAACTTTCAGGCATCAATGAAACAAAATCCCAGAAAGTGTCATGCGCGGAGGCAGCCTGGGGAATTTCATTATCCGGCTCCGGCTTCACCGAATGTATCAGATCGGGAAACTTCATGGCATCCTGGATAAAAAATATCGGGATGTTATTCCCTACCAGGTCATAGTTGCCTTCAGTAGTATAAAATTTAACAGCGAAACCTCTTACATCGCGTGCAAGATCAGAAGATCCTCTTGAACCAGCCACCGTGGAAAAGCGAACAAAGACCGGAGTTTCCCGGGAGGTGTCATTTAAAAAAGCAGCCTTGGTGTATTTAGATAAGGATGTTGTTAACTTAAACACACCATGTGCAGCAGATCCCCGTGCATGAACAATACGTTCCGGAATACGCTCATGATCAAAATGGGTAATTTTTTCACGCAAAATAAAATCTTCCAGTAAACTGGGACCACGTTCACCCGCTTTCAGCGAATTATGATCATCATTGATTCTTAGTCCCTGGTCAGTGGTCATAAATTGATCGGTTCCGTCAGCCATGTTTCTGGAAAGGTCTTCCAACTTATTATTGACACGGGTGTTCTTCCTGGTTGATTTGGCCATAAGATTAATTTAGTTGTATTAAAAAATGGTAGTTGTCTAAAGGGAGGATGAAATAACAAAAGAGAGTACCTGCATTTATGCAATAATTAAACCACCTGGCCTTATAGTTAAAGTAATATGTACGGGCTTAAGGAATGAATCACGGTCATTCCATTAATATCAACTTTATTGTTGATGAGGGAACCCTGTGTTTCCGGTGTAAATTATAACCGAATTATTGAGATAGAAATTATGAGCCACCTATCCTGGTTGAAAGCTATCAGAAAAGGGTAAATTATCAGGAATAGATCAAGAAAGGAATTTACTGTAAAAAGGATGTGGACTGTACTGGATTCGAACCAGTGACCCCTACTCTGTCAAAGTAATGCTCTAAACCAACTGAGCTAACAGTCCATTAATGGTGGCAAAATACGAAATCTATACTTTCTGCTTATAGAATTCAATTCGTTACCCGAAGAAAGTTTGTGGTAATTAAATGGCTCTTCTCTTTAATTCTTTTTCAATCAAAGAAAGTTCCCTGCTTGTCTGTCCCCCAACCGATGTATTTTCTTCGGCACGGCGCATCAGGTAAGGAACTACATCTTTAATAGGACCGAAAGGAAGGTATTTACTTACACTAAATCCTGCAGCCGCCAGGTTGTAGGTGATGTTATCACTCATACCATATAATTGGCTGAAATGCACATGGGGATGATCGTGGGAAAGCCCTTCTTTGTCCATTAATTGTGTAGCCAGTAAATTGCTTCGTTCGTTATGCGAGGCCACTATAACTCCTATACGATCGTAGTGTTCAATGCAAAACCGGACAGCTTCATCATAATCATTATCAGTAGATTGCTTATCAGGCTGAATAGGTGAAGGATATCCTTTTTCCTGGGCTCTTTTGCGTTCTTTTTCCATATACGCTCCACGTACAAGTTTCACAGCCAGGAAAAAATTTCTTTCTTCCGCGGCTTTGAAGCATTGCTTCAGGAATTCGACCCTGTCATGACGGTATAATTGAAGTGTATTATAGATGACAAGCTTTTCTTTGTTGAAACTGTCCATCATCAGCATGGTCAAAGCATCAACAGGATCCTGTATCCATGTTTCTTCTGCATCAACAAGAAAACCAACATTAGCCTTGTCTGCTGCTTTACAAATAAGATCAAAGCGATCACAAACCCTTTGCCATTCAGCTCTTTCTTCATTGCTTAATTTAGCGAGTGCATCATTGTACTTTTTTATCAGGGAATCGGTTGGAGACATGTGCATTAATGAATCCAGTCTTTCCAGTAATCCGAACCGGGCAATGCCTGTAACTTTCACACTCATAAAAGGCACATTATCCTGAGTGGAAGCAAAATTGATCACTCGTATAAATTCATCACGGGCATGGTCATAATTTGCTTCACCCTGTTTGCCTTCCACACCATAATCAAGGATCACCTGTACATGGTATTGGGCCATTTTTTCAATAGCAGGAATGGAAGCTTCCATTGTCTCACCCCCAACAAAATGCCTGAATATGGTTTTACGGATTATACCTTTTACCGGCAGGCCGGCTTTTATGGCCCAAGGGGTCAATTTTACTCCCAGGTTTACTAACCATGGCTTGCCCATTAATCCAAATAACCAATGACTTTGTTTTAAATCATCATTAGATAAATGAGCAAAGGCGATGTCCGTATTATCGAAGGACATATTGGTAGTAATCGGCTGCAAAACTTTGGTATTCATGGCTTGCAAATCTAATAGATAAATGAGTGAAAAAAGATAAGTTGGACCCACAATGACAAAAATCATAAACCATTAACAAGATGGCCTGATAGCGCCGTCGGGGATTTTTATCATAACCCCTCTTAACCTTAGCTTTGCGCAAATTTCAAGTATGCAAAAGCGAACACCTGCGGATAGTATGACCATGATGACCGAGATAGTGCTGCCCAATGATACCAACGTTTTTGGGAACCTTATGGGAGGAAGACTGATGTACTGGATGGACATTGCAGCCGCCATAGCCGCGCAGCGCCATTGTAATGCACCTGTTGTGACCGCCTCGGTAGATAATATTTCTTTTGAAAACCCCATAAAATTGGGCAATACGGTTCATATTGAGGCAAAAGTGAGCCGGGCCTTTCACACCTCCATGGAAGTACATTTAAAAGTGTGGGGTGAAGATTTTACACAACAGTATAAATATAAAAGCAATGAAGCCTATTATACATTCGTTGCTCTTGACCCGAACAGGAAACCAAGAATAGTTCCCGAATTGGTACCAGAGTCCGAAGACGAAAAAAACTTATTCGAAGGCGCATTACGAAGAAGGCAGATTCGCCTGATACTGGGGGGAAAGATGCACCCTAATGATGCTTCTGAATTAAAAGCTTTATTCTTTAAATAATTTGTTATGCCTGCTTACATTATTGTTGAAATAGCCATCCATGATCATGAAGCCTATGAGGGTTATAAAAAATTAACCCTTGGAACACTGGAAAATTACAAGGGTAAGTTTATTGTTAGGGGTGGTCAAACATAAACACTTGAGGGAAACTGGAACCCGGAAAGAATTGTAGTATTGGAATTTCCGACGACAGAATTGGCCAAACAATGGTGGGCTTCAGAAGAATATGCCCCTGCCAAAGCTATTCGCCAGGGAGCTTCCACAACAAAAATGCTACTTGTTGAAGGAATATGAAAACCAGTTTAATACGAAAATTCCATTTAGGCTATTTTAAATAAGCTGAATACATCCAGACCAGTTTTTCCTGTTCACGAATGTAATCGCTCATTAAGGCGCTCGTGCCTTCATCACCTGCATCATCGGCTACGCCTGCTATCTCCCGCTGTAATGTGATCAAGGTGCGGAAGGAATCGACTATGTTTTGCATAGCATCTTTATCTATCGAAATATTCTTTGCCTCAGTGATCGTGGCTGTCTCAAGATAATCTGAGAAGGTATGCAAAGGCGTATTTCCAAGAGTGAGAATTCGTTCTGCTACTTCATCAACCTTTAGCAACAGGTCGTTATATAGCTCTTCAAACTTTGCATGGAGCTCAAAGAATTTTTCGCCAGTAATATTCCAATGAAATCCACGTGCATTAATATAAAATAACTGGTAGTTCGCCAATAATATATTTAAACTATCTGCCAGCTTTTTCGATTCGTCTGTGTCTAGTCCTATCTCATTTTTATTAGCCATAGGTAAATACATTTACAAACTTCTTTCTTGAAATTAAAAACGGAAAAAATAGAAGACTTAGCTAAGGATCATGCAACGGCTTCTTCCTTAGTTTTCCAATGGTGTGCCCCCATCAACATGTGATCCTTGCTTTGCTCAATTGCATCCATGATCTGTGCCAGTATTTGCTCAGCAGGTGCTTCGTAATCAATTTGCAATGGCTCTTTAAAACGTACGGAAAGCTGAACCCCGGTCTTTTTAAACTTCAGGCCTTTTTTGTTGAAAGCTCTCCAGAATCCCTGGATCACAACGGGAATCACAACGGGCCTGCAATGTTTGATGATATAGGCGGTGCCCTTTCGGCCCGGAGCGAATGGTTTGGTAGTGCCCTGCGGGAAAGTGATAACCCAGGCGTTGTTTAGTGATCTTTCTATTTTACGTGTATCAGAGGGGTCTAAGCCTCTTCTGGTTTCATTACCATCTTTCTTCCAGGTTCGCTTCACCGTTAATGCCCCGGCAAGCGTAAATAGCCTGCTGATCCAACTGCTTTTCATTGTTTCTTCTGCAGCCACATAGTATACACTTGTAAATGGATTGAGGAGATAAAATGGCAACCCAAGCATGTTTCTTCTTCTCCATTTCACCGCACAGAAAATATGCAGAAAAGTAATTACATCGGCGAAATAGGTTTGATGGTTACTGACAAATAAAACATTTTTCGTGGGGAGATCTTCAATATGTTCGGTACCTGATATTTTTAACCTGTTTACTATAGCCAATCCAGGGTAGGAAAATATACCCACAATAGCATACACTATTTTTCTTACAAATTGGAATTCAGCTAACTTTTTCCAAATACTCATGCTGCAAGCAAATTTGATAGTTAAAGTTACATGTTTACATATTGTTAATGCGCATGCAGGGCTTATGTAAAATAATTTACAAAACATCTATACTAAAAATTAATGCCATGAAAAAAATAAGTATTACCCTATTGATGCTGTTTAGCCTGTTGCATTTGTATGCACAGGCTGATAAAAATCCTTATCCCAAAACCATTACCGTAACCGGTAGTGCAGAAATGGAAATCATCCCGGATGAAATTTATGTACAGGTGGATCTTAAAGAATACGATAAGAAAGGCCAGGGAAAGATGGCTATTGATCGCATCAAACAGGATTTTCTTCGCTCAGTCAAGAGAATAGGAATACCTGATTCCCTGGTTAGCATTTCTGCTTATGATGGGCTGAATAGTAATCCATGGTGGAGGAAGAAACATAAAAAAGATGAGCTATATGCCTCCATTTCATACCAGGTCAAAGTAAGCAATAGCAACCAACTTGACCAACTTGTTGACCTGCTAGATGATAATGCTACAGAAAATTTCTTTATCCAACGAACAGCTACGAGCAGAATGGAAGAGCTTCGCAAGAAGCTGAAGATAGATGCTATTAAAGCTGCAAAAGATAAAGCCGTTTATCTTTCAGAGGCAATCAATGAAAAAGCTGGTGTTGCAGTAACGATCAATGAACCGGTAGAATATTATACGCCCTATGTTTACAATATGAAGGTATCAAATATGCAATTGAGGGATCAGTCAGCACCCCAGGAAGATGCAGCTGTAACATTTAAAAAGATAAAGATGAGGTATGATGTTACTGTTATTTTCTCCCTCCAGTAAAATACCTGTATTATCATTTAACAATTAAGCAGGCATAAAAAAAGTCCTCAACGAATGTTGAGGACTTTATAATAGGATGAAATAGGATTATCCTTCAGTTTCAGGAGTAGTACCAGCGGCTGAACCACCTTTCTCTTCCTGCTGTAATCTTTCTTTGATCTGTGCCAAAGCACCAAGGTCACCAAGGGTTGGCTTCTCAACCTTACCCTGCAGGCTTTTCACTGCTTTTTTGGTTTTGTCAGCATCAGCTCTTGCTTCCTTACGGGCAGCATCTTTTTCATCAGCTTTTGCCTGTTCCCAAATCCTGGCATGAGAAACAACAATGCGTTTTTCATTGCGATCAAATTCAATTACCATGAATTCTGCGGTTTCATCAGCACCTACGCTCTTACCATCTTCCTTAGCAAGGTGACGGTTAGGCGCAAAGCCTTCTAAACCATAAGGCAATTGTACAATAGCTCCTTTATCATCCTTGCGTAATACAGTTCCTTCGTGGATAGAACCAACGGCGAATGTATCCTGCAGGCTGTTCCATGGATCTTCTTCCAATTGCTTATGACCTAATTGCAGTTTGCGGTTTTCTTTATCAATACCCAGGATGATCACATCAATGTTCTCACCAACTTTAGTAAACTCAGTTGGGTGATTGAAACGCTTCAACCAGCTCAGGTCAGAGATGTGGATCATTCCACCGATACCAGAAGTCAGTTCAACAAACACACCGTAAGGAGTGATGTTTTTAACTACACCAGTATGGCGGCTTCCTTCAGGGAATTTAGTTTCGATATCGCTCCATGGATCCTGAGACATTTGCTTGATAGACAGGCTCATTTTGCGGCTGTCTTTGTCAAGTGTTACCACTTTAGCTTCATGCTCGTCACCCAGTTTGAAGAATTCTTTTGCGTTGATTGGTGTGTTAGCCCATGTAATTTCAGATACGTGAACCAGGCCTTCAACACCAGGTAGGATCTCAAGGAAAGCACCGTAGTCTTCAATGTTCACTACTTTACCCTTAACGATAGAACCTTCTGTAATTGTTTCAGGCAACACATCCCAAGGATGCGGAGTCAATTGTTTTAAACCAAGAGAGATACGTTTTTTCTCGTCGTCGAAATCCAACACAACAACGTTGATCTTCTGGTCTAATTTCAATACTTCGCTTGGGTGGTTGATACGTCCCCATGAAATATCTGTGATGTACAACAAACCATCTAAACCGCCAAGGTCCATGAACGCACCGAAATCGGTGATATTCTTAACAGTACCTTCCAGTACCTGGCCTTTTTCGAGTTTACCAATGATCTGTGCACGTTGTGCTTCAATATCGCTTTCGATAAGAGCTTTGTGAGATACAACAGCATTCTTAATGGCTTCGTTGATCTTAACCACTTTGAATTCCATTGTTTTACCAACAAACTGATCGTAGTCGGTCACTGGTTTCACGTCGATCTGAGAACCTGGCAGGAAGGTTTCCATGCCAAATACATCAACGATAAGGCCACCTTTAGTTTTGCTGGTAACAGTACCGGTAACGATCTCACCAGTTTTATGAACTTCCACAATTCTTTCCCAGGCACGGGTAATGCGGGCTTGCTTACGGCTCAGGTTAAGATTACCATCACGGTCTTCTTTTTCCACTACCATAACTTCCACTTCATCACCAACTTTCAGTCCCTGGATATCGCGGAACTCGTTCAGTGATACAAGACCATCAGATTTGAAACCAATGTTCAAAACCACGTCTGTTTTAGTGATACCAACCACAAGTCCCCTGATCATCTCACCATCGTTCAATTGCACGAAAGTGTTTTCATACACTTTATCGTACTTTTCTTTTTCTTCCTGGCTGTATGTAGCAACATTACGTTTGTCGATACTCCAGTCAAAATCATCATGAGCTGTTACGATTCTTTCTTCAACAGGCTCCTGAACAGGTACATTTGTTGTCGCTGTAGCCTGCTCTGTTGCTTGTTCAGCAGCAGGTGCATTCTCCTGTCCTTCAGCGTTTGGGTTAACAATTTGATTTTCTTCCATAATAAACCCCGTGTTTTTGTTCGGGGCGGCAAAAATAGGCTAAAATGCCCGAAAAATGGGGCTATTCCTGTGAGATTTTTGTTATTCTGGTTGGGAGAATTTAAGTATTAGAAATACAATTATGGGCACCTATTACAATAAATCCATCTTCTGCCCTAAAAATCTTACAAACAGGCAGTTATAAATCATGCTACTGAAATTTCAAGGCAAATTCACCATTGGTAATACTCTTTTTTTCAGCACCAGGATCTGCTTCAAAATAAAAATCACCAGAAAATGTACCCTTAACTACTTCGTTGGTAAGTGATGTGATAGTAACCTTGAGAGGATTGGAGATTGTAACTCCCCTGTATTGAGCCTCTTCATATAATGTTCTGCCAGCTTCATAATCTGGTCCTGAGAAGCCTAAAGAATAGGTAAATAACAATTCATACTCTTTTGAAGCATCAGTATAAGTACCTGCATCTATGGCCTTTTGAGAAGGCATATTGATAATTATACCTGTAATATATTCTTCGCTTGAACCATTATTCATTCCTCCTATAGAAACCGATTTGTAGCCATTATCTTCTTCCCTGTGCGCATTCATCATGATATTAAAGGTCTTGGGAACACCATTGATATTGCATTTAATTCCATAAGTAGTTTCCGTGCTATCTTTTTTACATGAAAAGAAAGTGAGGGCAATGAGAAGAGATAAGCAGATAGTTTTCATTTTTTTGGTTTTGGCTGGCAATATAGAGTATAAATAATAAACGCTATATGATTAAGCATCATTTTCAGCAATAGCTTTTGCGGCTATCCAACCACTGGTCCATGCATGTTGAAAATTGAAGCCCCCAGTGATCCCATCCACATCCAATATCTCACCTGCAAAGAATAAATGAGGAACTTTTTTACTCATCATAGATTGAGGATCAACCTCTGATAAAGCAATACCCCCGGAAGTAACAAATTCCTCCTTAAAAGTGGTTTTCCCCTTGACTATTAAAATATAATCAACAAGATTTTTGATCAGGAGGTTTTCCAATTTGGCCGGCAGATCAGCAAACCGCATATCTGCAGAAATTCCTGCCTGTTGAACCAGGAACTGCCACAAGCGGGCTGGCAACTGGCTCATAACATGGTTGACAATTTTCTTTCCTGCAAGCGCAATGCGGAAGTTTTGAAAGGCTTCCTTTAGGTTCTGTTCATTGTACTCCGGGATCCAGTTCAGGTGGATGGAAAATGCATAATTTTTTTGCGCAAGTTCCCTGGCCCCCCAGGCACTCAGTCGTAAAATAGCTGGACCACTTAATCCCCAATGGGTGATGAGTACAGGACCTTCTTCCGATAATTTGGTGCCTTCAATCTTCACCCTGGCCTTTTCTACAGATACGCCCATTAATTGAGTAATGGGATGACCTGGAATATTAAAAGTAAACAATGATGGCACAGGTTCAGAAATGGAATGTCCTACATTTTGTAACCATTGAAACATAGACAATTTGGGATAACCACCACAGGCAATACAAACATAATCAGCAGTTACCTGCCTGTCATTATTTAACTGAATATGAAATATTCCATCCCTGGATTGAAGATACTTGACTTCAGTATTCAGCCTTATATCAACACCATAACTATTGGCTTCATTCAAGAGGGTATTAATGATGGTTTCAGAGGAATCGGTAGATGGAAACATTCTTCCATCCTTTTCTGTCTTCAACGAAACACCTCGTTCATTGAACCACCTTATGGTATCTGTAGTGAAAAACTGGTAAAATGTTTTTTTGACAAAATTCTGTCCCCTGGGATAACGTCTGCTCATTTCCGTTATATCAAATAAGGAATGGGTAACATTACACCGTCCTCCCCCCGATATTTTTACCTTGGACAAAAGCTTACTGGTTTTCTCCAATAATTCTACCTGCAGATCCGGATTCCTCCTTGCTGCATTAACCGCACAGAAAAACCCTGCAGCCCCTCCTCCTATTACTATTAATTTCTTCCGGGGCATAAACTTTACATTCAGGTCAGGTAAATTATAAGAAGAAGGAAACTAATAATCCGAGAAAAGATTAGTATTGGCTTTCTCGGCAACCTCTATAGGTGTATAGTTTGATAATATATCTGCCTTGCCTTTTCTTATACATACATCATGTTCAAAATGAACAGAAGGCTTTCCATCCTTTGTCCTCACAGTCCAACCATCAGCATCTGTAAAAACATCCTTCTTTCCCAAATTGATCATTGGCTCTATGGCGACCACCAAACCCTCTTTAAGAACAGGCCCTGCCCCTCTTTTACCATAATTAGGCACCTGAGGGTCTTCATGCATACTCCTTCCCAATCCATGACCAACCAGTTCGCGCACTACACCATAACCATGCTTCTTTTCTGTATGCTCCTGTATGGCAAAAGATATATCGCCAAGCCTGTTACCGGCAATAGCCTTTTCAATGCCTTTAAAAAGAGATTCTTTAGTTACCCGTACCAACTGGATAACTTCATCTGCAGGTTTGCCAATCATAAATGTATAGGCATGGTCACCATGAAACCCGTTTTTATAAACACCTATATCAACAGATACAATATCCCCTTCTCTTAGTTCATAAGATCCCGGAAAACCATGTACGACTACATCATTCACCGATATACAGGAGTTATAGGGGTAGCCATGGTAATTTAAAAAGGATGGAACGGCCTTATTGTCCTGGAGAAATGCTGCAATAAAAAGATCTATCGATAAAGTAGTAATTCCAGGCATCAATATTTTAGCAACTTCTGAAAGTGTCTTACTTACCAGTAATGCACTTTCTCTCATCAATTCAACTTCCTCGTTGTTTTTGTAATGGATCATATAATTAGTTCCTGCTTAAAAAATTATTCTAGAATCAATAATGTAACGCTAACCATTTAACAAACAAAAACCTGGCAAGTAAGCTTACCAGGTTTCATTAAACTATTTTTATTCTTATTAATAAGAAGCCTGGGTAACAGTTCTTCCCTGGATACGACCACTTTTCATTAATCCATCATATTGACGCATTAATAATTGTGTTTCGATCTGTTGAAGTGTATCCAAAATTACGGCTACCATGATCAACAGGGATGTACCACCATAGAAAGTAGAAAATCCTGCTGTAACGCCAAGTAATTGTGCAATACCGGGAAGGATACCAACCAATGCAAGTAAAAAGGCACCCGGTAAAGTAACCTTATCCATAATAGCACCGATATAATCAGCTGTTGGCTGACCTGGTTTTACACCGGGAACAAAACCATTGTTTTGCTTCAGGTTATCAGAAATCTGCTTAGGATTAAAAATCAGGGCCGTGTAAAGGAAGGTAAATCCAATTACCACAACAGCATAGATGGTCATATACCAAACATTGGTATGGTCTGTAAATATCCTGTTGATACCTTGCCCTGTTTCTGTCTTTGCTAAACTTGTCAGGTTGAAAAGTGTTGGAAGGAACATGATGGCCTGTGCAAAGATGATTGGCATTACACCGGCACTGTTTACTTTGATAGGCAGGAATTGACGGGCACCACCAAACTGGCGGTTTCCAACAATCTGCTTGGCATAGTTAACAGGTATCTTACGTGTACCCTGAACCAATAATATACATCCAAGAATGATAGCGATCAGAACAGCGATCTCAATGATGAAAACAAGTATCTGGCCTGAACGAACTGATTTATTGGTCAACTCCTGTAAAAATGATTGCGGTAAACGGGCAAGGATACCGATCATGATGATCAGGGAGGTACCATTACCTAAACCTTTATCAGTGATCTTCTCACCTAACCACATTACGAATAAACAACCTGCAGTTAAGGTAACAACTGTGGAAAGCCAAAAATAATCTGCATAGCCAGGCATCACACCACCGCTTTGTGCAGTTATTTGCTTCAGGTAGGCAACATATGCCGAAGCCTGGACCACTGTTACACCTACAGTCAGGTACCTTGTCCATTGGTTGATCTTTTTACGGCCGCTTTCACCTTCTTTCTGCATTTTCTGGAATTGTGGTACCAGAACAGTCATCAGCTGGATGAAGATTGAGGCAGAAATGTAAGGCATGATACCCAATGCAAAAATGGATGCCTGTGAAAAAGCACCACCAGCAAATGTGTCAATTAAGCCAAGGATACCGCCACTTGCCTGCTTTGCCACCTGTCCCAACGCTGTTGGGTCGATACCAGGTAGCACGATATGCGTACCTACACGATAAATGAAAATAAGGAGCAGAGTATACAGGATCTTACTGCGCAATTCCTCGATGCTCCAGATATTTTTTAAAGTCTTGATTAAATTTTTCACGGAAAATTCAAAGTTTACGGTCCATAAACAAAAAAAGACGCATTGCTGCGCCTTGCAATTTACTAAAAATTACTTCACTAATTCAACCGAACCACCCGCAGTTTCGATAGCCTGCTTCGCTTTCTCGCTCATTGCGTTCACTTTGAAGCTCAGCTTCGATTTTAATTCTCCGTTTCCTAAGATCTTAACTCTGTCAGTCTGGTTGATCAGACCATTTGTATATAAATTCTCCAATGAAAACTCCTTGATACCATACTTTTCAACTAATTGCTCAATCTGGCCTAAGTTGAAAACTTTATATTCAATACGGTTAGGATTTTTAAATCCGCGTTTTGGAACACGACGCTGGATTGGCATCTGGCCACCTTCGTGAGCCATTTTCCTTTTATAACCAGCGCGGCTTTGACCACCTTTGTTACCTTTTGTTGATGTGCCACCATGACCGGAAGCTTCACCACGACCAATACGTTTCTCTTTATGAACTGCGCCTTTTGCAGGGCGTAAATTGTGTAGATTCATTTGTTTGATTTTTACTTACGGGGAATCTCCCCTCGCTTGTTAATTAAAAATATAAAAATGAAAAAGAGATCAAGGGGATCCTATTTCATTTTGCTTTGCTGTGTTAAGCAACTTCTTCAACAGTAATCATGTGTTCAACCTTGCGAACCATGCCTAAAATCTGTGGAGTAGCCTCAACTTCTTTAGTTGCATTCATTTTGTTCAAACCCAAAGCCTGAAGGGTTAACTTCTGACGCTCAGGCCTGTCAATAGGGCTTTTTACTAAAGTGATCTTTATCTTTTTCATACTAATAAGATTGAAGGTGAAAGCTCATGATAAGGAATGAACCTAAACATGAAGGACTTCCGCCTGGATTATCCGTTAAATACTTTCTTTAAACCAATTCTTCTTGTTCTTGACACAGAAATTGGCTCTCTTAACAATGCCAGGGCTTCAAAAGTTGCCTTTACCACGTTATGAGGATTAGCAGAACCCAATGATTTTGCCAATACGTCGGTAACGCCTGCACTTTCTAAAACTGCACGCATAGAACCTCCGGCGATTACACCGGTACCATGTGCTGCTGGCTTTATCAATACTTTAGCTGCACCAACTTTAGCTAACTGGTCATGAGGAATTGTTCCGTGCATTACTGGAACCTTGATCAGGTTTTTCTTTGCATCTTCAATACCCTTGGTTATAGCTTCCTGAACCTCTTTTGCTTTACCCAGGCCATGACCAACCACACCTTGCTCATTTCCAACAACCACTAATGCAGAGAAGCTGAACGTACGACCACCTTTGGTAGTTTTTACTACACGATTAATAGCAACTACCTTTTCTTTTAATTCCAGGTCGCCTGCTTTTACTCTGTTTAAAATTGCTTTTGCCATTTAATCTATTTAAGATTTAATATGTAAGATTGAATATTTGATTGAATGACTTAACTATTAAATATTAAATCTTCAATCTTAAAATTAAAATACCAGTCCGCCCTCTCTTGCACCTTCTGCCAGTTGCTTCACACGGCCATGGTATAAGTTACCGCCACGGTCAAATACTACTGTTTCAATTCCAAGGTCTTTTGCTTTGCGGGCAATAGCCTGGCCTACCAGTTTGCTTTTTTCAGTTTTAGTACCTTTTTGGGCAGCTATGTCTTTATCTCTTGATGATGCAGCCGCTAGTGTGGCTGAATTGTCATCATCAATCAATTGAACATATATATCTGCATTACTGCGAAATACAGAAAGACGTGGCTTTTGCGCCGTTCCTGCTATCTTGGCACGGATACGGTAGCGTATGTTCTGTCTCCTGGATAATTTTGCGCTTGTTCTCATTTTATTCTGTTTAACTCCCTGATACTGCCAGGGATATTTTATATTTTATTTTCCAGGTTTCCTCTATCAAATAGTTCAGAAACCCAAACAAAAAACTATTACTTACCTGCAGCTTTACCAGCTTTCTTACGAACAACCTCACCCTGGTAACGTACACCCTTTCCTTTGTATGGTTCAGGCTTACGCAGGCTGCGGATCTTTGCAGCAACAGCACCGATCAATTGACGGTCTGTTCCTTCCAAAGTAATAGTTGGATTCTGACCTTTTAATTGTTCAGTAGCCACTTTCAATTCCTTAGGAATTTCAAAGATGATATTGTGAGAGTAACCTAAAGCAAGGTCCAATACATTTCCTGTATTAGCTGCCTTAAAACCTACTCCTATCAATTCCAGTTTCTTAGTATAGCCATCTGTAACGCCTTTTACAAGGTTGCTTACAAGAGCCCTGGATAAACCATGAAGTGCACGGTGGCGGATCTGGTCCGTAGGACGGGTAACAATGATCTGTCCGTCTTTTACTTCCACTTTGATATCACGGTCAATCGGCTGCTTTAATTCACCCTTAGGACCTTTTACAGTAACCACATTATCAGAACCTACGCTAACTGTTACGCCGGCGGGAACTGCAACTGGAGCTTTACCTATACGAGACATAAAATATGTTTTAAATTATTTGATTAAAGTTATTACGTTATTGACCGGTCAGCCTGGATAGGTGTCGGCTTAATGTATCAACAACTGGTATTAATATATATAACAAAGAACTTCACCACCTACATTCTGCACCTTAGCTTCTTTGTCTGTCAAAACACCTTTAGAAGTAGAGATGATCGCTACACCTAAACCGTTTTTAACGCGGCGGAAATCACCTGGCTTTGAGTAGTGACGCAAACCCGGACGGCTCACTCTCTCCAGGCTGTGAATAGCCGGCTGTTTTGTTTGAGCATCATACTTCAGGGCTATTTTGATCAAGCCTTGTTTGTTATCATCCTCAAATTTGTATTTCAGAATATAACCCTGGTTGTATAGGATCTCGGTCATACGCTTTTTCAGGTTAGAAGCCGGGATCTCAACGATTCTGTGGCCTGCCATTTGCGCATTACGGATTCTTGTCAAATAATCTGCAATAGGATCTGTTACCATATTATTAGCCCTCCTACATTCCGCCGGAGCGGAACAATTGGATAGTTTAAATTTTTTAATTTATTGTTTACTGTCATTGACCCCGGCTGTTACACTTTTGTATCAACCTTTGGATCAGGTGTATTTTACCAGCTTGCTTTTTTCAAACCTGGTATCATACCATTTAAAGCCATGTCACGCAGTGCGATCCTGGAAATACCGAAATAACGGGTATACCCTCTTGGACGACCTGTTAACTGACAACGATTCTTCAAACGCACCTTAGACGAATTCTTTGGTAAGGCATCCAATGCCTGCCAATCTCCGGCTTCCTTCAATGCTGCTCTTTTTTCAGCATATTGGGCTACCATTCTTTCTCTTTTACGTTGTCTGGCTTTTACTGATTCTTTAGCCATAATTGATTTTTATTTTTTATTTCTGAATTCGTGACCTTGGAATTAACCAGGATCCTATTATCAAATTACTTCTTTACGTTTTTGAAAGGCATACCTAACTCTTTCAACAGTTCGAAGGCTTCTTCATCTGTTTGAGCGGTAGTAACAAAACTGATATCCATACCAGTGATGCGATTCACCTTATCAATATCGATCTCAGGGAAGATGATCTGCTCAGTAACACCCATGGTATAATTACCACGACCGTCAAAGGACTTCTCATTGATACCTTTGAAATCACGTACACGGGGAAGTGCAACGGAGATCAAACGGTCAAGGAATTCATACATCTTCTCACCACGTAAAGTAACACGTGCGCCAATTGGCATGTTCTTACGCAATTTGAAGTTGGAAATGTCCTTCTTAGACATTGTTGAAACTGCCTTCTGGCCACTGATCGTTGTCAGTTCTTCCAGGGCGATGTCAACCAATTTCTTATCATTCACTGCACCATTAACACCACGGTTAATAGCGATCTTTTCCAGTTTAGGAACCTGCATAATGGATTTGTATCCGAAACGTTTCATCAACGCAGGGATCACTTCATCCTTATACTTATTTTTTAATCTCGGAGTATATGTTGCTGTAGCCATGATTATATAACCCCTCCAGATTTTTTAGATATACGAATTTTTTTACCGTCTTTTTCTTCTCTCTTCACTTTAGCACCTTGCTTGCCATCCCACAACATAACATTGCTGATGTTGATCGGTGCTTCTTTCTTAATGATTCCGCCCTTTGTGTTTTGAGCTGAAGGTTTTGTGTGTTTGGTGATGATGTTCACACCTTCCACGATCACTTTACCTTCTTCAACCAGTACATCTTTTACCAGGCGTGGCTTTTTCAGATCCTTATCATCACCAGTGATCACAACCACCTGGTCGCCTTTCCTGATATTATACTTTGGTTTAAATCTTGTTTTCATTTTATTTTTCTTTTACCTCCCCATTCCAACGGGGATACATTTACTATTTTATTAAAGAACTTCAGGTGCCAATGAAATGATCTTCATATAACCTTTATCACGAAGTTCCCTGGCTACTGGCCCGAAAATACGTGTACCTCTTGGCTCATCTGCTGCGTTAAGTATCACTACTGCATTATCATCGAAACGGATATAGGAACCATCCTTACGACGCAATTTGTTTTTAGTACGAACGATAACCGCTTTGGCAACAGTACCTTTTTTGATACCGCCTGCAGGGATAGCGTCTTTTACAGTCACCACAATCTTATCACCCACTCCTGCGTAACGCTGACCACTGTTACCCAATACCCGGATACAAAGCACTTCTTTAGCACCGCTGTTATCCGCTACGTTTAAACGGGATTCTTGCTGGATCATTTTTATTTAAGCTTTGAGCTATAAGCTTTACAGCTAATAGCAATTATTACAATATTTATTTGAATCTGCAGCAGAAAGCGGGGCTTCCGATCTGCAGGACTTTCTTATTTCACTTTCTCAACGATCTCTACTAATCTCCAACGCTTGGTCTTGCTCATAGGACGAGTCTCCATGATACGAACCACATCTCCAATGCTTGCCTCATTCTTCTCATCATGAGCATGGAACTTGGTAGTCTTTTTTACGAACTTACCATAGATCGGGTGTTTAACTTTTCTTTCCACGGCAACAGTAATGGTCTTAGTCATTTTGTTGCTGGTAACAACACCGATCCTGGTTTTTCTCAGGTTCCGGCTTTCCGTTGTTGTTGCTGTAGTTGTATTTTCAGCCATATTATTTAAGCTTTAAGCCTCAAGCGTTTTGCTACAAGCCAGGGCCCGCAGCTAACAGCTTGCAGCTGTTCTATCCTAGTTGTTTCTTTTTTAATTCAGTTTTCAAACGGGCTACTTCCTTACGCAGGTTCCTGATGTTCATTGGATTTTCCAATGGAGAAATAGCATGTGCAAATTCAAGCTTTTTTAAGCGTTGCTCGTCTTCTTTGATACGGGCTTGCAGATCCTGCTCGCTTAAACCCTGAATGCTTTTTTTGAAATCTACTGTCTTTGACATGTTCTTAATTTGAAAATGTTATAATTTGAAAATCTGAAAAATGACACAGTTCATTTACACACCAACCAATTTCCAAATTTGCTAATTACTTATGCCTCCGCTAAATCGCGGCGCTTGATAAATTTTGTTGCAATGGGTAATTTACCTGCTGCAAGGTTCAATGCTCCTTTTGCTACTTCCTCAGTTACTCCATCAATCTCGAAAAGGATGCGACCTGGCTTCACTACAGCAGCCCAGTACTCAAGGTTACCTTTACCTTTACCCATACGCACCTCTGCAGGCTTGTTGGTAATTGGTTTATCAGGGAATATGCGGATCCACACGTTACCTTCACGTTTCATATGACGGGTTAACGCTTGTCTCGCCGCTTCTATCTGACGATCGGTGATCCAATGATTTTCCAAAGCTTTCAGTGCAAAAGAACCAAAAGAGATGGTTGTTCCCCTTTTAGCATCGCCTTTCATGCGACCTTTCTGCATTTTCCTGTGCTTTGTTCTTTTCGGCTGTAACATAAAATCAATTTGATAATTCGATAATTTGCCAATGCTCTCACACCAGCATATCCTATTTTATAATCGTTTTGTTTCTCTTTGTCAACTAAGGCTGACCACTTATTGATGCTGACCTCTTCCGCCACGGCCCCTGTTGAAATCACGGCCTCCGCCCTGACCTCCACCGCCTTGCCTTCTTTCACCACCTCTGAAACCACCACCTCTCTCGTCTCTTCTTTCTCTTCTGTCGCTTACATCGCTCTTACCACCAACAAAGTTTGGATTCAGATCTCTCTTTTGTAATACTTCACCTTTACAGATCCATACTTTGATACCAATTTTACCATATACTGTTTGAGCAAATACATTGGCATAATCGATATCCATACGGAATGTATGAAGAGGTGTACGGCCTTGCTTGAATTCTTCGCTACGGGCGATCTCAGCTCCACCTAAACGGCCGCTTAACTTTACTTTTATTCCTTCAGCACCCATGCGCAGTGAAGAAGCAATAGCCATTTTAGTAGCTCTTTTAAAGTTGATACGATTTTCGATCTGGCGGGCAATCGTATCTCCTACGATCATAGCATCCAGCTCAGGACGACGGATTTCCAGGATGTTGATCTGCACATCATCTTTACCGGTAAGTTTCTTCAACTCTTCCTTGATGCGATCCACCTCGCCACCACCTTTACCGATGATGATACCAGGCTTGGATGTATGAATGGTAACGATCAGTTTTCCTAATGTTCTCTCAATAACGATCTTGGCTATGCCACCTTTATTGATACGTGCATTCAGGTATGTCCTGATCTTGTTGTCTTCGATCAGTTTGGTTGCAAAGTCTTTTTTATTGCCATACCAGTTAGATTCCCATCCCCTGATGATGCCTAACCTGTTACCAATAGGATTTGCTTTTTGACCCATGATTATACTTTAATAATTTGAATTAAGGTTTAGCGTCTACAATTACAGTTACGTGATTGCTTCTTTTGCGTACACGGTATCCGCGACCCTGGGGTGCCGGACGCATACGCTTTAATGTTCTTGCTCCATCAACAAATATGGTCTTAACAAACAACTGCCCTTCGTCACCACCTTCGTTCTTCTGCTTCCAGTTGCTTATGGCACTCAACACCAACTTACGCATTGGCACTGCAGGGTGCTTTGGGTTGTGCTCTAAAACAGCCAAAGCCTTTTCTACTTGCATGCCACGGATCAAATCCGCGAGTAAGCGCATCTTGCGTGGAGATGTTGGATAATTTCTCAGTTTTGCTACTGCTTCCATTTTTATATAATTTCTTGTTTATAGTTTTTGGTTTTTGGTTGGTCTCTTAACAAGAAACCATCAACCTCAAACCATAAACCTTTTTATCCTTTTTTACTTGAATGTCCTTTAAAGTTCCTGGTTGGTGCAAACTCACCTAATTTATGTCCCACCATGAACTCTGTAACATACACAGGGATGAACTTGTTCCCATTGTGTACAGCAAACGTGTGACCTACAAAATCAGGAGTGATCGTTGAGCGACGGCTCCAGGTTTTGATCACACCTTTCTTGTTTTTGCCCTCGTTGATAGCCAACACCTTGCCTTCAAGATTAGCTGCTACATAAGGACCTTTTTTAATTGAACGAGCCATTTTATATTCTGTTTAGAATTGTCAGTTTAATTATTTAGCCAGCTTCTTACCGTTCTTGCGTTGAATGATCAGCTTATCACTGCCTTTACCCTTTGTACGGGTCTTCAAACCACGTGAGTATTGACCAGTCCTGCTACGAGGTTGACCTCCGGAAGCACGACCTTCACCACCACCCATCGGGTGATCTACAGGGTTCATCGCAACACCACGGTTTCTTGGCTTAATACCTTTCCAACGGTTTCTACCAGCCTTACCCATTGACTGCAACTGGTGATCACTGTTAGAAGCGATACCAACGGTTGCATAACAATTGATCAAAACTTTTCTTAACTCGCCACTTGGCATTTTAAGAACAGCATATTTTTCTTCCTTATTGGAAAGCTGTGCTGAGGCACCTGCGCTACGGGCGATCTTTCCACCCTGGCCAGGCTGCATTTCAATATTGTGAACAACAGTACCCAACGGCATGTTCTTCAACTGTAAAGCATTTCCTAATTCAGGAGCAACTGCATCACCGCTTATTACAGTCATTCCAACTGTTAAGCCCTGTGGTGCCAGGATATATCTTTTTTCACCGTCTGCATAATGCAACAAGGCGATGAATGTGGTTCTGTTTGGATCATACTCAATAGTAGCAACAGTACCAGGAATATCTTTCTTGTTCCTTTTGAAATCAATGATACGGTACATCTTCTTATGACCGCCACCTATGTAGCGCATTGCCCTGCGACCCTGGGAGTTACGACCACCAGTACGTGTCTTAATTTCAACCAATGATTTTTCAGGCTCATTGGTAGTAACCTCTGCGTATGCATTACCGATTCTCCAACGAGTACCGGCTGTGATGGGTTTATACTTTTTTAATGCCATGACTTTATTTCTTTTTCAACATTTGCGGCTGTTGAAGCCATTCTTGTTTACGAATTAGATGTTAGAATACAAATCAATGTTCTCACCTTCTGCTACAGTAACCATTGCTTTCTTGTAAGCAGGTTTCTGGCCCTTGGTGAATCCTTTTTTTGTATAACGGGTTTTGTTCTTACCAGGAACAACGGCAGTGTTTACATCCACTACGCTTACTCCGTAAAACTCTTCGATAGCTTTCTTGATCTCGAGTTTGTTGGCTTTACGGGCAACCTTGAAAGCATAACGACGCAGGCTTTCCTGCTGGCTGTTTGCTTTTTCGGTTAAAATTGGTTTTATCAGTACTTCAGAAAGTTTCATCTGAATTCAATTTGAAAATTTGACAATTCAACAATGTGACAATGAATATTCAAAACCACCTGTCTTTTACTATAAGAACTTATATCAGTCAACTGGCAGTGCCAGTTGGCTAATTGATTATGCTGCTACTTCTTCTTCCTCACCGCCGGCAAATATTTTGGCAGCGCTTTCAGTTAATACCAATACTTCAGAGTTAACCAGGTCGTATGTGTTCACATCACTCATTAACATGGTCAATACAGACGGAATGTTACGGGAGCTCACATATACTGTTTCGTTATACTCAGGAAGAATGAACATCAGTTTCTTATCACCAACCTTCAGGCTGTTCAGCATGTTCATGAACGTTTTTGTCTTTGGAGTTTCTAATTGAACATCCTCAACAACAAAGATCGCATTGTCCTTAGCCTTGTGAGCCAGTGCCGACATCTTGGCCAGGTCCTTCACTTTACGATTCAATTTGATATCGTATTTGTGAGGCTTCGGTCCGAAAATGGTACCACCACCCTTGTATAAAGGGTTACGAATGTTACCCTTACGGGATCCACCGGTACCTTTCTGACGGTGAAGCTTACGGCTGGCACCTTGTACCTCGGCACGGGTTTTCACTTTATGCGTGCCCTGGCGCTGCGCAGCCAGGTATTGCTTTACAGCAAGATATATGGCGTGGTTATTTGGCTCGATACCAAATATTTCTTCAGGAAGTTCAACAGTTCTACCTGTTTCTTGTCCTTGTATGTTTAATACTTTTACTTGCATTTTACTTCTGGATTAAAACGATTGAACCATCGTGGCCTGGAACAGAACCACCAACCAATATGTAGTTTTTATCAGCGAAGATCTTTACTACTTTCAGACCTTTTACTTTCACCCTATCCTGGCCCATTCTGCCCGCCATGCGCATTCCTTTGAATACACGGCTTGGATAAGATGATCCACCAATAGAACCCGGAGCTCTCTGGCGGTCGTGCTGGCCGTGGGATGCTTCACCCACACCAGAGAATCCATGGCGCTTTACAACACCCTGGAAACCCTTACCCTTTGTTGTACCAACTACGTCAACTTTATCGCCTTCAGCGAAAATGTCAACAGTGATGGTATCACCAATATTTTTTTCCTCGAAATAGTTTCTGAATTCTTTTACACACTTTTTAGCCGGAGTATTGGCTTTAGCGAAGTGATTTTTCTCTGCACCGATCGTGTGTTTCTCTTTCTTATCGCCGAAAGCGACCTGTAAGGCATTGTAGCCGTCTGATTCCTGCGTCTTAACCTGGGTAACAACGCAAGGACCAGCCTCAATGATCGTACAAGCAGTCTGTTTGCCGCTTGCATCGAAGATGCTGGTCATCCCAATTTTTTTACCAATGATTCCTTTCATTTTCTTTGCGGTTTTTCCCCGCAAGGTTATGCAAGACATTCTTCGATTGGGAAGCTCATCCCTGAGCTTGTCGAAGGGTCAATCCTGGTTCATCAGCCGACCTTTTCCTTTGGTTCGATGGGTATCGATTCGGAAGTACCGGTGACAAACAAACCTCGAAGGGCTTGTTTATATATAACCCCCGTACCTGTAGGTAGTGGGGAAGTTTCTTGATCAGAGCTCTTTTCTTTCCTGCTTTCTGCGGGAAGTTGAGAGATGACTATTATTTTGATAAGAACTAATTTTTTCTAAAGGACCTGTCATGCAGGTCATCCGTCATGCCTTGATCTCAACCTCAACACCAGATGGAAGATCCAGCTTGGAAAGTGCATCTACTGTTCTGGAAGAAGATGTGTAGATATCCAGCAAACGCTTATGCGTAGCTAGCTGGAACTGTTCACGGCTTTTTTTGTTCACGTGTGGTGATCGTAAAACTGTAAAGATCTTCTTGCGGGTAGGAAGAGGAATAGGACCTGTTACTACCGCACCTGTGCTGCGAACAGTCTTAACTATTTTCTCTGCTGATTTATCTACCAGGTTGTGGTCGTAAGACTGTAATTTGATTCTGATTCTTTGTGACATATGCCATACCCATTTTTGGAATGGGAGTGCAAAGGTAACGGGTTGAGTTTAAACAGACAAAAGTTTAGCAAACAAATTTTGTGAAGAAACCATTAAAGGAAAAACAAGTGAGAAATTCTACCCAAAAATAGCTGCATTTCTTAATCAAAGATTGCATAAAGCTTCATAATCAACTCTTAATAAAAGAAAAACGCCCCAAACCAGGGGCGTTTTATACTGCTTACCGCATTAACTATAGTTATTCCCTTGTATAAGATGAGGTTCCTGAATCCACACGAATCCGGTTCTCTACATTTCTTACCCCCGAAATCGCTTCCCCAGGTCTTCGGCTCTTCTTTTTTCCTCTCGTGAGGATGCTGTACCGGAAAGGATCACCTCATCTCCTTCTACTTTTACTTCTATATTGGAGGCATCCAGGTAATCATCATCACTAAGCCTGTCACATACATCTTCCCTTATCCGGTCTGCAGATCTCCTGTAATCCTTTGGCCCTTTCCCTCTATTTCCACCAGAGCGAAGCTCATCCATCCGGCGTCTTCTTTCTGCATCATCGTCACCAGACCAGGAGGAAACTTCATCCCTTGTCTTATCCCACCAGCCCCTGTCAACTCCTCCCTGGTTGGCATTACCATAATTACTGGTATCTCCGCCATAAATACTTTCCTGTCCCCTGTTTCTTTCTCCATAATTGCTGGTATTATATTTACCACCATACATATCCCTGTTCAGTGAGCTATAATTATCTCCCCGGTATCCACTCATGCCATGATAGTTTCTTTCATTGTTGCCATACCCTCCTGATACGCCATATGATTGTCCATAATTACCCGTATCCCTCCATTGACCTTGCCCACGGTTCCAGTCATCATCCTGCCTGTAATCACTTCCATAGGATGAACCATAACCCCTTTATACATTTCTCCAATCATTTCTTTGTTCGTTGTCCATGTCATTTCTTCCCCTGTTCTCCAGGTTCCTGCTACCAGTATTACGATATCTATCATAGCCCATCCGGTTTTTATCCTTCTGGCTGTAGCCCCTGTACCCTACATTTCCATAATTTCCCTTGTTATAATCGTCCTGGTCATAGTTACGATTTTGATTTTGTTCCCAATCCTGGTTGTAAGATTGAAAATCATCCTTTTGATTATTCTTTGCCATAATATAAGGATTTTAAAATGAAGAAATATAATGGGATGTACATAAAAAATTATGCCCATCTTGTTATCATTCAATGACTTGCAGATGAGTTCAGTTCAAATTCCAACTATAATTTGTGATGGGCTTATTGATCCAGTCTCTGAAGTTTCAGGCTTAAAGTGGCAAAATTTCCCAATTCCACATGTTCCAACCTAAACTGGTGCATACCCTTATCCAGATGTAAGATTGTCCTGCGGTTAGGGGATTCATCAAATACATATTTTGAAGGATCCCATTCTTTAATGATGAGCTTACCATCAATATATAATTTAACAGCATCGTCCCATGAAACTCTTACTTCATAATTGCCTGCCTCCATTGCAGCCTTACCTTCTGCAATGGTCAGGAATTTGGAATATTGCTTTTCGCCTGCCTTTATCCCGCCCCACCAGGCATAATTGAGTTTATTTACAGTGGAAGTTTTGAAAGGCATGGACTGGTTAATGATAGAAGGAACAGCATTGGGATCTTTGAAATTGAAAGAATCAATCGCATACCATTTTACGGTAAAATCTATGGGCTGAAAGAATTTTCTGAATTTGAACCGGAAAGGTTTACCTGGTGAAATAGTCCTGCCCCATGGGTCTGTAAATCTCTGACCGCTATATTCGGCTATGACCTGGATATCCGTTCGGGATTTGGTTTGAAGTTCCGCAGTAAAAGTTGCAGGCAGTACACCTTTGGTCATAGAAATATTTTTAAGCCCTTTTGTTGAAATGATCTTCCAACGACCTGCTGGCCCTAAAACAGTGAAGTTCATTTTGCCGGAAGTATCAACGGGATTGGTATTCCAGATCAAAGGATACCTGAAATCATAAGGACCCCATTCCGTGATCATTATGTTTTTTCTACCTGCCAGCTTGCCACCACCCTTAAAAGGATCTTTTGGATTGTTTATTACAGGAAGATCAGGTTGGTAATCTTCTGAAAGCTGGTACATTAATTCTTCATTGAATGCGGTATCGATGGCCGTTACTGTTGAATCAGTTTTGTATTCCACATCACATAGTGATATCCTGTTGTCAAAAATTCTCAGGCTATCCGTCCGCGTTATATCATAAACAACAGGATTCTTGTTAAAACTGTTCCCGGCAATAATGTAAGCTGCACTCCTGGTGTCCCTGTACTTTGGATAACCCCAATCAGGTGATTGATTTTTATTGGACCACAATTTCATGGCCTGCTTATCCTCATAAAATAAATTATGATGGATACGGTTATTTAAACCATGTTCTATAGCAATAGCAATCCGGTTGTACCGGAATTGGTTATTACTGATATCTGTCTCATAACTATACCCGCCCCAAATACCATGATCACATTCAAAAACCCTGTTGTGAATGATCTTATTCCTGCTAAAAGTGGCTTCTATCCCATTCGTAGGTGCGTAAGAAAAATCATTATCCAATAAAACATTATCATTACACCCCCCTTTGCCGGTATCCATTGTTGTTTGTCCGGCCCAAAGAAAAAATCCATCTCCGCCATGCGTCACAGCATTTTTATAAAACAGGTTGTTATTGCTTTGTTCATATATCAATATACCGGCGCTATCCTGTCCCCGATTGTACACCCCGTCACTATATCCCCTTACATTAAAAATGATCCTGTTGTAACAAATCTTATTATTGGAGCAACGATACATACCAAGACCTATTCCCGAGTTAAAGGAAAAGTCATTATTATAGATCATACCATTATTACATTGCACCATCATTAAAGCATTTTGCCCACCGGTAACTTTGCAATTGGTTATAGCAGCATTATTACATCCCTGCAGGTACATGGCAGCACCATAACGCAACCATTCATCGTTTTCATTATGGTGGTAACTCATCCAGTCAGAAATATCCTCCTGTTCCTGGTTACTGTTTAAATGAGGCCTGTAATTATAACTCAGATCGCAATTTTCAATCTTCAGACCTTCTATATTCCTGGCCAGTAAGGCTACTTTATAACCACTTACTAAAAGATTTTTTATAGTGATGTTTTTACCAGATCTGATATATATGGCGACTCCGCAAAAATCGTCGGGGGCTTCACTTGAAAGACCTCCGCTTACCACGGCATTATTGAAATCTATAGTGATATCCGAACCTTCGATAATAATGACTGCTGTATTCAAACTGTCAGAAGCCTTAAGGGCATACTTTCCTGGTTTTATTTTTTGAGAAGTACGTAGTATCATTCCACTCTTCAAGGTCCTTTCCTGCGCCTGGGAAGCAAAGGCTCCCATTAGCATAATTAAGCCGATAAAATATTTGATCATTAGCGTTTTCATTTCAGCGTCAAGTTAATGAAATGAAATTTGCCAAACAGCTTAACAAAATAAATTCGCGGGCAAAAAAAAGCCACCCATTCAAAGGGTGGCCTTAATAGTATATAATTTATTCTTTAATGCACCAGTCTTACCGTATCAACAGTTGTTACGGCATTTGTGGTAACATTCACTCCGGTAACATTCTGGCTTTTATAGGTTGTATCACCAGGAGCAAAAGCCAGTGTATAACTTCCGGCGTTCAAACCTTTTACCATATAACTTCCATTGGAAGTATAAGTACCCGTGATAGTATCAGTTCCCTGTATAGCATATACAGCAGTGTTGATGGTATTTGGCAACACATAACCTTTAATGCTTCCGCCAATTGCAGCCAGGCTGGTACGTATAACCGGTTTTAAAATATATTTTCCATTACCGGTTTTTACGATAGACCGTGAAGCATCAAAATCCATTAATAATTTGTAGGTAATCCCCGCATTCACATCCTGGTTTATATTCAGCTTCAAACCTGATTGCTGTGCACTTGGTGTTGTCAACGGGATCTTTTGACCATCTACTGTTACATAATTATTGGGACCCAGGATCAGGCGTATCTGTTCAATTTTACCTGGATTCAACTCCGCATCGCCCAGCAGGGTATCCTTATCATTCACCAACTTCAAAATGTCGTAAGAACCTTTATTTACGCTGGTAAGACTTTCCCATCCGTTGGTAGAATCGGTGGAATAATTCACTTTGATATCCTGGACATCAATTACCACTTCATCATAATTACCCGGATCATCGGTGAGGTATACCTGTAGCCTGGATTTTCCTGCGCTTGCAGATGCTGAGTTGTCTTTAGAACACGAGTAGATAGCCACAGTCGTAATGGATACGAATGTTAAGGCAAGGATTGTTTTGAGTTTCATAGATTACTTTACGCAGAGCTTGGCAAGTTTGATGCCATTTTAACAATTCCAGGCGGGTGTTAATAAAAATGGGCTCCAAAGAGCCCAGGGTTCAATTACCAGATTGGTGTTTTTCATAAGCCCAACGGCCGGATCAAAACGGGATCCTAAAAACGGGAATCGAACAATCATAGCAAAACAAATGCAATGCCTAAAATCCCCGATCCATTGATCTTAATTAAAATTTATCAAAACAAAAAACCCCTGCGCTAAATGCCAGGGGTTTTAACTATTATGATCTTGTGATTTCTACTTATTCAGCACTCACCTTTCCCTTGCTTTTTGCTATCACTTCTTCAGCGATACCATTTGGCGCCGGCGCATAGTGAGAAAATTCCATGGTAGATGAAGCACGACCTGAAGACAGGGAACGCAATTGCGTAACATAGCCAAACATTTCGCTCAATGGAACTTTTGCTTTTATAACCTGTACGCCTGCACGTGTATCCATACCTTCCATCATACCACGACGACGGTTAAGGTCACCGGTAACATCACCCATGTACTGGTCAGGTGTCAGCACTTCCACTTTCATGATTGGCTCCAGTAATACTGGCTTAGCCTTACGTGCTGCTTCACGGAAACCTTGCTTGGCACAAAGTTCAAATGACATGGCATCAGAGTCAACCGCGTGGAAACTACCATCATACACACGGATCTTCATATTGTCAACAGGGTAAGATGCTAATACACCAGTTCCCATTGAGTTTTCAAAACCTTTTTGAATGGCAGGAACAAATTCACGTGGAATTGATCCACCAAACAGGTCGTTCACAAACTGGTAATGCTTGTCAGGATTTGCTTCTTTCCAATCAGCATCTATAGGACCTAATTCAAACATGATGTCGGCAAACTTACCACGACCACCGGACTGCTTTTTCAGGACTTCCCTGTGCTGAACTGTGGTGTTGAAAGCTTCTTTATAGGCAACCTGGGGAGCACCCTGGTTTACTTCAACTTTAAATTCACGACGCATACGATCGATGATGATCTCAAGGTGCAATTCACCCATACCACGTAAAATGGTCTGACCGGTATCTTCATCTGTATTTACACGCAGTGTAGGATCTTCTTCAACAAGCTTGGAGATAGCCATTCCCATTTTATCAACGTCAGCCTGGGTTTTTGGCTCAACTGCAATGGCGATTACAGGCTCAGGGATGAACATGTTCTCCAAAGTGATCGGGTGATTCTCATCACACAATGTATCACCGGTCTTGATCTCTTTAAAACCAACAGCGGCACCAATATCACCAGCTTCAATAAAGTCGATCGGGTTTTGCTTGTTGGCAAACATCTTCATGATACGGGAGATACGCTCTTTCTTACCACTTCTTACATTCAATACATAAGAACCGGCATCAAGATGACCAGAGTATACGCGGAAGAAGGCCAGGCGACCAACGAATGGGTCAGTCATGATCTTGAAAGCCAAGGCAGCAAATGGTTCTTTTGCATCCGGCTTACGTGCTTCTGTTTCACCGGTATCAGGATTCACTCCATTTACGGCTTCAATATCCATTGGAGAAGGCAGGTAACGACAAACAGCATCCAATGCAGTCTGCACACCTTTATTCTTGAATGAAGATCCGCACATCATTGGTACGATGCTCAGATCAATTGTTGCTTTACGTATAGCTTCATGCAGTTCATCTTCAGTGATCGTGTTAGGATCATCAAAGAATTTCTCCATTAATTTATCATCATATTCTGCAATTGACTCGATCAAATTCTGTCTCCACAATTCAACGTCTTCCTTCATGTCTTCCGGAACTGGAATTTCGTCGAAGGTCATACCTTCTGTTTCCATATGCCAAACAACACCTTTATTGGTGATCAGGTCAACAACACCTTTGAAATCATCTTCAGCACCAATTGGCAATTGCAGTGGCACTGCTTTAGCACCCAGCATTTCTTTTACCTGGTTTACCACCATTAAAAAGTCTGCACCGGAGCGGTCCATTTTATTTACAAAACCGATACGTGGTACACGGTAACGGTTGGCCTGGCGCCAAACAGTTTCAGACTGTGGTTCCACACCATCAACGGCAGAGAACAACGCGATCAAACCATCCAATACACGCATAGAACGTTCAACTTCAACGGTGAAGTCTACGTGTCCTGGAGTATCGATGATATTGAAATAATATTTTTTGGTATTGGCGTCTGCCTTTCCTTTTACAGTCGGGAAGTTCCACTGGCAGCTAACAGCAGCGGAGGTAATAGTGATACCTCTTTCTTTTTCCTGCTCCATCCAGTCAGTAGTGGCGGCACCATCGTGTACTTCACCAATTTTATGGATCATACCGGTGTAGCGCAAAATACGCTCAGTAGTGGTAGTCTTACCCGCATCAATGTGAGCGGCGATACCAAAGTTGCGTTGAAATCTCAAATCTGCCATGATTATAAAAATTGAATATTGTCAAATAATTTTTCCGCTAATAATTATTACCGGAATTTCAAGATACCTGGGTACACATTGCATTCTTCACATCCATTTCTATCGTTCCTGTTTACCCGCTACCCATCAACGTTTCAGCCATTTCATGCACACAGATTACGCCAAACTGAAAATTGAGTGTGCAAAGGTAGGGAAATACATCGCATTTCATGCAATCTGAGAAACAATGTTTGTTAAATGAATGCATTCAAATGTTGAATAATCGCCCATAAATCAACTGCTTTCCTTATGCATAATTTTTGCAATTCATATAATCATTCGTAATTTCAAAACATAAATTTTATTAACTCTCATTAAATCCTATCAACAATGGCAAAATCAACCAAGAAGGCCGCACCTAAAAAATCGGCGAGCAAGAGCGCTGGCGGCAGATCTTCTTCAAAAGGAGCTTCCAAAAAAGGAGCATCTAAATCAGCCAGCCGCAGCAGCTCATCCTCAAGAGGTGGCTCATCTTCTGGTCGTAGAACAGCATCTAAAACAGCCTCCAAATCCTCAAGGTCCTCTGCTTCAAGGGGCGGAGCATCTAAAAAAGCAGCATCCAAAAAAGTAGCAAGTAAAAAAGCAGCTCCTAAAAAATCAGCAGCAAAAAAAGCGGCTCCTAAAAAGGCAGCTCCTAAAAAATCTGCTTCCAGGTCTTCTGCAAGCCGTGGCGGAGCCAGCAGGTCAGCAGCAAAAAGCTCATCCAGCCGTAGTGCAGCTTCTAAAAAATCTGCATCATCACGTGGAGGTTCATCATCAGGAAGAAGTAGTTCATCCAGCCGTGGCGGGTCTTCAAGCCGTGGAGGTTCAAAAACTGCTTCTAAAAGTTCAACCGGCCGTAGTGCATCACGCAGCACAGGTTCTTCAAGCCGTGGTGGTTCTTCAGCCAGCAGGGGTAGCTCCACTTCCAGCAGAAGCACTGCAGCATCTAAAGGTGGTTCATCAGCCAGTCGTTCTTCAGCCAGCCGCGGAGGATCTTCTGCAAGCAAAGGGAGCTCATCAGCCAGCAGAAGCAGTTCTTCTTCAAGAGGTATGACTTCCGCAAGCAAAAGCTCAAGAACCAAAGCTGCAGGCAAAACCGGGTCATCTTCAAGTGGCAGCCGCAGCAGAAGCCGCAGCACAGCCAACAATACCAACAGCACAATGACCCCGGGTTCTGGTCAATACCAGGGTTCTGATATCAGCACAGGAACACAGACACCTGAAGCTGTTACTACGCCTACAGATATTTTCGATAGTGGCATTGCCGGTGGTTCATCAATGGAAAACAGTGATAATGTTTAATTAAACAGATACCAAATAAAAAACCATCACTTTGCAGGTGATGGTTTTTTTATACTTAACGAGGTAAAATTATACTTTAAAGTGGGCAAAGGCTTTGTTAGCTTCAGCCATACGATGGGTATCTTCTTTCTTTTTGAAAGCAGCACCTTCACCTTTTGCAGCAGCTACGATCTCATTGGCCAATTTATCAGCCATGCTACGGCCATTTCTTTCACGACTGTAACGGATCAGCCATTTCATGCTTAAAGAAATTTTCCTGTCGGCACGAACTTCTGAAGGTATCTGGAAGGTGGCACCACCAATACGACGGCTGCGCACTTCAACTGCAGGTGTAACGTTTGATAAAGCTCTTTTCCATATCTCGTAGCCATCCTCTCCTGTTTGCTTGGCTACTTTATCAACGGCATCGTAGAAAATATCATAAGCAACGCTTTTTTTGCCCTGCCACATAATATTGTTAACAAAACGGGTAACCAGTTTATCGTTAAAACGAGGATCTGGTGCTAACGGAAGTTTTTTGGCTTGTGCTTTACGCATGAAATTTTAATTTTTAAGTCACCACAGCGGCAGATTGTCTTCAAGTATTAAAACTTTACTCTGTGCTGCAGTCGTTTATACAAATAATTACTTTTTAGCTGCTGGTTTTGCACCGGCTTTCTCTTTTTTCGTACCATATTTGGAACGGCTCTGCTTACGGTCTTTTACACCGGCAGTATCCAAAGATCCACGAACAATATGGTAACGTACACCTGGTAAATCCTTTACACGACCACCACGGATCAATACGATAGAGTGTTCCTGCAAATTGTGACCTTCACCTGGAATATAAGCGATCACCTCAACTTTATTGGTCAAACGAACTTTTGCTACTTTACGCAGCGCGGAGTTAGGTTTTTTAGGAGTAGTGGTATACACACGGGTACAAACACCACGACGCTGCGGACAGCTGTCTAAAGCCCTTGACTTGCTTTTTGCACGAATGATCTCTCTTCCTTTACGAACTAATTGCTGAATAGTAGGCATTACGAACCTTTAAATTTTGGACGGCAAAGGTAAAGACCTGAGGGTGAATAACCAAAATTTGAAAATTTAAATTGTAAAAAACTTTCCTAAAAACAAATAAAGCCCCTTTACAGGGACTTTATTCCAAATTATATAGATACTATCTAAATACTGTTTAGGTGGCGGTAACTACTTAAACCTTTACCATCCAGCCATATTTATCCTCCCTTCTGCCTTCGCGTATATCTGTGAGCCATTTTTTAATGGTTGGTGCTGTTTTCCAGTGGTCAGTATCTAAATTCATCACAAAGTCCTTGTATCTCAACTCTTTAATATAAGTAATGGTAGCCGCAGTACCTGTACCAAACACTTCATATAAGATACCCGCTTTATAGGCTTCTATGATCTCATCAATGCTTAAATCTCTTTCTTCGATAGTAAATCCTGCTTCTTTCAGCAAGGTGAGGGCACTGTCTCTTGTCACGCCTGCCAGGATGGTTCCTGAGCCAAGGTCTGGTGTAATGGCCTTATTGCCAATGATAAAGATCACGTTCATAGTGCCTATCTCCTGCACATACTTATGTTCGAAAGCATCTGTCCACAACACCTGGTCATAACCTTTTTTCTTAGCCTGGGCGGTAGCATACATGGACGATCCATAATTACCTGCTGCCTTGGCATAACCTACACCACCCGGCACTGCACGTACATATTGCTCTTCTACATAAATCCTGATTGGCGCATTATAATAAGGACCACTGGGGCTTAACAGGATAATAAATTTATAATTTTCAGAAGGACGAACACCGATCATCTCATCGGAGGAGAACATGAAGGGACGAATGTAAAGGGAATGATCCTTCATATCCGGTATCCATTTCTTATCCAGGTCTATTAACTGCTTCATTCCATCAATGAACAATTCTTCAGGAACTTCCGGCATCTGCATTCTCTCTGCCGAAACATTGAACCTGCGGTAATTATCCTGAGGTCTGAATATATATGCTTCGCCATCTTCACCTCTGTAAGCTTTAATGCCTTCAAATATTGCCTGTCCGTAGTGCAGGGCAGCAAGCGAAGGACTTAAAAGCAGGGGCTGATAGGGTTTGATCTCAATATTCTTCCATTCTCCATTTTCATAATCAGCTTCCAGCATGTGATCACTGAAATACTTTCCGAAAGGAATGTTTTCAAGGTTAAGGTCCTGAAGCTTGCTTCTTTCAACCTTTGTTGTAGCAATATCCATAGTAGCAATCATAATAAATTAATTTAGCGCAGCAAAGAAACAAAAAAAGGGTACATTAAAACCTGATTAAAGTTAACATGAGTCTGAATCATATAAAATTGAACACAAGTTTATTAACAGATCTGTATCATGATGTTCTTATTCAACCTGATAGTACAACCACTGTGCCTGACTACCAGGGAATAAAATATTTGGGGAAAAACGCCAAGCACATTGCCTTGTTAATAGACAATCCTTCCCTGCCCTACCTTGCAGATAACGAGCTCAATTTCCTGACCAATATTCTTTCTGCCTGCCGGCTTAGCCTGGCCGATGTTGCTATAGTAAATATCCATGCGATTCCCGAAAACAGGATCGAAGAAAGCCTGCAAACGCTTGAGCCTAAAATTGTTATTCTCTTTGGAATGAGCCCATTATCCATTGACCTTCCCATTAATTTCCCCCAGTTCCAAATACAGGGCTTCAATGGTAAAACCTATTTATTTAGTCCTACATTGCAGGAACTGGAAGCTGATAAAGCTTTGAAACTAAAGTTGTGGAACAGCCTGAAAACCCTGTTTGGAATCTAACCCTAAAGAATGAGATTAATTTTCGCTACCAACAATAGCCATAAAACTGAAGAGATCCGGGCATTACTTCCCAGTCATTTTACTGTAATTACACTAAAAGAGGCAGGCATTGTGGGCGATATACCAGAGCCCCATGATACACTCCAGGATAACGCCGCTGAAAAAGCCAGGACAGTATATGCCCTTACGCATAACAATTGTTTTAGTGATGATACCGGTCTTGAAGTAAATGCCCTTAATAATGAGCCGGGTGTACACAGTGCCCGCTACGCAGGAGAAGGCAGGTCCTTTGAAAAGAATATTGATAAGCTGCTTCAAAAGATGGAATCAGTTCAGGACCGTTCGGCAAGATTCAGGGCAGTTATTTGCCTGATACTCCAGGGTGAGGAACATTATTTTGAGGGAATTTGTGAAGGCACAATCCTCACTGAAAGAAAAGGCACAGAAGGATTTGGCTATGACCCTGTATTTATGCCCGCTGGTTCAGATAAGAGCTTTGCAGATATGAGCATGGAGGAAAAAAATACCTACAGCCACAGGGGCAAGGCTGTAGCTGCATTGGTAGCATTTTTGAAACAGTTAAGCATAAAAGATAATAATTGAGCGACACAAGCAACCATACCATCAGTGATAGCGACTTAATTGAGGGATGCATGCGCGGTGAAAGAAAGATGCAACAAGAGTTGTACCAGCGCTTTGCTTCCAAAATGTATGGCGTTTGCTTACGGTATGCCGGAAGTGCAGAAGAAGCTGAGGATGTTTTACAGGAAGGCTTTATCAAGGTATTTAATAAAATAGGCAGTTTCCGCGGGGATGGTTCTTTTGAAGGCTGGATACGCAGGATCTTTGTCAATACGGCGATTGAGCACTACAGGAAGAAGATTTACCTGCAACCTATAACTGAATATGAAGAAGATACAGTGGAAGGAAAATACCTCTCTGTATTGGATAAGCTTGAGGAAAAGGATATTATCCAGTTGGTTCAGCAGTTATCTCCCGGTTATCGTACTGTTTTCAATATGTATGTGATAGAAGGTTATTCGCATAAACAAATAGCAGAAGCATTAGGAATAAGCGAGGGCACAAGCAAATCTCAATTATCCAGGGCCAAACAGATTTTGCAGGATATGGTGAAGCAATTTATAGAAAGAAGAAAAAGAGTTCAATGATCATGAGCAAAGAGCTTCAAAAGAAATTATCAGAATATGCTCCTGAACCGCCAGCCAAAACCTGGGATGCTATAGCCAAAGCTTTGGATGAAACAACTGGGCTTACCGGCTTTGCCAATTCCCTTTACCAATACGAAGAGACCCCTCCTATGGACAGCTGGTCAAAGATCAGTGCAGTTTTGGATAAGGCTGCGGGGGCCAAAGTAGTACCCTTTTCCAGGAAGAGAATAATACAATATGTAGCTGCAGCCGTCATCCTATCAGCCTTTATATTAGGAGCCGGGCTGATGACAGGCAACCGGAATAGTAGTCCTGTCATCTCAGGCACAAATGCAGCCATTAAGATCCCGGCTGATACAGAAGCCAAAAAGGTTGATCCGCCAAATAATGTTGCCGTTTCAAATGAACCCTCCTCTTCTACATTGGAACATGCAGATCCAATTCTAACTAGCCATAAAGAAAACAGGTCGGTTATCAGCAGGATCAGGCCCGATACGCAATTGGGAAATGTACTTTTAGCTGCGAATTTTATTCCTAAGACAGCAGAACGCAAACAAACTGTATCCAATTACCCGGCTTCAGATAAATACATGGTTTACAGCGACAATGAAGGCAATGCAATGAAATTACCCAAAAAGTTGTTTGATTTTATTACCTGTGTAAGGGAAGATGTGCTTTGCAAAGAACAAATGTTAGAACTCCAGGAAAAACTGGCTTCCACTTCTTTAAATACTGACTTTACAGGAGTACTGGAAATTTTAAAAAACCTAAAGGAAAACCAGTAATTTTCCTCCATGGCCCGTATCCGCATCTCAGTTCCCGAAAGGTTTTCTTTTTCTACCATTATTCCCATACGGATCACCGATCTCAATTATGGCGGACATGTTGGCAACGACAGCATCTTAAGCCTTATACATGAAGCAAGGGTTCAGTTTCTTAAGCAATCCGGATTTAGCGAACTGGATTTTGCCGGCACCAGTCTCATTATGAGTGATGTGGCCATTGAATTCAGATCAGAAGTATTTTATGGAAGTTCAATAACGGTCATGGTTACTGCAGGTGAATTCACGAGGGTAGGATTTGACATCTTTTATCAAATGACCGATTCCGATAACAACAAACTGGTAGCTGTAGCCAAAACAGGCATAGTGTGTTTCGATTATTCAACCAGGAAGGTTACTGCTGTTCCGGAATTGGCGCTTACCAGGCTCCAGGGTCAAGACAAATAACTCTTTGATTCAGTTATATAATTAGTTCTGATATTTCTTTCAATAACATTTCTATACAGGACAGCTTTTCTAAGGTTGGTATTTAGTTAGCACCACATTTTACCCTATGCATTGGTTCCATGACGTATTTATGCACTCATAGTCTGTAGCATTCAAGGTCAATCTTATCTTAAACACATTAATAGTGATGTTTCTAATTTGCTTTCGTCGCTTGTCCAATGACCATAGATTTCAATATAGGGCAGTATAATTTCATATCCCTGTTTGGTTAGCTCATTTGTCATATTTCGCCCCACCTGTTTTATTAACTTATAGCTTCCGATATGCTTGTGATAAGCATATTTTCCAATGCTGATCTTCATCACCTCAAGGCCATGGTAATTATCAATTGGATTGTCTAGTTCAACACCGGCAAAAACTTTGTCAGAAGATTCATAAACCCAAATATTCTTTCCCTTATTTTTTATGTTCCTGGTTTTGATAAGGTCCCACATTTTACCGCTCAACCTAAAGGCAGTACCTGCATAATCTTTGTTTGTTGCAAATCCCCCAAAACCGTATATGTCTAATTGAAAAGGTGCGGTAATGATTTCAATTTCCATCGCCATGGTATTTAATTATAGCAAATATGTAATCTTTTGTGATGAAGAATGTATCTAAGCCTTCAGGTGTCATAATATAGTCGTAATATATCTGTAGATACATTTCACTCCGTTGTGGTGATTTTGCAAATCTCTAACACCTATATTTACTCACCCAACGGGTCTTATGGGAAGCATATTGTAAATGGAGAGTACTTAGCTTATACATATTTCTTAATCAGAACACTTTCAACGGCGTGTAAAGATTTAAACTATGTCCTAGCGGCTAACCTTGATCAAATATCGGATTCACCCTTATAGGCATATCTTTATTTGCTTATTCAGGCTGTACATTTGCCGCTTCTAAAAGGACAAACTTGAAGAACGGCAGAAATACGCTGCAGCTATGAGTAAATAATTCACTAACCTTAAATTTAAATTGTATGCCAAAAAAGACAGCTGAACCCAAAAAGAATAAGCCTACTAAAAAGAAAAGCTCAGCACAGAAGAAAGCGGATCCAAAGAAAAAAGCACGGTAAGATCAAAACGCAGAGAGCCCGGTTCAAAGGCCGGGTATCTTTCTTCATACGCGACGCAGCGGACTCGCGGTATGGTTCAAGTGTACATACCTTTCCAATGCAGCACCGTTTCTTAGTGAGTTACCTCCTGGCTACCCTTCTCCCCACGAATATAAAATTGCGCATAGAATAAAAACACGCTGCTGCACCGGCTGCCAGGTTCTACTTACCGTTAACGGTTAACAGCTTGCTGTCAGTAGCGGAATTCTGTGTTTCGTCAGTTTAAATTTATTACTAAAGTTCAATAATGTCTGTCCTTCAGCGCTTATTAATCAGCCGCTATTGCAGAAAAACTGGTGTCAGCGGTTGGAACTGAAGCTGAGTAGCGAAATTAAAAGTTGAGAATATATTCGTCGCTCAGCCATATTGCCAAACCGCCTGTTACCTGCTAGCTTTCGTCACCTGTGTGATGAAAGCCAGATACTGTCATTTGCTTTTGTCGTATAATTCCAAAGTAGTTCAGTGTCAATTTTATTTTCATAAAAAATCTGTCCTCTAATGTCTTTCCATTTATGCTTGTAATAAGTCAATACTTGCTTTATTGAGTTAAGATGTTTCTCTGTAAGAGGATTTTTGTCTTGAGAAAACTTGTCGTTCACAAAATATGTTGGAAAATACTCAAAATAGTTGTCTGTCAAGCCAGCTTGTTTAAGCCAAATGTTTTTGAAGTATTCTTTGTCGCCAAAAGAATATGCCCAATCACTTCTTTGCTTAATTAAGTCGCTACTTGTCCTGTAGGAAAGGGAACTGTCACCTTTGAAGTGAATTGTAAAAGAGTATTCTGGCAAAAATTTATAAGGTCCTTTGGGGGTTGAACTATTCCAGTTGTCAATAAAGTCAGCAATTTGGTCATTTGTCAAGGGTAATGAAACCGTGTCAAACTGTTTGCGAATTTCCACATAATCAACATTGTCTTTGTCCACCTTTTGTTTGTCATTAAAAGGACTAACGCAAGATGTTAAGAAAAGTGATATGATAATTATGAACGGTCTCATAAGCTTACAGGCAACGTTCGAGTATTTGGGAAAGCAGGGAATGCATTGATTATCCAGCTTGGCACAAATGCCCATTTATAAATATGTTGTTGAAGTTACAAATCAAATCAGAACAATTAATGTCCAGCCCGAGCCGCTGCTAATGCTTGCACATAGCTTATGTAAAAATGTCTAGCCCAGCTTTTGCAAATACTTTTGTTGTGTGCTGTTGTCTACTGTGTGTAGTGCTGCCTCCATTGTGTCCTGTGGGTTGCTCGTACCTTACCAGTTTGGATTTTACCTTAATCTCATTATTTTACATGACATCATGAAGACCAGCCTCATTATATCGGTTCTTGTTTGCGCTTTGTCATGTGGCGTCGCTGGAGATGCGGCAAAACCTACCGACCAAGCAAACCTGCAAGGCGTCTGGTTGGCGCAGACAGAAAGCCAAAACGGCATCAAAAAGAATGTGTCTTACCTGTATGCCTTCAAAGGAGATAAACTTACCTTCACAGACGAGACTGGAAAGGAGGTGAAATATTCATTCAAGTTGGACACGACCGGCAACCTCAAGTTGATTATTATTCAGCCAGTCGAAACGCTTACCAATTCAGCGCCTGTCAGTGTTGCTTATGAGTTGGACGGAGATTCACTGAAGATAGTCGTCGCACCGCCTGGTTTGCGCCCCACCGAAATATCAGACAAAAACAATCAGGAGTTGATTATCTGCAAGCGAAAGGGTTCATGAAAACGCTTAACCGTAATTCTTGTAAAAAGGTCATCCCTATTCATATCCTAGATTATTGAACCAGTTTTGTGTCGTTTCGCATAGCACACAACGGAACGGAGCTTGCCGATGTATCGGCATTAGCATTCCGTCAGCTTAAATTTATTACAATAGTTCAATAAGGTTATTTTGTTTAGCATTTGTTCTTCAGCCGGTATATTGGCAACTCATGTTATAGGCAGTACTGTCACGATTTCCACCCCCGCAAAATCAAACCTGAGACAATAACAGCCGCAGCATAAAATAGACTGTAGGTTCTCGCTATAGAACCGCCAATAAGTGAAAATGTTACAAATACTCCAATGACTGCAAAAAATACCAGTAACCACTTCAATAATACAGGAGAAAGCTTTCTCGTTAATGATGAATGCGCCAACCAAACTACCATAAACGTTGGTATCGAAAATGCTATTCCGAATGGGATAAACAAGAAAATGACAGCAATATTCGCTGAGTTCTTAAAGTGGCTAGCGTCGTACAATGCACTTCCAAGTCCAAGTAAAACTGGACCAACAATCATTGTGGTCAGCAGCCAAAGCCTGAATGGATAAACTCTATTATTCGGAACGATTGCCATTGTATTGCCTATAACACGCTAATTTACACTACTAACCTCACGAACACAATCACACTAAAAAATATTCTTACAGTCACAGGATCAATAACATGCCATTGCGTTTTTTATGTTTTCAGATTAGCATAAGCCCATCATTAATGTCAATCCAGAAATATTAAAAACGCAATGCTTTTGATTTTAAATCTATTGTAATCCAGGCCAGTTACATAAGTTTACTCAGGATCGCTAACCTCCCATTTTTAAGACCTTTATGCTGAATCCTGCTTTAGCATGCCACCATTCCCTTCAGAAATATGCATTGGGCTTACGCTTACTATAATAACCTCTAACTCAAAGTAAACTTCAACCATAGTAAATGCCATTTTCAGCTATTGTAAAAGCCAACCTGGTGTAATGATATCCCATAGATGTCCCGAAGATATCCCGAGGATATCCCGACGATATCCCGACTCTTATAGAGTCGGCTTATCCTCGGGACATCTATGGCTCATGGATGGGATAATATCGGGAGATGACAGCCGGAAGCCGGGAGAGTGTTAACTTATCTGTGTAAGCTGGTTTTCTATCCAGTTTAGATAACTGTGCAAAGGGTTTATACTTCAACATCACATCTTTCCTGACCGAATATATCAATAAAGTTTACCAGCATGGTGGCCCAGTCATCCTGGGGCTGGCTCCATTTTTTGGCTATTTGCATCAGTGCCAGGTACACTACCTTTTCTACTGCCTGATCGTTGGGCAGGCTGCATTTTGTCTTTGTGTACTTTCTTATGATCCTATTGATGTTCTCAATAATATTGGTGGTGTATATTATTTTTCTGATGCACCCTGG